>DKVC01000156.1 GCA_002490995.1 Lachnospiraceae bacterium UBA7188
GGCGCGCATCTGGGTGCCCAGCTTATCCTCCACGCCCTTGAACTTCTCAAATGCCCAGCGGGCAAATTTGATCACCACATAGTCTCCGCCCGGCACATATTTATCCAGCGTACCGTATTTTCCGCAGGGGATATCCTTCAATGTCAGCCCGGCGGCAAGCATGGCGCTGACCAGTGCGATAGGGAAGCCCGTGGCCTTGGACGCAAGCGCGGAGGAGCGGGATGTCCTGGGATTAATCTCTATGACAATAATCCGGTCGCTGACAGGATCATGGGCAAACTGCACATTGGTGCCGCCGATGACCTGCACGGATTCCACAATGCGGTAAGCCTGTTCCTGAAGACGCTTCTGCAGCTCTTCGGAAATCGTCAGCATGGGCGCGGCACAGAAGGAATCCCCTGTATGCACTCCCATGGGGTCTATATTTTCAATAAAGCACACCGTGATCATATTGCCATCCGCATCCCGGACCACCTCCAGCTCCAGTTCTTCCCATCCCAGGATGGATTCCTCTACCAGAACCTGTCCCACCAGGGAAGCCTGCAGGCCCCTGGCACAGACCGTGCGAAGCTCATCTCTGTTGTACACCAGCCCGCCGCCGGCGCCGCCCATGGTATACGCGGGGCGCAAAACCACCGGAAATCCCAGTTTGTCGGCAATCTGAAGAGCCTCCTCCACAGAGTACGCCACCTCGCTCCTGGCCATCTCTATCCCCAGGGCATTCATGGCGTTTTTAAATTCAATCCTGTCTTCACCGCGCTCGATGGCATCCACCTGGACGCCGATTACCTTCACATTGTATTTCTCCAGAATTCCGGCGCCGGCCAGCTCCGCGCAAAGGTTCAGCCCCGACTGCCCTCCCAGATTCGGCAGCAGCGCATCCGGGCGCTCCTTAACGATAATCTGCTCCAGACGCTCCTTATTCAGGGGCTCAATATAGGTGACATCCGCCATCTCCGGGTCTGTCATGATCGTGGCCGGATTGGAATTCACCAATACAATCTCGTAACCCAGCTTCTTCAGCGCCTTACAGGCCTGGGTGCCGGAATAATCAAACTCGCAGGCCTGGCCTATGATGATGGGACCGGAACCTATGATCAGTACTTTTTTAATATCAGTTCTCTGTGGCATGTAGTAACCTCCTGATTGTTATGTATCACCGTCCTGGGTTGGAACATTTGCAGACGTTATTTTATTTTACCATAATATGGCCTGTTTTACAAATATTGATTTTTCATATTTCCGCCCATATTTCCGCCTTTCCTGTCTCTACACTTCCTTCTTTGCCAACAGAGAAGTCTGCCAACTGTATCATCCGCTGCAAATTCACACCTCGCATACCTCCGAAACTGCTTTTGATATCTTATACCCACAAATGCAAATAATTAGGAATTGTCGGAAAATAACTGCTACAATTTCTTTAGGCAAAAACCAGGAAATATCATAAAAATCGGCATTAACCTGTAGCAGTTATTTGTAGACACTTCCTTACCGTCTGCACAGTAAACGTAGAACGCATCGGCATTCCAGAGCAGAAAGCAATAATTAAATGCGTTCACGAGTATAACAGCACAACAAACCTTCACATTGCAGAAGGGGCTGCCGGGAAAAGCAGTTATTTCCCAACAGCCCCTTGAAAATATAATCCTTAAGCTTCCGCTCAGCCCGCCGCCAGTGATGTCATAATGCAGTAAGCCAGGATGCACCACGGCTTTCCCAACAAAATAATTGCAACGAACTTACGTGTGCTCATCTTTGTAATTCCGGTAAAATAGCAGAAATAATCATCCGGAAACAGCGGCAGTACCATACCCAAAAACAGCAGTACAGTATAGAATTTGCTCTTCGCTGCCCACACCGCCCATTTATCATACTTCTCTCCCGGGAACATCCTGCTCACCAGTCCCTGCCCATATTTTCTTGCAAGCAGAAACGCTATAATGGAACCGGCGGAAATGCCGATATAGTTACACCAGAATCCTCCCGCCCAGCCGAACATCAGTGTACCCACCACGCATCCCAGGAGTCCGGGCAGTACCGGCAGTATGACCTGCGCCGCCTGAAAGCCCATCAGAAAAAGCGGTGCGATCAGGCCGAATCCCGCCACATATTTCTGAAATGTATCAACGGAGTCAAAGCTGCCGTCTGACCAGGCCTTCAGCAGAACTGCCGCAAACGCCGTACATGCCGCTGCCAGTCCCACGGTTGCCAGTTTTTTATATTTTTCCGTCTGTTTGTCGATTGTCTGTTCTCTGCATACGATTTCCATATTTTCCTCCCTGCTGTTCCGAATTTACATTTGGGAATTGTCCCATTTCCTTAGGAACTGCCGGAAAATAACTTACGCATTTTGTTAAGAATAAACCTGATAAAATCTGTAAATTTTGCAACAGGCTTGCGTAGGTTATTTGGAGGCATTTCCTTAATACCGCTTAAGATCGCCAGAATTTACAAATCTGTCACTTTTCTTCATTGCGGCATGGCTTACGGGCGAAAGCTGCCCTTCCTTGTTATAGTATAGCTTTCGTTTCTAAATAACATGTCTCTATAAATCTAAATAAATTTTAAATAAATCCAAAATAATACCCGAAGTGTTTGCTGATTGGCAAATATTTTTATATGTGTTACAATAATATTGTCAAGAGGGAACTCAAATGAAAAGCTCCTCATCAAGGGAAGTCATCAAAATGCTGAAAGCGGATGGCTGGTATGAAGTAAACGTGGAAGGAAGCCACCACCAGTACAAGCATCCAACCAAAAAGAGGCGCACCACCATAAAACATCCTGACAAAGACATACCCCTTAAAACGCTTAAGCGCATTGAGGAACAGTCAGGGCTAAAGCTCATTTAGCCCTGGCCCCTCCCGGCATATCAGATTAAGGAGGCCAAACATGAAAAAAGTTGAACGTTATTTTTATCCTGCTGTTTTCACTTATGAACCCGGACAGGAGATTGCTGTGGATTTT
>DKVC01000030.1:0-21911 GCA_002490995.1 Lachnospiraceae bacterium UBA7188
GTTATAAAACGAAAGAAGTTAAGGAAAATATGTGGAACTGGCTCAAAATGAAAAGAATCTGTTTCATCTTCTATGTATGTCAGACAGCGGAACAAAGCTGGAAAGCCTTTACGACCTGGCGAAGTACGTTCCTGTTCCGATGGAACCGGAAGTGTTTGTAAAGACATGGATATTTACGCATGGGATAGCGACGATTGTCTCGACGAATACAACCAACATCGCACCCGAAGAAATAAAGCAGCTGCTTACAGAAGCATGTGCAAGCTTCCGGTCATATCACAGCGAAAACGGAGGTTCGGCAAATGAAGCATGAGAATATGTCCTATGACAACTGCTACAAATATAATTTCAAGGGGTGCCGCAGATTGAGAGAAATTGCAGTGCCGCCGGGCGTCACCCATGTGGGCGAGTATGCATTCCACCGCTGCCACAGTCTGAAGTCTGTTTCGATGCTGCCAGGATAAGCAAGGCCGTCACCGGAATATTAGGGAAAAGCCGGAAAGGATGAGTCTACAAAGGTAAGGTGCCGAAAAGAATGGGCGTGGCATCGGCAGATGATATCAACGCAGTATTTGTGGATTCAGAGTATCAAAAGTTGAAAATCTATCTGGGACATTTTTAGAAAAGTCCCGCAGCGACTCAATCAGGAGAAAACTATGCGATATCGTAAACTGGAAAGCACCGGGCTGATGGTCTCCGAGGTGGGTCTTTGCGTCCAGGTATGCCCGCGTATAAGTTTTCTTTACGGATGGAGACATGGCTTGAAAATTTGTATAGGCAGGTTCGTATTCCTTCAACAGCGCGGACAGGCAGGAAATCTGTTCTTCCGTAATAATCGCCAGAGGGTTTTCGGTGTCCCACTGGCCGTTCTTCCTGGCTTCCTCTATCTTCTCCCGGCCAAAATCAGTCATGAGCCCCCGTTCCTCAAGGCTTTTCACCAGGGCCTTATTCTTCTCCGACCATTTGCTGTTCTTTCTGCGCAGGGAAAAATACTTCTTATAAGTCTTATCATCAATTTTTTCCATCTGTCCGTCAATCCAGCCAAAACACAAAGCTTCTTCCAGAGCTTCCCCCGCTTTTATCGTCTTTGGTCCACCGGTCTTACCGAACAAAAGCCAGATGCCGTCGTCTGACAGGCAATGCTCATGAAGCCATTCCCGAAACTCTTCTCTGTTGGCAAATTTCATTGTTTCGCTCATAACATGTCTCTCCTTACCACTTGCTTTGCCCGAAAAAATGTGCAAATGCCAATTTATACTCACAAACACAGATAATTGACGTCTGCACAGTAAACGTAGAACGCATCGGCAACCCAGAGCTGAAAACGACACTTAAATGCGTTTAAGAGTATATCATATCTGGTGTCAGGAAGCAGTATAGCATATTTCAGCGGAACTGTCTATTCCTGCTTCCGGGACATGTAACAAGCCCGTGGCCAGAGGGTACTTTGTATACACGGCGCAGGATGATGAAGAGCCGGGGCTTAAGTTTTTCCGGCTGCATCATTGATTTGCGGAGATGTGGGCGGTATAATGGAACTGTCAGCAGAAGAATCGGTTTTTCCCCTGTCATGGTTCGTAATGCCTTGTGGGAAGATTTATACTGCAATTTTAACAGGTGTGCAGTATAAATTACAATCGGAGTTTGAGGAGGTTTATAAATATGAAAAAGAAAGTTGTAATTCCAGTCATTGTATTGCTGATTTTGATTGCCCTGGCAGCTATATTTTACGTTACTCCTAAGACATTCGGAAAGAATGTAAATCCCTCTGATGTTGACCATATCAATGTATTTGACGGTAATACAGGTGTTGGCTTCACCATTGATAACCCCGAAGATATTCAATACATTGTCGAGAACATCCAAAGCTATCAGATGAAAAAAGATGGAGTTTCACTTGGCAAAATGGGCTATGGTTTGAAAATCACTTATATTGCCGGCAGCGATAAGACTGTCATTCTGAAATTCATTCTCAATGGCGATCATACAATTCGTAAAGATCCATTCTTTTACAGATGTGATGGTGGCTTGTGCTTTGATTATATAAAGGAAATCGAAAGTAGAATTGAAGAATAAATCCCGGTTTATCAGGTGGTGATTCGGCATTTCCATTGATGTGGAGGAAGCGCTTCGGGAGCGTGACTGGTAAATGCCGCAATGAAGAGAACCAACGAAAAGAATCAAAAGTAAATGGAGGAAAACGGCAGATGATTGATATCAATAATATGTCCAGCAAAGCTTTGGTAAAGGAACAGTACAAGAACACGGACAATCTGAAACTGAGAAAAAGCCTGCATGAAAAATACAGCGTCAATAAGGTGGGCTTTCAAAGATGGATGTTTGAGCAATACCCCTTTTCCCCCAAAATGAAAATCCTGGAATTGGGGAGCGGAAGAGGCGAGCTGTGGGTCTGCTATTTTGAGAACGATGCCCTCCAGGGCTATGAAATGGACATCACCCTGTCGGATTTCTCAGAGGGAATGGTCGGCCATATGCGGCAGGCTTATGCGGGGAAAAGGATATCCGTCAAAAAAGTAGACATCATGGATATTCCCTTTGAAAACGATGCCTTTGACCTTATCATAGCCAACTCTATGCTATACCATGTGAAAGATATCGGTTCAGCGCTTGCCGAAGTAAAGCGTGTGCTGAAAAGGGGCGGCCTGTTTTTCTGCTCTACATTAGGCGAGAATGGAATGACGCGGTTCCTGTATGATGCGCTGGATGAACTTGGAATTCCCTACAGCCGTGAGTCCACCATATCCTTTACGTTGCAGAGCGGAATGCAGATGCTCAAAAAGCAGTTCGCTAAAGTAGAGCGGCGGGACTATGAGGACGCATTGGAGATTGACGTAATCGAAGATTACCTTGCCTATATTTATTCCATGGCATCCATGCAGGGGCTGGAACGGGGATATTATGACAAGCTGCTGAACTATTTCAGTTCCAAAAAGGTAAACGGATATCTGCACATACCGAAAGAATATGGGATGTTCGTGGCCGGTAAAGAATAGAGCGCAGCAATAGCCCTGTCTGAGAAAAGTGAGACTGAGCAGCTTTCATAATGTAAAAATATGGAAATATTTCATTGATTTTTACACGAATATTTGCTATGCTTATACTGGTATCTTATACTGCACACCGATTAAATTTGCAGCACAACCCGACTGCAGACCGCCAGCCAGGTACTCTCCTGGGGACACCACTGCAAATCCTGGCGGTCTGCAGTATAACAGGAGGAGCGCTTATGTACCGGAAAATAGCACGTTTTTTAGAGGAATGGAAGGGAAGCACGCACCGCAAGCCCCTTATTTTACAGGGAGCGAGGCAGGTGGGCAAGACTTATTCCATTTTGGAGTTCGGCCGCACGCATTATGAGAATGTGGCGTACTTTAACTTTGAAACCAACCCCAGGTTAAACAAAACCTTTGAGGAAAACATCAGCCCGGAGTATCTGATCCCTATTCTGTCTCATATTGCTTCCCAGACAATCGTCAGAGAAAAAACACTGATTGTATTTGACGAGGTGCAGCTCTGTGAGAGGGCGCTGACTTCCCTGAAATACTTTTGTGAAGATGCCCCTGATTACCATATCATTGTGGCAGGAAGCCTGTTAGGTGTTGCGGTGAACAGGGCCAGTTTCTCTTTTCCTGTGGGAAAGGCAGACATGAAAACGCTGTATCCTATGGATATGGAGGAATTTCTGTACGCCTGTGGACAGGAGGCGCTGGCGAAGCAGATCAGGGAGAGCTTCCGGACAGACACGCCGCTGCCTTCTGCCCTGCATGACGCGGCGATGAGGCTTTACCGCCAGTATCTCGCGGTTGGCGGCATGCCGGAATGTGTGATGCAGTTTGTGCAGACAAAGGACTATATCCTGGTGCGTCATACCCAGGACACCATTCTGACAAGCTACCTGAACGACATGAGTAAGTATAACAATCTGAATGAAATCAAGAAAACAAGGCTTGCATACGACAACATAACTGTCCAGCTTTCCAAAAAAAATACCCGTTTTCAATACAAGCTGGTCAAGAAAGGGGGGCGGGCTTCGAAATTTGAGAACGCCATTGAGTGGCTCTGCCTGTCCGGCATTGTATCCCGGGTGTACAGGGTGGAACAAATCCGGAAACCGTTGGAGAATTATCGCGATATCGATGCTTTCAAGATTTATGTTTCCGATTTGGGTCTGCTGTGCGCCAAAAAGGATTTGACTGCAAACGATGTCCTCTATATGGTGGAGGAACTGAATGATTTTAAGGGAGGCATGGCGGAAAATTATGTCAATGTGCAGCTTTCCATAAACGGTTATCAGGCTTATTACTGGGAGTCCGGGCGCGGGGCGGAGATTGATTTTGTCATTCAGCGTGAGGGCAGGCTGATTCCCATAGAGGTCAAGTCCGCTGACAATACCAAAGCCAAGAGCCTGAAGGTTTATATCGAAAATTACAGTCCGGATTACGCTATCAAGCTTTCTGCGAAGAACTTTGGCAGGGAGGGCAGTATAAAGACGGTTCCTCTTTATGCGGCTTTTTGTATCTGAGAAAAAATTTTATTTTCAGGTTTCCAGCCTAGCGTCTTCACTCATGCATTACTTTATTATTATCAATGTGCTTTTCGGCTGGCAGGTCATCTGTATGGTAAATGATTACCGCCTGTAGCGCTTCCTGCCAATGAAAATTTCAAATAACAAAAAAATTATGCTTTTCCGATGCTTTGAAACGCTTCCGTCTCACGGATAAAATCAAACACCTTCTTTTCCATCCTTTTTCTCATCCAGCCAGCAGGACCTTCCTCGTCACTCCGGTAAACCGATTCTCCGGAATAGCTGCCCCTGTCCGAGAATATTGACGTATACCTGCCGGCTTCCAGATGCTCTGCGGCTGCCGTATATTGCCAGGCCTTTTTCAATGCATTTATGGTTTTCTCTTCCTCTCTGCACTCTGCATATTCTTCCGCGATATTCAGCCAGAGCATTGAAAGCGCATTGTATTCCAGGCCGTAATTGCCGTCATACAGGAATAAATGATAGAGTTTATCCACAGTCTCGTATGCGAAGATTTTTTCCTGCAGTGTATACTTTCCGGCATGCAGCATCCACATGACACAATTGTCTATTAAATTGACCATTGTTATGATGTTTGTCTGTGACAGTTTTATGCCCTCTTCCCCCTCCAGTATGCCTTCCAGCACAATGTCTTTGGAACATGTGATTACGGGAAGACGGTTCGCGTATTCTTTTGCTTTCTCTATGTTTCCCTTCCTGCCATAGGCATCAATGATGATTTCCAGGGTAAGATAACGCTGCTCGTCGTCAACGCTTTTCGCCAGAATCTTTTCGCAGAGCGCAATGCACTCGTCCATATATTCCGCTTTTCGCGTAAACCGCAGCGCCCATGCCAGATTCCACATAAAGGACAGGTTATGGGGAAAATCCTTCAGTGCCTGGCGCATCAGGACAATGGCATCTTCGATTTTGCCTTTCCTGCAATTGTCCTTGAACTGCTCTTCCAGTTCGCTTGTTTTTCTGTCCCGCTCCATTTCCCCGCAGCCCAGCAGTTCGTCAACGCTCTTCTCATAGAAGGCGGCAATCAGGGGCAAAAGCGTTATGTCAGGATAGCCCTCGCCCCGCTCCCACTTGGATACGGCCTGTGTGGATATCCCCAGGTGGCCGGAAAGCTCTTCCTGTGTGTTGCCCCGCTCTCTGCGGAAAGCTCTCAGGTTTTCTGCAATCTTAATGTTCATGTTTCTTTCCTTTCTGCCCGTTTCGCCGGGCGCTCTATCAATAGGGTTAAAGAAACAGGCGCCTGTCTTGATATTATTATATAGTTGCTTCGGTGTATCCGCAATAACCGCATGGTTTCCTTTTGGGTTGTTTTTTTCAACGATTCGTTTATTTCATGTACTTGAGAGCGCTTTCATTTGCCGCGCTTTTGGCCTGCATCGCGGAAATGCTCATCGGTTATATATTTACATTGGTAAGTGTTTGTAGGCATAAGTATAAATTTTGAGCAATAAATGGCAACGATTCCGCAAAGTGTGAGTAGTATTCTGAAAAACAGGGTGGTACAATACAAAAAAACTATCAGATGCGGGAGTTTTCATTCCTAAGCGCCTGACAGAGAGGAAAAATATGCCATGAAAAAATACACCGCGATATTATTGGGTTCTTTTTTATTGACGATTCTTTCCGGTTGCGGTCGGTCTGCGGACACACCGCCTGAAGCCGAGGATGGGACCGCACAGTGGAAACAGGAAGGCTTTGCCGTGCCGGGCGGGTTAGAAGAGGAACAGTCCTTATGGGCAGGAGAGTACCTTCCGTGGGAGCATAAGAACAGTGGGGCTGCCTCAGGGGATGAGTTTGTCCGGCTGGATTTCGGCGTATGCGGCGAGTTGTTCTGGTACCTGGGCATAGACCGGGAAGCGCAGCCCAACGCGGGGGCGGAATATACGTTGGAAATATACGATACGCTCAGCGGGGAATCGACAGTTAAACGGTTTTCTCCAGAAGAACTGGGGCTGGAGGGCGAGGGCGCTCTGGACAGTATGGATATGGTGGATGGGGAGCATTATGTGTTTCGATGGGCAGATTATACACAGGATGAGGACGGCATGTATCGCCAGACGTCAGGACGGATGGTGTATACGGATTTTGCGAGTGACTCCCGAATTGTAGATATAAGCGGAACCGATATGCAAAGCATAGGGAACGATATGCAAGGCAGTGGAGCTGATATGCAGAGCAGCGGAACCGATATGCAAGGCAGTGGAACTGATATGCAGAGCAATGGAACCGATATGCAAGGCGGTGGAACTGATATGCAGAGCAGTGGAACCGATATGCAGAGCAGCGAAACTGATATACAAAGCCAAAAAACCGATATGGAAAGGGATGGATTCCCGGAAGAGCCCGCAGATGGTCCCGTGCCGCAGTCTCTTGACTGGCGCTGTGACGGGAAAGGTAATATCTGTGTGACAGATTACAGGGAGGATGGCAGTTTCGGGATTTCTCTCTTTCATTCGGATGGTGGGATTCTGCTGGAACATGAAGGAAGCGTGGAACAGTGGCTTGGGGAGCCTCTGCGCACCTCAGAGGGAGAACTGATTTTCCCGGTCTATGACGGAGCGGAAAAATGTTATGACTTTCTGTGGGCAGACACGGAAAAAGCGGAGTTACGTTCCTTGGTCCGGGCGGAGGCTCCCTATCCGGACATTGCCCGGATGTATGGCATGCTTGGGGACGATATTTATTACAGATCCCGGGAGACGGAGACAGACTGGCTTGTGAAGTGGAATGTCAAAAGCGGCAGGCGGGTACGTATATTTGATTATCAGGAAGCCGGTATCAATACAAATTATGAAATTCTGCTGGCACTGCGGGAGGGACAGACACCTGTTCTGTACCTAAGCAAATCCAAAGAAGGAAAGAGTAAGGAGTGGCTAACCGTACTTATGGAGCAGAAACCCGTATTCAACGATGCCCTTCGGGTGGCTGACCTTGCCGTATCCGGGGAGTCCAAGGCACAGGTGTCTGCATGCGCCGTGATGGCTTCCACAGAGTCCCCCGCGTTTCATTATGAATACGAGGATGTCTCTGCACAGGAAGACAGGGACAGGATTATGGCGGAGCTTGCACAGGAGAAAGGACCGGATCTGCTGTTTGTACCGCTGGAAGAGATGTATTTGCTGGAGGAAAAAGGGCTGCTGTTGGATATAGGGGAACTGATCCCCGAGGAACTCAGACGGGAACTTTTGCCGGGAGCCGTGGAAATCGGGACCGTCAACGGACGTTTTGTGGGAGTGCCTGCGGCCGTTTGGGCGGATACCCTTGCTGTGGCGGAAGAAATCTGGCCGGAGGATACCTGGAAACTGGAGGATGTGATTGGCCTGATGGAGGAAGGAAAACTGGAGGGTACAATCCGGAACCTGCCCTTCATGATGAACGGCGGGTATATGGAACCCACACTTACAGTGAGTATGCTTGTAAAGTACAGCCTGGCGGATTCTTTTCTGATTGATTGGGAGAACGGACAGTGCTATTTTGATGATGAGAGGTTCATCCGTCTGTTGGAGATTACCGGTACGGACAGGAGCGGTGTTCCTGCGGATGTGGATGTGTGGATGAACGGCGGAAAGGATATTTTATGGGGGTGTTTCAGGACCGAAGCCAATTTCCTGGACTTTTTTGCCCATATGGAGTCGGAAAACGGCAGGATAACAGGGTATCCCACTGAGGGTGCCTGCGGAAGTTATCTGGCAGTGGATGGTGGCGTGCTGGCAGTGAATGCCAACACGGTGCAGAAAGAGGCGGCGGCCTGGTTTTTGGAGACTCTGCTGGGAGAGGAACTGCAGGCGAAAAAGCATGCGTGGTGTATGAGCGTCAGAAAACTGGCACCGGAGGATTATATTGCGGAGGAATCCGGCAGGCTTGTGTTCATGGGAGGGGAGCATGCGCCGGAGGTGCCGGTATTCGAGGACGGAACTACTGCCCTCCACCGGGCGAAAGCGTTTCTGGAAAGCTGTACGGCGGCTCCGCGGGGCTATTCTCAGATTAGCAGGATACTGGCAGAGGAGCTTGGGGCTATGCATGCGGAGGGAAAATCCCCCAAAGATACGGCGGAAATCATTAACAGCCGTGTCCAGCTGTACCTGGACGAAGGAAACTGGAAACCATAGGAGCCATCTGTCCTCGGAAGTTGGCAGGAAACTGTAGGAGTCATATTAGCTTCGGACACTGGCAGGCGGCAGGGGAAGCCAGAGATTTCACTCAGAAAACATTAGAAAAACAGAGCAATAGATGGCAACAATTCCGCAAAACATGAGAAGTATTCCGCACAATAGGATGGTATCATAAAAATACCATTATCATATGCGTGGGCATATACGGAACTGGAATCAGTAACCGTCCTTCCAGTGTCCCGGAGGATTTACGACCGAGGCATTATGCGGCCGGAAATCCTCTGCTAATATTGGGCACTGGATGGGCGGTTACGGAACTGGAATAGGAGAAAAGAAGATGGACAATTTAGAACTGCAAAAGCAGGCAAACAATGTGCGAAAAGGAATCGTCACGTCGGTTCACAGTGCGAAGGCCGGGCATCCGGGCGGCTCGCTTTCGGCGGCTGACGTACTTACGTTTCTGTATTTTGAAGAGATGAATATTGACCCCAGGGAGCCGGACAGGGAGGGCAGGGACCGCTTTGTTCTTTCCAAAGGACATAATGCGCCGGGACTCTACTCGGCGCTGGCATACAGGGGATATTTTCCGGTGGAAGACTTGAAGACTCTCCGTAAGCTGGGTTCTTATCTCCAGGGGCATCCCTGCATCCATATCCCGGGGGTGGACATGTCCTCCGGTTCTCTGGGACAGGGCATTTCCGCCGCTGTGGGCATGGCCCTGGGCGGTAAGATGGACGGAAAGGATTTCCGTGTCTACACCCTGCTGGGAGACGGAGAGCTCCAGGAAGGTCAGGTGTGGGAGGCAGCCATGTTTGCGGGCTTCCGGCAGCTTGACAATCTCTGTGTAATCGTAGACAACAACAATCTGCAGATCGACGGCCCTGTCAATAAAGTCTGCTCTCCTTACCCGATAGACGGGAAATTCCAGGCCTTTAATTTTCATGTGATCAATGTGGATGCCCATGATTTTGACGAACTCCGCAGCGCCTTCGCGCAGGCCAGGGAGACGAAAGGAAGGCCCACCTGTATCGTGATGCACAGTACAAAGGGCAAGGGCGTCAGCTTCATGGAGAACAACGCAGACTGGCACGGCAAGGCGCCTAACGATGCAGAATACGCTATGGCAATGGCTGACCTTGAGAAAATCGATGAGGAATTGGATAGGAAAGCAGGAACGGAATCGGAAGGAAGGACACTTTGAAGAATACAGGCGCGGAATCGGAGGGGAAGGATACTCCGAAGAATATGGGCGCAGATACAGAAGAGGTGCACACTTCGAGGAATACAGGCGCAGATATATGGAAGAGGTGCACACTTCGAAGAATACAGGCGCAGATACGGAGGGGGCAGACACTTCGAAGAACATCTGTGCAAAATAAGAAAGGGCAGGTAAGGAATAATGGCAGATAATAAGATACAGAAAATCGCCACCCGTGAGAGCTACGGCAACGCTCTGAAGGAGCTGGCGGAGGAATTCCCCGATCTGGTGGTGCTGGATGCGGATTTGGCGGCGGCCACCAAGACAAGCATCTTTAAGAAAGCATACCCGGAGCGCCATATTGACTGCGGGATTGCGGAAGCAAATATGATGGGAATTGCCGCAGGGCTTTCCCTCACAGGCAAGATTCCCTTTGTCAGCTCTTTCGCCATGTTTGCGGCAGGTCGGGCTTTTGAGCAGGTCCGCAATTCCATCGGCTATCCTCATCTGAACGTGAAAATCGGCGCTACCCATGCGGGTATTACAGTGGGGGAGGACGGCGCCAGCCACCAGTGCAATGAGGATATCGCCCTGATGCGTACCATTCCGGGGATGGTGGTCATGTGCCCTGCGGATGATGTGGAGGCTAAGGCGGCTGTCCGGGCCGCCCTGGAATATACGGGGCCCGTATACATCCGCTTCGGACGGGCGGCGGTGCCCGTGATTTATGACAGGGATACTTACAAATTTGAAATCGGAAAGGGAAACCTGCTCCGGCAGGGGGAGGATGTCACCATTGTGGCAACCGGCATCTGCGTGGATTCTGCCCTGGAAGCCGCAAAACTGCTGGCGGAGGAAGGAATCAGCGCAGAGGTAATCGGCATATGTACCATCAAGCCCCTTGACGAAGAGATTATCATAAACAGCGCAAGGAAAACCGGAAACGTAGTTACGGTGGAAGAGCACAGCGTTATCGGCGGCCTTGGCAGCGCGGTCTGTGACGTCTTAAGTGAAAAGCTGCCCACCAGGGTCACGAAAATCGGCATGCAGGACGTCTTCGGCGAGTCCGGCTCCGCGGAAGCGCTGATTCAGAAGTACGGCCTGGACGCCAGGGGAGTCTGTGAGTCCGTGAAGCAGGCTATGGGCCGTAAAGACTGATTGACCTGTCCCAAAACGGCGAAACGGTAAAAAAGTCCGGTAAAAAGACAAGCTTTTCCCGGAAATGACTTTCAAACAGAATAGAGTTTCATAATAGCGGCTTGGGAGACTGGGCCGCTTTGCTTTATCAATTTTCAGGCACCGGTAATCCTTTTATAATGCAGTGCATGGAGACAGTTTTTGGAATTTCTATGATGGACGTGGGAATAGTATTCGTAGAAATGAATAATAAAAAGCCTAAAATATGACGTTTTTACGAACATGTGCATTATAAGGGTGGTACGAGGCTGGGAGAAGCGTAGAAAGATGGGGCACAGTTTGCCCCGGGGTATTGACGGAGGGCGGAAAGACCCATTACAGGCATGGTTCAGTTGACTGGGAACATGTGGTATCTTTGCGGAACTGTCCAGGAGTGATCCCGATGACTTTATGAAATTGCCGGCAGAAATGTTCAGTATTATTATAGCCGCACAGCCCGGCGATTTCGGAAATGCTCTCCGGGGTATAGATCAGAAGATCCCTGGCTTTGAACAGGCGGAAGCTGATCACGTCATCCATGCAGGAAACATTAAATTTCTGTTTGTATAAAAACTGCAGATATCCGGGGCTGATGTGCAGGCTCTTTGCCATATCGGAAACATTCCAGGAAAACTGGGGGTTTGCGGCAATCTGTCTTCGCAGGGCAAGCAATTCATGGTCATGGCCGGTGACAGAAGTGTTCGCAAGCTCGTTGCGCAGCTTGTTGAACAGGATCCGGAGCAGCTGGGAACTGATCAGATTGTTCTGCGTACTGTCCGATATCGCGTATTTCATCTGCGCATTGCGATCCTGAATGACGGTGCCGGTAACTGGCATGGCGTTACCGGCATTCTGCGGGACAGTGCCGGCATCTTGTCCGGCAGTGTCATCGCTCACCTGGCTGGCCAGCGGTGCGGTCTCCCAGGTCAGAAGCTGGAACATGCTGTGGCAGTAATCGGGATCAGAGATTGGAAACGGAACTGCCTGACGGGGAAAACCAGTGACGTAAGATTCAGTGGACGCAAAGCGGAGCCAGTGATTGCCATATGGCTGATTATTCGCGGCATACCAGATCTCATGATTGGGAGGATACAGAACTGCCGTGTGGGCCGGATATTCCCTGACCTCTCCCTGTACACGGAAAAGCGCGGGAGTCGTCGTGACCACCAGCAGATAGCAGTGGAAGCCCTCCGGTATATCGTATTTAAAATCCGCAGAATGAATTCCGTCGTAGCCAACGAAGTAAATCTGATTCATGGACAGCACATCCTTTCCTGATGCAGACATGGAAACAAGTTCTGAAATTTCCATATCTGAGGATAAATCAATTTTTTATTAGTATTATTCATTGCGTGGAAAAAGTCAATGGGATATTCTGAAAGAAGGTAAAAATTTGAAGGGAGCAATTGAATGCTTTGGGATATCCGGAGGACACTGGCAGCCGTGATGCCGGAAGCGAAGGGATGCCGACACCGAAGAAATGCCGGCACTTAGCGGAGCAGCCGGATTTGGAAATAAGAGGAAAGGACATTGAATTTTATGGAAAGCAAGAGGAATCCTGTTATCTATTCGGATTTTCCCGATCCGGATATTATACGGGTAGACGACGTCTATTACATGGCAAGCACCACCATGCACTATATGCCGGGCTGTGATATTCTGCGCTCCTATGACCTGATGAACTGGGAGTTTGTCTGTCACGCTTATGAAACGCTTGACGATACGCCGGGCCATAACCTGGAAGGAAAAGAGCAGATTTACGGACAGGGGATGTGGGCGCCTTCCCTTCGTTATCACAACGGAACCTACTATGTGAATTTTACGGCAAACGATACGCACAAAACCTACCTTTTGACGGCCTCTGACCCGGCGGGCCCCTGGAAAAAAAGAACCATCGAGGGCTTTTATTATGACAGTTCCCTGTTTTTTGACGAGGACGGGCAGGTCTATATTGTGCACGGGCAGAAAGAGGTGTATCTGACGGAGCTGGATGAAGAGGTGAGAGGCCCGAAAGAGGGCGGCCTCCATCGGCGGGTTGTCTGTGACGTGGATGAAATCAACCTGGGCTATGAGGGGTCTCATTTGTATAAAAAGGACGGCCGGTATTATCTGTTCACCTGTCACATGTTAAAAGCCGGAAACGCCTGGAAGACGGAGGACTGCTTTATTGCCGACTCTCTGGACGGAGAGTTTAAGGGTAAATGTATCATCGATGACGATATGGGCTATCATCGGCTGGGAGTGGCCCAGGGCGGCATGGTTGACACGCCGGAGGGCGACTGGTATCTTTTCATGTTTCAGGACAGAGGGGCGTTGGGCAGGGCGCCCATGCTGATGCCCATGCATTTCGATGAGGAAGGGTTTCCGGTAATTGGTATTGATGGGAAAGTGCCGGACACAGTGACCGTTCCCAGCACCAGGCCCGGTTATGTGTATGAACCCTTGAATGGGGATGATGATTTTGCGTATGTGCCTGACGCAGAGGGGAAAGTACATTTAAAGCAGTTTTGGCAGTTTAACCACAATCCTGTGAATACGCTCTGGTCTGTCACCGAAAGACCCGGCGCATATCGCATGTATTCCGGAAAAATCTGTGACAGTCTGGTGTATGGCTATAACACTTTGACCCAGCGGACCTTTGGCCCGGAAAGCGCGGCCTGGGTGACTGTGGACGGCAGTGGGCTGAAAGACGGGGACTATGCCGGTATCAGCGCATTTATCGGCTGCTACGCTGCGGCGGCCCTGACAAAAGAGGACGGAAGATTTTATCTGGTGATGCTGGGAAAACCGGCGCAGAACGATACGGTTTTTGGGGATAGCGATTTCCTGGATCCGGCGGTGGAATATGAACGGACAGCCATTGACTCGGATTGTGTGACATTGAAAGTACATACGGATTTTACGGATAAATTAGATGAAGCGGCCTGTTATTATCTGGCGGACGGGGAATGGAAGCCCCTGGGAATCCGTCAGAAACAGTATTTCAAAATGGATCATTTCACGGGCTGCCGCTTCGGATTGTTTTTGTTCTCCACAAAACAGACAGGGGGACGGGCAGATTTCCTGAAATTCAGGTATTGGAAAAAAGACTGAGGTGAAGGTGGTTTTACAAATTTCCAAAGTTGCTTAGGAAGTCTTTATCACGCAGATTTTATCTGGAAGCGACGGAAAAATATATGTGTCCTCCCGCACAGAGCTGTTCTGTTTCGATGCGGCGGGAAATTCTGAAAGGCAGTTGACGGTGAAAGGGCAGATGATTCAGCAGCTGACAGATGCCGGCGAAGGAAAGGTCGCCCTGCGCCAGGACACTCAAAGGGGCCAGAATATCACGGTGTATCAGGCCGCAGACGGAAAAGAACTGTCTCAAAAGGATTTCAGGGAGGACAGAATCTGGTTGAAAGACAGCGGCGGCCTGTATTATCTGGATAATGACATGCTTGTCAGGTATGACTGGGAGACAGACAGCGGCCAGGCGCTGTTCAGTTTTACCGACTGTGGGTTGGAGGCATCTGCAATGGCAGCCAGAGTCTTTCAGGCTTTGGGGGATGAGCGGTTTTTAGTCGGGCTGAAGGAAGACGGGAGCACTGCAGTCCGCTTTGTCTGGCTGAATTCCGGGGCAGGTCAGGTTCAGGATGAGAGCGGGGATGATACGCCCAAAACACAGCTGACATTTGCCGCATTTGCCTCACAGGATTTTCAGAACAGCGTAGTAAGCTTTAACCGGTTGCATAAAAATTATGAGGTGATATTGGAGGGGTATAAATATCCCGAACAGGAGGCACAGTTCTATTCCGCCCCGGCCTCAGGGGACAGCCCGGATATTGTGGAAATATCGGGGAGGACGGAAAACTATGTCCGAAACGGATACCTGCTGGATTTGACTCCCTTTATCGAAAAGAGCGGGAAAATCAGCTGGGATGACTATATTTCCAGGATATTGCCATAGACGGGAGGATTTACGCCCTTCCGAAAAGAATGAGCCTGACGGCGCTGGCCTGCCCTGCAAGCCTCCTTAAGGGGAAGGACAGTTGGGATATAGACGCGTATCTGGATTTGCTGGAAGAGTATCCTGATGCGCTGTCCTGGGAAGGCGCTTCCGTGGGAAAGATAAAGCAGGAGATTCTCAGGTGTGCATTATGCAACGGGATGAATGGCTTTATTGATATGGAGACGGGAACGGCGGCGTTGGACGGGGAAGAGTTCCGTTCTGTCTTGGAACGAATTGCTGCGCTGGATGTAAAAACGGTAGATAAAAGCATCAAAACCAGAGCCAGGGAAGGGGAAGTTGTACTGTGGGAACTTTACATAAATTCTGCCGTTGAATTGCAGGAGGCAGAAGGGATGTGCGGTCAGGAGATGACGCTGGTTGGTTATCCCATCAGCGGGAAAATACAGGGAGAGGTAAGCAGCAACCATATTTCTTATGACGGCGCGGTGGGAATCCACAGTGACACTGAGAACCCGGATGCGGCATGGGAGTATGTGGAAGCCCATTTTATGGGAGCCCAGGAGAAAAACAGCTTCTTTTTTACGCCGGGGAAGGATGCCTTTGAAGAGCGGCTGACAGAAGGGCTTGGAGAGGAATTCAGGAGTCTGGTTGACGGAAATATGGTGACATGCCCCGAACTTACGGAGGAGCAGGTGGAAAAGGTGAGGGATGCCTTTATGGGCGCCACTGTTTTTGGAGATGATGCATTTGAAGTGATTGGCATCATTACAGAGGAAGCGGAACCTTACCTGGCGGGAGAGAAGAATCTTGATGACGTGGTGAAAATCATCCAGAACCGGGTCCAATTGTATCTGGCCGAGAGAAGCTGACTGCAGTCGCCGGAGAGGAATCATTAGTGACGGCATGAAGCATGGGAGCAGGAGAAGCTGAGGAAACGCATGGTAGAAGAGAAGGTTTAGGCTAGATTAGAATGCATGCCGGAAAAGAAAGTACAGACCAGATTTGAATGTATGGCAAAAGAGAATGTTTAGAGCAGATTAGTGTGTATGCCGGAAGGGAAAATGCAGGTCAGACAAAAGAGGATGCAGAACAGACATAAATGCATGTCAGAAAAGAAGATTTGGGGAAGATTAGTGTGCATACCAGAAAAGAAAGCTTAGTTCAGATAAGAATCATTGACAACAGAAAGGAGAAACCAAACATGAAATACCAAAATCCCGTTATAACGGGCTGTTACCCGGACCCCAGCATCTGCAGGGCGGGTGACGACTACTATGTAGTAAACAGCACCTTTGAATTTTTCCCAGGAGTGGTCATATCCCACAGCCGGGATCTGGTGCACTGGAAGCAGATCGGGCATTGCATCAGCCGGGACTCGCAATTGGAGCTGTTCCAGGGGCGCATGAACAATTCCGGCATTTATGCCCCCACGATCCGGTACCATGACGGAATCTTTTATATGGTGGTCACGAATGTGGCGAACGGGGAGAAAGGGAGCGGCAATTTCTACATGTGGACCAGGGACCCTGCTGGGGAATGGTCAGACCCCATATTCCTGGACACGCCGGGCATTGACCCTTCTTTTTTCTTCGATGACGACGGGAAAGCCTACTATATGGGAACCGGCAGCCCGGAAATCTACGCGAGGGAGATAGATTTTGAGAAGGGAGAGCTGGTGGGCGAAAGCATAAAGCTGTGGGCCGGAACCGGCGGGGCATACCCGGAAGGTCCTCATCTGTACAAGAAGGACGGCTGGTATTATCTCCTGATTTCCGAAGGAGGTACGGAGCGCTGCCATATGCTGACCATGGCACGGAGCCGGAAGTTGGAAGGCCCCTATGAACCCTGCCCGTACAACCCGGTGATGACCAACAGGAGCCTGAGGCTGCCCATTGGATCGGTGGGCCACGCGGATCTGGTGGAGGATAAAGAGGGCAGGTGGTGGGCGGTCTGCCTGGGAACCAGACCCTACGGTTACCCTCCCAGGCACAATCTGGGGCGGGAGACCATGCTTGTCCCGGTGGACTGGAGCGGTGAATGGCCGGTATTCGGGGACAAGGGAAGGGTGCTGGAGGAATTTGAGGTCGAAACTCTGCCGGGAAGCCGGGAAGCGGAGGTGGGGACACTGGATTCCTTCTATGATGACTTCTTTGATGATTTCTCATCGGACAAACTGGATTTGGGCTGGAACCATATCTATGTTCCGGACAGGGCGTTGTATGGAAAAGCGGAGAAAGGGCTTTTGCTGTATGGAAACGAAAAGTGCCTGAAGGACGCGGAGAAGATTGCCTGGATCGGAAGGCGGCAGAGGCATTATATCTGTGAGACGCAGGTGAGCCTGGAATTCCCCTGTATGCAGGAGGGAGAGGAAGCGGGCCTTACGATTTTCATGAACAACAGGCATCACTATGAGGCCGGGCTGGCGTACAGAGAAGGAAAAAGGAGGCTGTTCTTCAGACGGCAGATCGGTTCTCTGGAAAAAGTGGAATGTGCGCCGGAATATGCCGGGAGCAAAGTCACCCTGAAGCTGGAGTCAGACCTGGACAATTACCGTTTCAGTTACCTGAATGCGGAAGGGGAATGGGAGATACTTGGAGAAGGGGAAGTCCAGTACCTGACCACGGAAGTGGGAGGCGCGTTTACCGGAAATTATATCGGGCTGTATAGCTGCGGCAATGGGGAGAAATGCCAGGCCGCTGCTTTGTTCACGGAATTCCGGTATAATGGACGCAGGTCCGAAGCATTTGTGAAATAAAAGAAATTTATCTTAAGCGTCGATTTCTTTTTTCAGCCGAAAGTCTGGGACTGCAAAATATGGCACAGGACAGGAGCAACATATGGTAAAAATTCCGCAGAACATGAGAAGTATTCTGAAAAAAGAATGGTTTATCAAAACACATTATTGTTGTATTTGAGAGCAAATGAGGAACCGGAAACAGTTGTACATTTCTTAAGAAATTTAGGGAGCATGCAGCATAATGCAGCACAAGGAGGAAAGCATGGGATATCTGGAAGTATATACCGAAAAAGTACAGGAGCCGCACTATCCCCGGGCGCTGGCAGACAGCGTGCATATGGCATATACAGAGCCGGATGGAAATACACACCCTCTGAATCAGGGGTATGGCATTCTCTACGCGGAGGCGGATATACGCCCCGACAACACAATCGCGCCCAGGGGAATCAGAAAACCTGTAGTCCTGGCTCTGGAGGAGGGCTACGGCATTTTGGCGGAGATTGTGGACGAAGCAGGGGAAGCGGTATCGGAAGATAGCCTGATACTCTGGAAAACTTTAGATTTTCTGCATTTCAGGCAGGAGAGAGTGGAGCGTGGGCAGTGGCAGTTCCGGTATGAGGAAGCGCAGGCCCGGCTGGAAGTTCCGGAAAGCTTGTGGGAGGGCATCCAGCAGCGCTTTACCGTACCTGATGTGAAACTGAAAAAGGTGGAGTTTCCGCTGGCAACGGCCACAGGCTGGGCGGACCCGGTGATTTTTGAATGGGAAGGCAAGTGGTATTTCCTGGCAACCAATGACAATAACGGAAATATCGGTCTGTTTATCCGGGAAGCGACATCCGTGGCAGGGCTTTTTGCTTCGGGGACGCAGCCTGTCTGTATCCTGGGCTACGATGAAGACAGAGGGCTGATACAGACCTTCTGGGCACCGGAATTTCATGTAATCGGGGGGAGAGCCTATATCCTGTTTGCGGTGGGCGGAAAGCAGTGGGCGCCCCAGTGCCATATGATGCGGCTGAAGGAGGGCGGCCGTCTCACGGACCCTGCATGTTGGGAAAATCCGGTGCGGGTGCGCAGGAAGGACGGGAGTTTTCTTACGGAGACGGGGATTTCCCTGGATATGACGTATTTTAAGACAGGGAGGGCAGCCTATTTGGTGTGGTCTTATCGGTATGGTATCGGCACGGCACAGGACACGGGTTCCATGCTGTATATTGCCGAGGCGGACGAGACGCAGCCCTGGGTGCTGTCCGGTGAGCCGGCGCTGCTGTCCAGGCCGCTGTACGGCTGGGAGAACCAGCGGGGAACAATCAACAATGAAGGACCCTATGCACTGCTGCTGGGGGATAAGGTATATCTGGCTTATTCCGGCGGCGGAGCCTGTGACCCTACCTATGCGGTGGGGTATCTGGTGGCGAATCAGGAGGATGATTTGCTGGATACGGACAGTTGGTATAAAGAGCCTGCGGCCATGCTGCACAGGGGTTCCCTGGAAGGAATAGAGGGACCGGGGCACAATTCCTTTTTCCGCAATGAGGAAGGAGAGCTGATGATTGCCTATCATGCCCAGGATACGTTAAAATCCCATATGCGCTGCGCTGCGTTTCACAGGGTGTATGTAAACGGGCGGGGGATGCCGCTGCTGAACGCTCCTCTGTAAAAACCATGGTGTCAGTCAACGGATGTGTTGGTATGGCCTGAAAGCGGTTCCCTGTTTTTGCAAAGGAAATGAGGATAGTATAATCCACTTTAATCGTTCACGAGTTTAATTCTCCGCAGCTTGCTGTGATCAGAATTTTACCGAGCGAAGCAAGGTTGGGGCTAATGCCCCGCAGCTTGCTGCGGGGAAGTTTATTCAGCTATAGGTTTGGAATTGCGAAAAGGCCAATTATAGTCAATCCTGTCAGGTTTGGCTAAACATGGAACAACAAATCAATTGAACCAACACAGTGACTGACACCAGAAAAATAAAAGCAGGTTGGTATCCGGACAGGTTCGGAACAGGTGAAGAAGTTCCGCACTGACCGGAACAGGTTTGGAAACCACAGGAAGGAGAAGATTAAAATGCCATATATATTGAATTATACAAGAGAACCAATCAATTCCCAGCTTTACGATCCCAGGCTGGCATACAGCATGCACCTGGCAGTGAGCAGGGACGGTGTGACGTACCAGGCGCTGAACCACAACAGCGGCGTACTGTTCGTGAAAGCCACGGAAAATGCGGACGGCTCCCTGAATCCCAAAAGCCTGAAGAACCCGTGGCTGTTTGCCCTTCCCGGTGGCGGCTGGGGAGTTGCGGCCGTCCGCGTCGGAGGAGACGGGGAGGACGATGAGGAGAGTAAGGGTTGCGCGGTATTATTCCGCTCGGAGAACCTGGTGGATTATGAGGAAATGGGTCTCTTGAAGCTGGGGACGGAGTATGTGGAGAAGCTTTCCTGTACCTGTGGCGGGGAGAGGGACAGCTTCCGGATTCTGTGGCAGGAGCGGACGGGAGAGTGGTTTATGGCGTCCGTGGAAGGAATGGAAAATTTACGGCTGACCGGTGAGCCGGAGACGTTGGGGACATCTCCAGAGGAAGCCCCGGGTTTTTCAAGTGAGGCATTCGGCAAATCGGATATATTTTCGGGGAAACTTCCGTCGTCGTCTGCAATTAGTGGCATAGAAGGCGCAGTTCCCCACAACGTGGTGGAAGTGCCGGAAGAGGTTGCCGACAGGCTGTGCCGGAAGCTGCTGCCCCCGGTGAATACAGGAGTGTATTTCCCGGAGAAAATAGAGGTTTCTGACATGGAAGAACTGAAAAAGTACCGTGCCCGCGCAGAGTACAGCGACGGCAGCTTTGCGGAGAAGACCGTGGACTGGGATTTGTCCGGGGTAGATTTTTCGGCAAAGGGAACCTGGGAGATTACGGGAAAGCTTCATCAGGATCATTTTTCGTTCCCCGTTGCCGTTAACCGGGCAGACCCCTGTATCGGGAGATGGAACGGAAAATACTATTTCATTGCCACCAACGATGCGGACGGGAATCATACGCTCTATATCAGAGAAGCGGCAAGCATCCCCGAGTTGGTGGAGGCCGAAGAACACCTGATTCTGGATTCCGACACTTATCCGGGTATCGGAGGTCTGCTGTGGGCGCCGGAATTCCATGAGGTTAACGGCAGGCTTTATATCTTCCACGCTGCCACTCCCGGAGAGTTTTTCTGGGAAGAGAGCCATGTGATGGAGCTGAAAGAGGGCGGGAATCCTATTTGTAAGGAGGACTGGTCTGCGCCCAGGCGGGTCATTCGGAGGGACGGAACCGACATCTGCGAAGCGGGGAAAGAGATCACGCTGGACATGACCTGTTTTGAATGGCAGGGCGAGTACTATGCGGTCTGGTCCCAGAGACAGTTCCTGCCCAAGGATCTGGGGGCATGGCTTTACATAGCGAAGCTGAACCCGGAAGAACCCTGGAAGCTGTTAAACGATCCGGTGGTTTTGTCCAAACCGGAATACGGGTGGGCGAATAATCATACTTTTGTGGACGAGGGACCGTTTGCCCTGCCCGTAGGAGATAAGTTGTACCTGACTTTTTCCAGTGCGGCGGTAGATTCCTCTTATGTGGTGGGGCTCTTTACTATAGAGAAGGGACAGGACCTGATGGATGTACAAAACTGGCACAAGAGAAATTACCCTGTCCTGACTTCCCGGAGCGTGGAAGGAGAGTTCGGTACAGGGCACAATGCCTATGTGACGGACGAAGAGGGAAATGTGTGGAATACCTATCACGCCAGGCCCGGCGTGGACGCTCCCCGGAGCAGCGGCATCAGGAGAGTGCATTTTAATGCGGACGGCGAGCCGGTGCTGGATGTGACGGAGGAAATGGATTTGAAAGAAGCATACAGGAATGTGAGGACCACGTTGACAGTAAAGTGATTTGGAACGGTTTTGGTTTGCCTTGCCTTATCCAATGCCTCTAATGAAAAAGGGGGCTGTTGGGAAATGGCATTTGTTCATAATATATAGTTGTGATTAACATATCACAATACATATTGTGGGAATACAGTTATACTAAGCACCGATTGGATTTGCAGTAAATAGATTTGCCCATTTAGGCCGCATTATTTACTCCTTCCGGGAATGAAAATGTGTTACCATCTACTGCCCTGATGTCATGATACAATTGGACTCCC
>DKVC01000030.1:22215-23186 GCA_002490995.1 Lachnospiraceae bacterium UBA7188
TGCCAATCAGCTTGTCAATCTTTGCTTTATTGCTTCCGGATGTGCTACAAATGGTAGAGTCAATTTTTTCCCGGAAGTTTGTAAAGTCGCCATAGTATTTTGAGCGCAGTTCACCCTTGACAAATTTCCAGACGCGCTCAATCAGGTTAAGGTTTGGGCTGTATGGCGGTATGTACTCGAGCGATATGCCCGGCTTTTTGGCGAGTTCCTGTACGGCTGCGCATTTCTGGTATCCCGCATTGTCAAGTACCAGGTGCACCGGCAGACTTTTATATTCGGAAGCGATCTGGCGCAGCATGGAACATACTTCCGTGGCTGTTATATAAGTGTCATTGGTAATTGTGTGGACTTTCCTGGAAACGTAATCTAAGGCCCCGGGCACATTAAACGCTGGCGTCCGGAAAATGTCCTGACGAGCCGCCGCGTTTTCCCGTATATGTGCCCAGGAAAGTCGCATCCCATGACAAAATGTGAGGCGTCAAGGAAAAGCAGAGCGATGTCCCCGGAGGCTGCTTTCTCCATCAGCGGCTTAAGGGCAGATTCAAAACAGCTGTTTTGCTTCCCGATATCAGCCTTTGCCGGAAGGGAGCCGCATTTCAGCCATTTGATGCCGTTTTTTTAGAAGCCTGCCTACAGATGTCCTGGACATTTTGATATGGAATTTTTCCAAAACCATTTCAGCGAGACCCTGCTGGCGAAGCATTTTGACGGCCCGGCCATGTTCATCGCCGCCGCGGAGGAGACCCAGGGCAATCTGGTGGGCGGCAGGGGGGACGCCTACTGCGGCATGCTCAACGCAAGCTATAAAACCGGAAATATGTGGCCATTGCGGGAAAATGCTGGCCGGCTTTCCAGACCCAGTTAAGCTTCGGCCCCTGCTTCGTGAACAGCCGCCTGACCGGTATGGGGATTCCCGTATCCTGCGAGGTGGACATCTACGGGGCATTAAGCGAGTTTATCGGAACCTGCGT
>DKVC01000153.1 GCA_002490995.1 Lachnospiraceae bacterium UBA7188
AAGCAGCAATCCATGAGTAAAAGGTAATCTAAGGAAAAAACAGGAGAGGAAGAAAATAATATGGATAGAAAAACGACAGATATTGTGGCATATATAACGATTTTCGGCTGGCTGGTTGCGTATGTGGCAGGAGATAAAGAGGGCTCCGGATTTCATTTGAACCAGGCGCTGGTGATTAACCTTACGTTCATTATTCTGGCAGTGCTGACACGAATTCCCCTGATCCGTATCATTGCGGGACTGCTGCAGCTTGTGGTATTTGTGTTCTGGATTATGGGAATTGTCTACGCTGTGAAAGATCAGGACAACGAAGTACCCTTGCTTGGATGCATCAAGTTATTAAAGTAGGAGGAACTGAAAGGGCTGTCGTGCGACAGCCCTTTTACGTAACGGATCATTTGCGATGTCAGGGAAGTTCTATTCAGAACCATATTCAATGGTCAGATCCGGGTCCTGGGGTTCTTCTCCGTGCAGAAAGGAGATGATGATCTGTACCCGTTTATAAGCCCTGGAATAATTTTCCCTTGCATATTCCGCCATGCTTTCGTTGTAGGAATGAAAACCGAAGGCATCATGGTAGCTTTTTACGGCTTCTGTCATATATTCGCTGGACTCGTCAGCCAGATTCTCCAGGTAATCAAATTCCTCCGGGAAATCAAGCCTCGCAAATGACTGGAAAACGATATCCAGGTCGTCCAGGTATGTAAGAAGCTCTTCGGAGGCGTTTTCCGCTTCCGCATCAATGCTGTTGATGGAGGTATCAATCTCGGATATTCTGGTACAAAAGTCATCCATGCTTCTTCGAAACTGAGACAATGCGGTATCTTCACCACAGGCAGAAAATAAAACGCTTATGAGAATAGCCGCAAAAACAATCAGAACTTTATTTTTCAACCGCCCAAACCTCCTTTTTGAACCCTATTCGGGAAAATACTATTAAAATCTACCACAATCTGAGCCTTTTCGCAACTATTTTTATGAAAAAAATGGATAAATCAGCCCCTTTACTACTAAAACCGATATGTGGTATCATAAGAATTGAGTTTTCAGGTGTTGGGAGAAAATTTACGTTCACGTAACGGAAAGGCGTGGATACTTATATGACGAAAGAATTGTTTCAAAATATTGCAGAGAACTATTTGTACCTGGACGGAGCCACCGGTTCCAACCTGGTCAAAGCAGGGATGCCCTCAGGTGTCTGTCCGGAACAGTGGATTCTGGAACACCGGGAGATTATGCTTAAGCTTCAGAAGGAATATGTGGCAGCCGGAACGGATATTCTGTATGCCCCCACTTTTACAGCTAACCGGGTGAAGCTTGCGGAGTATGCCCTGGAAGGCCGGATGCGGTCCATGATAAGAGAGCTTGTAGCCATTTCCAGAGAGGCGGCGTCCGGGGCGGACCATCCTGTATATGTTGCAGGGGATCTGACCATGACGGGTGAGCAGCTGAAACCCATGGGAAAAATGGAACTGGAAGAGCTGATCGATATATATAAAGAGCAGATTGCGCTATTGGCGGAGGCAGGGGTTGACCTGCTGGTGGTGGAGACTATGATGAGCCTGGCGGAAAGCAGGGCGGCTTTGATTGCCGCGAAGGAGACCTGTGACCTGCCTGTCATGGTGACCATGACCTTCGAAGCCGACGGGAGGACGCTTTACGGCACGGATGCGAAGACTGCCGCCGTGGTGCTGGAGAGCCTGGGAGCAGCCGCCATCGGTGTCAACTGTTCCACCGGGCCTGCCCATATGAGACAGATTGTGGAGGATATGGCGGCCTGTACGCGGGATATTCCGATTATCGCCAAACCGAACGCAGGGCTTCCTTTTCTGGATCAGGACGGGAACAGCCGTTACAGCATGGGGGCGGAGGAATTTACGGAGGAGATGAAGGAGCTGGTAAATGCAGGGGCTTCCGTGCTGGGGGGCTGCTGCGGCACCACGCCGGAATACATCGGATGTCTCCATGCCGCTTTTGGGGAAGGCAGAGTGCCTGAGCGGGAGCGGAGAAAAGAGGGCCTCCGGCAGCTGGCCTCCGAGCGCAGGACAGTGGAATTCGGAATGGACGGCAGCTTCCTGATTGTGGGAGAGCGGATTAATCCTACCGGAAAGAAGCTTTTACAGGCGCAGCTGAGGGAGGGAAATTTTGACAGGGTACTGCAGTTTGCGGAGGAGCAGGAACAGGACGGCGCCCTGGTACTTGATGTGAACATGGGCATGAGCGGCATCGATGAAAAGGCCATGATGATGCGTGCCATTGAGGAGGTAAGCGGTGTGACGAACCTGCCGCTGTCCCTGGATTCCAGCCATGTGGATGTGCTGGAGGCGGCGCTGCGGAAGTATCCGGGCAGGGCATTGGTCAATTCCGTATCCCTGGAAACGGAAAAATACGAAAAATTACTGCCCCTTGTCAAAAAATACGGTGCAATGTTCATTCTTTTACCGCTTTCCGATAAAGGCCTGCCGGAGAACCTGCAGGAAAAGAAACAGATTATCGAGACGGTGCTGGAGCGGGCTTATTCCCTGGGGCTTACCAGAGAGGATGTCATTGTGGACGGGCTGGTGTCCACCGTGGGGGCCAACCGGAAAGCGGCACTGGAGACGCTGGAAACCATCCGTTACTGCCGGAAAAAGGGGCTGGCGACAATCTGCGGCCTGTCAAATATTTCTTTCGGCATGCCGGAGAGAAGCTTTGTCAATACAGCCTTTCTGACTCTGGCTATCCGGGAAGGCCTGACCATGGCCATAGCAAATCCTTCCCAGGAGCTGCTGGTGGGCTGCGCACTGGCGACGGACCTGCTCCTTGCGAAAGAGGAAGCGGATATCCGTTTTATAGAATATACCGGGATTGTAGCGGAGAAAAGAGAGAAGAAAGAGGCGGCGCTGCAGAAAAAGCTGTCGGAAACTGCCGCCAGGGGAGCCCCTGCATACGGGAAAGGAAAAAACGGTTCTGCGGGAGGAACCGGAACAGGCATCAGTGCGGGGCAGCCTGGAAATATGTACGGAGACGAAAGCGATGCTGCAGGACGACAGCAAAGAGTCGTCCCTGGGAACAGCGATGCGGGACAACAGCCGGAAATTGATTTCCGAAACAGCGCAGGTAAGGCGGGTGCGGAGAACAGGAATGCGGAAAACGGAAGAGAAGAAAACCGCTGCAGAACAGTATTACACAATTCTGTCCTGAAAGGCAACCGAAACGGCATTGCCGCCCAGACCAGGGAGGCATTGAGCCAGGGGGAAGAGCCTTCCGCCCTGCTGAACGAGATCCTTCTTCCCGCAATCAATCAGGTGGGTGAATTGTTTGACAAGGGTAAATATTTCCTGCCGCAGCTGATTGCCAGCGCCGAAGCCATGAAGAATTCCATAGAAGTGCTGGAACCGCTGCTTCAGCAGAATACGGACACTTCAGACATGCCGGCGGTGGTGATCGCCACGGTGGAGGGGGATATCCATGATATCGGCAAAAACCTGGTCGCGCTGATGCTGAAAAATTACGGTTTCCGGGTCATCGACCTGGGCAAGGATGTCCCGAAGGAGGCAATCATCCGTGCGGCAAAAGAGAATGACGCGCAGATTATCGCCCTGTCTGCCTTAATGACTACTACCATGCGCCGTATGAAAGAAGTTATTGAGTATGCGAAAGCGGAAGGAGTCAACGCGAAGGTTATGATAGGCGGTGCCGTCATCACCCAGGACTATGCGGATGAAATCGGGGCGGACGGCTATTCCGCCGATGCGGCCGAAGCGGTAAAGCTGGCACAGAGACTGGTCCGGGAGAGTTGACTCAAGACAGATTCAAGGGGCCGGCTACGGGTTTATGGCAATTTTTACTGTATTTCCGGGCTTTTGCCTGAGGAAAGTATAGCAGTTATTCCCCGGCAATCCCAAAATGCATAACGAGTGGGCGCTTCTGTAAAACCAGGCCAGAAAGCTTTATACAATAGAAGCGGTGCTTCCATTGTCAGGAATGAATGCGCTCACGAGTATAAATAGGAGGATGAGAGTTATGACAGGTGCAGACGCTATTATCAAATGTCTGGAAGCAGAGGGAGTTACAACGGTATTCGGATATCCCGGTGTAGCCATCTGCCCTTTTTACAATAGTATCCTGGATTCGGATATCCGCACCATCCTGATCAGGACAGAACAGAACGCAGCCCATGCGGCAAGCGGGGTATCGCGGATTACCGGCCGGCCCGGTGTGTGTGCCGTTACCTCAGGCCCCGGCGCCACCAATGTGATTACAGGCATTGCCACAGCATTTGCGGACAGCATTCCCCTGATCTGCATTACCGGACAGGTGAACAGCGAGCTTCTGGGCAGCGATGTATTCCAGGAGGCAGACATTACAGGAGCGGTAGAATCTTTCGTAAAATACAGTTACCTGGTCAAAAACGTGAATGATATCCCCAGGGTATTCAAGGAAGCGTTCCATATCGCAAATACCGGCAGGCGGGGTCCTGTGCTGATTGACGTGCCAATCGATATCCAGAACGCCGCAATCAGCAAGTTTAAATACCCCGAGACGGTTTCCATGCGCACTTACAAACCCACTGTCAAGGGAAATGCAGTGCAGATCAAAAAGGTGGTCAAGGAGCTGGAGAAGGCAAAGCGCCCCATTATCTGTGCGGGCGGCGGCGTGCTTTTGAGCGGGGCGGAGGACGACCTGCGCAGATTTGCGGAAAGGCACAATATTCCCGTGGTCTCCACCATGATGGGCATCGGCGTTATGCCCACAGACCATCCCCTGTATTTCCGGATGGTGGGAAATAACGGGAAAGCCTATGCCAACCGGGCAATCAATGAATCGGACCTGCTGATCATGGTGGGCGCAAGGGTAGCTGACCGTGCTGTCAACCAACCGGATATGATTACACGAAATAAGGTCCTGGTACATATCGATGTGGACCCGGCGGAAATCGGCAAGAACGCCGGCCCCACCATTCCTCTGGTAGGAGATGCAAAACACATATTTGAAGATTTGGAGAATGAGGAATTTACCTGCCACTGTGAAGAATGGCTGAATACCCTGAATGGCTATCGCAGGACCATGGCTACGAAGCGGAATCCGAATCCTGCATATGTGGACCCTGCGGCATTCATTATGCGGCTTACGGAGAAGATGCAGGAGGATGCGGTCTATGTGGCGGATGTGGGACAGAACCAGATATGGTCCTGCGGCTACGTCAAAGTTCGTAAGGGAAAGTTCTTTACCACCGGCGGAATGGGTACCATGGGTTATTCCATCCCCGCGGCCATGGGGGTGAAAGTAGCTGTGCCTGACAGGCAGGTAGTAGCGGTCTGCGGCGACGGCTCCTTCCAGATGTCCATGATGGAGCTTGCCACCATGTGTCAGCACAATATACCTGTGAAAATTGTGGTACTGAAGAATAATTACCTGGGCATGGTGCGCCAGTACCAGCATTTTACCTATCAGGATCACTATTCTGTAGTAGATCTGTCGGGAAGCCCCGATCTGGAGAAGCTGTCGGCAGCATACGGTATACCGTTCCTGCGGCTTGAGAATATGGAAAAATGTGACGAAACCATCGACGCTTTCCTGAAAGAAGATACCTCCATGCTGCTGGAGTGCATCATCGATCCCATGGATCTGGTGTAACCCTTTAGACAGAAATGCGGAAAAACGTGTCTGCCGAGCTTTGGTATTGGAGGGGCAGATACAGAACTGGAATAAAAAGGAGTGAAATATGAAGACAAGAATCTATTCCGTACTGGTGGAAAACCGTTCCGGTGTGCTCTGCAAAGTAGCCGGGCTTTTCTCAAGACGATGCTTCAATATTGACAGTCTGGCAGTGGGGGAAACGGATGATCCGGCAGTGTCCTGTATGACAATTGTCAGCAGCGGTGACGAGCGGACCATCGAGCAGATTGAGAAACAGTTAAACAAAAAGGTAGATGTCATCAAGGTGAAGACCTTTGCGGAGCAGCAGTGTATCACCAGGGAGCTGATGCTGATCAAGATAAAATACAATAAGAACAACCGCCGGGAAATCATGGAATTGTGTGAGATCATGAAAGCCCAGATCGTGGATATGTCCAAGCATTTCATGATGATACAGATCTGTGACGAGCCGGAACGCATCCAGCTTCTGATCAAAATGCTCCAGACCATCAGCATCGTGGAAGTAGCGCGCACAGGAACCCTGGCGCTGTCAAAATGCGGTGAGAATGACGAACATTAGCCATCATGCAGAAACAGTACAGAAACAGGCTTATACTCGTGAGCGTCCTCCTTTGCCGTGCTTTGATCCCGCATTGCAGATGCGCTCACTCGTTATACTTTTCCGTTGGCAAATGCTTCTGAGCGCGAGTATAAAACGCGAGTATAAAATCAGACGCAGGTCTTGCGGTATCCTGTCATCTGTGTTAAGATAAGCATTGAAATAACGACAGTTATTTTCGAAAGATTGTATAAGAATAAGAGATTGTATTAAGAATAAAAAAATCAGAATGGAGATCGTAAATGAGCGAAGCAAAAAAGATTCCTTATAAAATTTATCTGGAGGAAAGCGAAATTCCTACCGCGTGGTACAACCTCCGCGCCGACATGAAGAATAAGCCCGCGCCTCTGCTGAACCCGGGAACCCTGAAACCCATGACGGCAGAAGAGTTAAAAGGTGTCTTCTGCGATGAGCTGGTAGCGCAGGAACTGGATGACACCACGCCGTACATTCCCATTCCTCAGGAGATACAGGACTTTTACAAAATGTACCGTCCCTCTCCCCTGGTAAGGGCTTACTGTCTGGAGGAAAAGCTGCAGACACCGGCTAAAATTTACTATAAATTCGAGGGAAACAATACCAGTGGCAGCCATAAGCTGAATTCCGCCATCGCCCAGGCTTATTATGCCAAAAAGCAGGGACTGAAGGGAGTTACCACGGAGACCGGAGCCGGCCAGTGGGGAACGGCGCTCTCCATGGCATGCGCTTATTTCGGGCTGGACTGCCTGGTATATATGGTGAAGGTTTCCTATGAGCAGAAGCCCTTCCGCCGTGAAGTCATGCGGACATATGGGGCTACCGTCACCCCTTCCCCCAGCACCACCACAGAGGTGGGGAGGAAGATTCTTGCGGAGCATCCCGGAACCACCGGAAGCCTGGGCTGTGCCATTTCCGAGGCGGTGGAGGCGGAAATGACCAGGGAGGGTTACCGCTATGTGCTGGGCAGTGTGCTGAACCAGGTACTGCTGCACCAGACAGTGATCGGCCTGGAGACGAAAGCGGCTCTGGACAAATACGGAATCGAGCCTGATATCATCATCGGATGCGCGGGCGGCGGTTCCAATCTGGGCGGTCTGATATCTCCCTTTGCCGGTGAAATCGTCCGCGGGGAGAAGAATTATAAGATCATTGCAGTGGAGCCCGCATCCTGCCCCAGCTTCACCAGAGGAGTGTTCGCGTATGACTTCTGTGATACTGGAAAGGTGTGTCCTCTGGCGAAGATGTATACCCTGGGCAGCGGCTTTATCCCTTCCGCAAACCATGCGGGCGGCCTGCGCTACCATGGCATGAGCCCTGTCCTGTCCCAGCTTTACCACGACGGCATTATAGATGCTGTCAGCGTGGAACAGACGGCAGTGTTCGATGCGGCGACGCAGTTCGCAAGGGTGGAGGGAATCCTTCCCGCGCCCGAGAGCAGCCATGCTATCCGCGTAGCCATAGACGAAGCATTGAAGTGCAAAGAAACCGGGGAAGAGAAAACGATTGTATTCGGGCTTACCGGAACCGGATATTTTGATATGGTTGCCTACGAGAAATTCAATAACGGCGAAATGTCCGATTACATTCCTTCGGATGAGGATCTGAAGCCGGGATTTGACGGCATTCCCAGATTTCCCGGAAACGAATTTTGACTAAGGCCTGAAAATGAGGATTTTTGAGAAACAGGTTTTTACTGACTGGCAGAAAAATTGTTGCTGAGTACCTGAGGAAGTGTATGTCTGCATGCTTCCTGAGGTGTTTACATGGAGGACGATAGAATGGGACAGAACCCTTCCAGTAATTATGTGATCTGTATGGATGCTTCCGGAGATATCATCCGGGAGGCGGCTGAAGAAAACGGGATTGCCTTCGTGCCCATGGAATATTCCCTTGGGGATGAGATGCGGACATCCCGGGGATGTGAGGAAGAGGCGCTTTTGAAGAAGTTTTATGACGGGCAGCGTGCCGGCGACCTGACCAGGACATCCCAGATACCGCCTTTCATGTACGAGGAATATTTTAAGGATTTCCTGGAGGAAGGAAAATCGGTGCTGTATTTCTGCCTGTCAAGCGGGCTGTCCTCCACTTATGAAAGCGCCCTGCTTGCAGCGGAAAACCTGAAGGAACAGTATCCGGAAGCCGGAATTTTCCCGGTGGATACCCTGGCTGCCACAGGCGGTATCGGCATCCTGGCAGAGCGTGCCATTGAGAACAGGAAGAAGGGCATGTCAATCGGCGAGAATGTTGAAGACATGAAAGCCTTTGTCCCTCATCTGCGCCATTACTTTATGGTGCAGGATCTCATGTATCTGAAGCGGGGCGGACGTGTAAGCGCCGCCACAGCCATTGTGGGCTCGGCGCTGAATATCAGGCCCATACTGAAAATCGATGAGAGCGGGAAGCTGGTGACTGTGGACAAAAAGCGCGGCAATAAGGCGGCGATGTCGTCCCTGTTTACCTTTTTTAAGGAGCACTATAACCCGGAAGTGTGCAATACCATTTACATCTGTGACGCAGATACACCTGAACTGGCGGACAGCCTGGTAGAGAAAGTGCGGGAAGCGGCGCCTGAACTGACTGTCAGGCGAACCATGCTTTCACCCATTATCGGGGCACATACCGGGCCGGGAATGCTGTCCATGATAATGGCCTGCTGAGCGGGAAAGAATCAATACGATAATGCTGTGATATTGAAATGGAAAGGGCTGTCAGGAAAAGGGCGGCTCTTTTTTTGGTACTTTAGAATCTATCTCATGCCAGCTAATTTCAGTCGGCTTTGGAGCACAACTGTTCCGGGTCAGATGTCCCGGTTTCCGATTTTTCTGCAAAAGAGTCAAGGATAAGGTTTAAAAAATATTTGCCATTCCTCCATAAATATGCTACACTCTATACAAAGCATTATTTCAAATCCGGTATGGCCTTCAAGGGCACATATCTGTCCAATATCAGATTTTTCATC
>DKVC01000146.1 GCA_002490995.1 Lachnospiraceae bacterium UBA7188
CAAAACTATTGACAAAATATATTCCGGGAAATCTTTTCTGAAAATGATTGACAAAAGCTTCGGTATCTGTTATGATGAAATTCCCCTTTTTCGGAAAGTATCCGGGGATAACCTGTGGGTTACCCCGGTATTTTCTTTGGTACATTCATTTGGGGGAAGCACAACTGAATATTTACCTTTCAGGTATCTGCCGGCTAAATCCGACAGAGACAGACCTACTTGGCAAGATATGAGAAAGCTTGACGTGACGTCCGCATCCCATGACTGAAAGGAAGTGTTGCGAAATAACTTTTGAGTCTTTGGCTGATTATCAGTGCAGGATTCCGCTTCTGGCTTATTACAGTTAAAAGTTATTGCTGAACAATTCCTGAGGCATGGGAAATATAACTACCAGGAGGAAGCAAAAATGATTACGATGGAGAATGTATGCAAGTCGTACAGGATTGCGAAAAGGAACGCAGGTTTTAAGGAAGCCTGCAGGGCGCTCTTTCACAGAGAGTATGAGGAGGTAGCCGCCCTCAAAAATGTCAGCTTTACCATCCGCGACGGTGAGATGGTGGGCTACATAGGACCCAACGGAGCGGGCAAAAGCTCCACAATCAAAATACTAAGCGGAATACTGACCCCGGACAGCGGCAGGGTTATGGTGGACGGCAAACTTCTGTGGGATACCGGCGATATGCGTATCAAAGCCGCCGGAAAGCAGGAGAAATGCAGCCGCATCGAGCATGTCAGGCATATCGGAGTGGTCTTCGGACAGCGCTCCCAGCTGTGGTGGGATGTTCCGGTCATGGATTCCTTTGAACTTCTGAAGGATATCTACTCTATATCAGGCCCGGTTTATCGGGAAAATCTCGAAGAATTAACGGAATTACTGAATCTGAAAGAACTGCTGCGCACCCCTGCAAGGCAGCTTTCCTTAGGCCAGCGCATGCGCTGTGAGATTGCGGCATCCCTGCTCCATGGCCCAAGGATCTTATTCCTGGACGAGCCTACTATCGGGCTGGATGCGGTATCGAAGCTCGCGGTGCGGGATTTTATTAAAAAACGGAACGAAATACACGGAACTACGGTTATTCTGACAACACATGACATGCAGGATATCGAGGCGCTGACAAAGCGGATCATCCTGATCGGCAAGGGACGCATCCTTATGGACGGAAGCCTGGAGGACATCAAAAAGGGCGATGCAGGAATTGATGAAACGCTGGCAGAGCTTTATAAGGCGTATGAGATATCATAAATCCGGCTAAGAAATGTCAATAGCAGATTTAAAACAGTGCCGTGTGTGGCAGATGCGGAACTATACTGCAAATTTAACCAATGCGCAGTATATATTGAGGAGACAGAGGAAAGATGAAAAAATATATCAGTTTTTTCCGTCTTCGGACGGTGATGGGGCTGCAGTACAGGGTCGCTGCAGTCTCCGGTATTGCAACCCAGTTTTTCTGGGGATTTATGGAAATATTTGCGCTGCATGCTTTTTATGAAACGAACAGGGCGGCCTATCCCATGACCATGGAGGCGACCTGCGCCTATGTCTGGCTGCAGCAGGCATTTCTGGCATTTTTTAATATATGGGCACTGGACGGGGAGATTATGGAGGCGGTGGTAAGCGGCAATGTGGCTTATGAGCTGTGCCGCCCGCTTCATATCTATAACATGTGGTTTGCCATGGGAATGGCGAACCGTATTTCCAGAGCCTGGCTGCGCTGCATTCCCATTCTGCTGGTGGCAGGCCTTCTGCCGAAGCCATACGGTATTTCCCTTCCTGCGGATGGGATGCATTTTGTACTGTTTGTGGCGGCTTTGCTGCTGGGGCTGACAGTGGTGGTGGCGTCCTGCACCTTGATTTATGTATTTTCTTTTTTTACCGTTTCCATGGACGGTATTAAGATTCTGTTTACTTCCATGTCAGAGCTGCTGATGGGGGCTGTCATACCGCTTCCCTTTTTTCCGGAGAAGGTACAGCGGGTGCTGGAACTGCTTCCCTTTGCGGCCATGCAGAACGTGGCGCTGCGGGTTTACAGCGGGAATCTGACGGGAAACGAGATGTGGAGGGCGTTGGGGCTGCAGCTTATCTGGGCGGTGGTACTGATTGCGGGCGGGAAAATGCTCTGCGGCGCCGCGGAGAAGAAGGTAATCATACAGGGCGGTTAACGCCTTAACATGAAAATATACAGGTTATGGGAGGATTCCTGTGGAAATGCGGCCAGATAATGGGAAAAGCGATAAAATGGGAATGGAAAAGCAGGAATGAAAAAGGCAGGAATGGTAAAGCAGCCAGATTAATGAGGAAAGCGGTGAGACGGGAATGGAAAAGGCAGGAATGGAAAAAACAGGGAAAGAAAGGGCAGAAATGAAAGAGACAGGAAACGACACGGGGCAGACCGGAAAAAGGAAAAGCGGGGCAGACGGGAAAGTAAGCGCCGCCAGGCTGTACCGGCACTATATCTCCGTCATTATCCGCAGCAAAATGCAGTATAAAAAGTCCTTTTTTATGTATTCACTGGGGAATTTCCTGGTGTCCTTTAATGTATTTGCAGGTATCTTTTTCATGTTCCGCAAATTCAACAATGTGAAAGGGTTTACCTACAGCGAGGTGCTTTTGTGCTACTCTATCGTACTGATGGCATTTTCCCTGGCGGAAATGTTTGCCAGAGGGTTTGATACCTTTCCAGGGATGGTACGGAAAGGAAGCTTTGACAGGCTGCTGCTGCGCCCACGGGGCATTGTCCTGCAGGTATTGGGCAGCCAGTTTGAAATCACCCGCTTCGGCAGGGTACTCCAGGCGGTGCTGCTGTTGGGTTATAGTATCTGGAAAGGCGATGTCCGGTGGGATTTCGGGAAGGCGATGACGGTGGTATTTATGATTGCGGGCGGCATGGCGTTATTCTCCGGGTTTTTCGTCATTTATGCGTCGCTGAGCTTCTTTACGCTGGAAGGGCTGGAGTTTATGAATATTTTCACCAACGGGCTGAAGGAATACGGGAAATATCCCATGGGCATCTATGGGAAGGGGCTTCTGTGGATTATGACCTTCCTGATTCCTTTTGCCCTGGTGCAGTACTATCCGCTGCTGTATCTGCTGGACAGGCGTTCCGGTGCCGGGTATATTTTCCTGCCTCTTGCGGCGGGGCTGTTTCTGGTACCCTGTTACTTCCTGTGGAGGTATGGGGTGCGGCATTATAAATCCAGTGGGTCGTAGGGTGCAAATATTTTTCCCAGGGTGTCATTTTAAATATAAAAGGACGGAGGCATAAAAAATACCGTTCTTTTGCTCCGTCCGCAGGATCCCTTTATAGCGTGCTGCGATATGCCTCGCGGATGACAGCCCGATTCCGGGTTCCCTGCGTTTTGCGGAAAGATACCCCCCGTCTTCGGATGGAATCAGCTTCCCATCAAACGTGTTGTCTATGGTGAAAACCAGAAAATTGTTCTCAAATCTTCCCCGGAAAGTAATCCGGCGTTCCATGCTGTTCTGGGCAGAACAGGCGTTTACCGCGTTTTCCAGCAGATTGCCTAAAAGCACTGCCAGATCATGTTCTGCAATGGGAGGATTTTCAGGAATGTCCGCATGTGCGGTAAAGGGAATGCCCGCCAGCCCGGCCTGCTGGGAGAAATACTGCAGCAGGAGATTGACCGTGCTGTTGCGGCAGAAAGATACGGATGTGTCATCGGGAAGAGATTTCCTGTAGCCTTCCAGGTAGGCTTTCAGTTTTTCGGAATTTCCTTCGTTCAACAGGCCTGTCATGACAGTAATGTGGTGTCTCAGATCATGGCGTGCCTGTTGGGTTTCCCTGATTTTCTCCTGCAGATTCTTGTATTGCAATGCCTCAAGGGTCAGGATGTGGTTCTGTCTTTCCAATAGGCTGTTCCTGTCATATTCATTGATCAGCTGTACAATGATATGGTAAATCAGGAGGGCGCCCGCATTGATAGCCAGCAAAAACAGCGCATGAACCGGCTGCAGTGCGATTTCCAGGCTGGACTGCGTATTGCCATAGATATGATAAAACCATAGAAGATAAAAAGTGGCTGGAGCCAGCCAGAGATATTTCCATGAGGAAATATCGGTATCCATTTCAACAACGCCGGCATAAATATTCCGGCAGTAGAAAAACAGCGGAATCAACGTGGCCAGCTGGACTACAGCCATGACTGCGGAAAAGGACCAGCGGTAGGACTGTACTGCCAGCGCTGGAAAAATCTGTCCCTCGATACATTTGGAGCAGACGACCGTGCAGTTTGCGATATTGGAAAGCACGAGCAGCGTGAAAAGAAGTTTGCCAGGGTGGGCCTTGACAGCCCAGAAATAAAGCAGGCAGTAGACCGTGGTGCTGAGAGCGCTGAGGATCCCGGTTCCGGAAACGGGTGAAAATGCTGCCTGTAATCCGAAAAGCACCTGCAAAAGGGTGGCCAGAACGGTCAGCAGGGCCGTTTTTCCCCCGGAATAACGCAGGTTGTTCCGGAAGGGGTAGAGGGCAAGCGCCAGGTAAGGCAGAAAATTCAGTATGGCATACACAGTAATTTCAGCAATTCTTCCAAATGTGTCATACATTATTCCCGAATCTCCTTTCTCATCCGTTCAAACAGGAATACCGCATAGGCGTTTTGAATCTCTTTTTCCCTTCTGCGGCTGACATACAGTTTTTCTCCGCTGCTCAGTGTAATGACATTTTCGTCCAATGTTACGATCTCGTGAAAATTTACGATAATTCCCTTGTGGCAGCAGTGGAAACAGGAATCCCGGCAGAGCAGGCTTTCAAGCTCGGACTGCGAGATGCGGGTCTGAACCGCCTTGCCCTTTTTATTATGGATGGTCACAATATGGTTGTGATAATCCGTATAGAGTATATTCCGCAGGATAATCCGCCTGCCGTCGGGCAGCGTGGCAAAACGGCTGAATTCGCAGACCTGCGGCTCCAGCCTTTTTAACATGTTCAGGATACATTCCTCGGTGACCGGTTTACGCAGATAATCCTGCGCACCCACCTCGTAGCTTTCGCTGGCAAAATCATTGCCGGAAGTACAGAAGACCAGACGGACGTCCTTATCCTGCTCCCGGATTTTGCGGGCGGCATCAATTCCATGCATGCCGTCCATGTAGATGTCCAGTAAAATAAGGGTGTACTTTCCGGCAGTCCATACGGAGAGAAGCTTCTCGGCACTGGGAAAAGTATCGATCAGGTTGTCGTAATACCCCAGGACGGCAAGCCCGTGCCGTATCATTTCCGTCAAAGTGAGGAGGTCCTGTGAATTATCGTCTGTAATAGCTATTTTCATGAGTTTTTCCTATACTTGTGGGCGCATTCATTTTCCGGCTTTTCCCTGGCTTCGCAGAAGCGCCCGTTTGTTATACTGCAGGAAAAGTACCTGGCTGGCGGTCTGCAGTCGGGTTGCACTGCAAATTCAACCGGCGTGCAGTATATATTTTGGGCGTAATGGTTATAAACAAATGTATTATACCATCCGGCCGCAGCGGAAATCAATTGAATTATCTGTTTTTGCATTGCCGCTTGAGTCAGATTTTTACCGTTTGAGTCACCGGCCTTGATTTGGCGTTTTTCACGAATATATAATTGAAAAAATTGAGAAATCTGATAAGAAAGGAAAGGAATGAGAAATATGAAGCGAAGAACTTGCAGACGTCTGATGGGCCTGTTTATGGCAGGCGCGGCGGCGTTGTCGCTGGTATCTCCAGGGGGGACAGCTTTGGCCGCGCTCGGGGGGGTAAATGAAGGAGTGGTATTTCCGGAAGGTGTAACACCATCCGGTGCTGGTATAGCAGGCATTGCAACGGACGAGGGATTGCGGGAAGCGGCAGTCCCGGATGAAGTGATGCAGAAGAGGCGGAATGGAGAAACGTCGGGAGAGGCGGGGTTCGAAGGGGAGGTTCCGAAAGAGCCGGAATCAGGAGACAGGGCGTCGAAAGGAAGGGCGTTGTATCGGTCGGGTTTAAGGACGGCAGACTCGGCGGAAGGGGCTTCTTCCGGGGTGACATTCGAAAAGACAGGCGACTATACTTATAATATTTATGCCAATGGTCAGCCCTTGCTCATTGAAGTATCATCGTCTAACCAATATTCGGAATTATACATTGATGATAACGGAAATGGAGTCGGTGATCAGGGGGAGGAGATTATTGAATTTAGGGGTGATAGCGAAGTTGGAATCTATTATTCGGATGGATTGGGCTATTTTCTTACAAATTCCAGTATTTACGGCGGCGGAAAAGACGGGGTATATACATATGACACCAATGTTACCCTCACAGGGCCGTCCGATTTGAAAAATCGGGCTGTTATGGCCGTTTACGGCGGAAACGCAAACGGGACGCTTACCGGCTCGACTCGTGTAAATATCAAGAATGCAATAGTCTACCAGGTATTTGGCGGAAACGCAGACGGGACGCTTACCGGCTCAACTTGTGTAAATATCGAGGCCGGAAATGTCTACCAAGTATTTGGCGGTAATGCAGGAGGGGTGTTGGAGGGAGATACTTGTGTAAATATATCCGGCATTAGTGCGGATGATGTATATGGCGGTAACGCAAACGGGACGCTTACCGGCTCAACTTGCGTAAATATGGAAGCCGGAAATGTCTGGCAGATATTTGGCGGGAATGCGGAAGGGACGCTGGATGGAGATGCCCGCGTGAATATATCCGGCGGGAATGCGACATATGTTTATGGTGGAGGGAACCATGCGGAAATAAGCGGAAATACGTCAATATATATAACAGGAGGATGTGCTGATAATATCTATGGCGGAAGCAGTACCGGACAAGTGAATGGAAACTCTCTTGTTGATGTGAAAAATGCCAAGATTGGAACTGTTTTCGGCGGAAATAAAGTGTCAGGAAAAGTTACCGGAGACACGAATCTGGTTTTTGGGGAGAATACCCAGGCTACAGGCTGGATTTATGGAGGCGGGGAAGGCAGCGATGGAAATGCCATAGTGGAAGTAACGGGAAGCACCAACATTATTGTCAATGACGGTACATTTACACAAATATTTGGAGGTGGCCGGAAACATGCAACAGTGGGCAACAGCAACATCACTGTGAATGCCGGAAATATCAGTTCTTATATTTATGGTGGCGGTGAAGAAAAGTCTTCGGTAACGGGGAAAGCATCTATTACGGTAAATGGCGGCAGTTTATACGGCGTATGTGCTTCCGGAGCAAGTGGCGCCGGTACAACTGTGGAAGATGCGGAAATCTTTCTGAAGAACGTAGAGATAAAATATTTTAATTGTGACTCACCGGTGGAGGGAAAGCTGTCGGTCTCCTTTGAAAATGCTTCGGCTTCGACTTTTTTACTGGCAGAGAAAGCGTTCAATACAGCGGGAGCAACTCTTTCTTTTATTGATTGTGGTTCTGCAGAGAAGGGTTGGACAGAACAGCCGGAAGTGGGATTTCGGCCAAATCAGAACAAATTTCACACTATCCTGATACAGAACAGTTATATCAGGTTTCAGGATAACAGCACTGAGAACGGTTCTGTAATCAATGATTGTACTTTGGACGGCTGTACTGAGAATCTGATTTTGGATGGTGGTGCGCTGTGGGTGAAAGAGGGCATGCGTTTCAATATGCCTGTAACGGAATTTCGAAACGAGCCGCTGATTCTGCGCACAGGTGGTATGGCGATTCATTTCGATGAAGTGCCGAATGGAACTGCGCGGATTCAGTGGATGAATGAGGATGGGACAGTTCCTGATAACCCGAGCGGGCAAGCACTTGTGGAAGCGCCAACAGATACACCAGATAAGACTTTTGTCTCAGGAGATGCACGCTATGGATTAAAGACAGATTCCATTGCACAGGACAATGGAATCTGGCGGGGAAAGGCATGGTATGTGATAGATTTAGCGACAACATGCAATTGTACGCTGCTAAGTGCACTTTTGCAGGAATATGTTTTTCCTTTGTCTATAGATGGAGAACAGACAGTCGTAACTTTGAAGGATGTATATGAAGGCAGTACCGCATACTCCGCAAACTGTCCGGTGATCGGGCATGATGGAACGGCTGTCACGGCTGAATATTCACTGATTGCGGAGGGAACCACTGCGAAAGGGGCTTCCATCAATGGAAACCAATTGACGGTGGAGGGCATGGGCAGCGTACATATCATGGTCCGGCAGCAGCTGAACGGGAAAAGCAGAGAGGATGACTGCTATGTACAGATCATGGAATTCCCGGAAAGCGACAATTATACTTTCACGGTAGGCATGATTGAGGAAATTTCCTTTGCTTTTGGCGAAATAAATGCTGCTGGTATCCTCAACAATGCTGTTTTGTGGAGCGATACGGATAATAAATATGTGGATAGCGCCAACTATTCTGTGACGGAGGAAGATAATAGGGTCAGGTTCGTTATCAATAAGAATTATCTGGAAGGTTTAAGCCTGGGAAAATATGGCTTCCGTGCCTCCATACCGTATCGGGATGGCGAAGGCAAGATGAGCGGGTACATGTATTGCTTCACCGTAAATATCGTTCCGGTCATTGTGGTAGATGATCCGGTCATAGAGCTTTTGGAAGAGCCGCTGCATTATGACGGAAAAGAGAAAAAGCCGGCCGTGGTGGTAAAATACGGGGACACGGTGATTCCGGAAGAGGAATATACGGTCAGCTATGAGAATAACATTGACGTAAGCCAGGATTCCAAACCAGCAAAGGTAATCATTATGGATGTGGAGGGTGGAAGATATCAGGTAAACGGAACCAGGGAATTTGAAATCATAAACGAATACACGGCGAAAGCAGGAACAGATTATGAGTTGCCGGAGCTGAATGAATACGGCTGGACGAACAAAGAATTTGTTATAAGCGCGGCAGAAGATCATTTGCTCTCCACAGGAAATACCCTTGATGGCGAATGGACAGAACAATTGCCGCCGTATACAGAAGAAACCGGCGATGGTTCCGTAACGTTCTATGTGAAAGATACAGAGACAGGTTTGATCTCACTGGCAGTCACGGAAAAATATAAGCTGGACCAGACAGCGCCGGAGATAACGGATATCCTGTTTGACGGAAAATCTGTGAAGACGGAACTTGATGAAAATATTCCTTTTTCCAGCCTGTTTGGAAAGGATGTAAAGGTTGAGATTACAGCGGAAGATAAACTGAGCGGAATAGCCGGCATCTCGTATCTTCAATCCGAAAAAATACTGACACAGGAGGAGCTGGAAAAAACCGATGGGTGGACAGACGAACGGGAGTCTGATGTCTCTGCGAAAGACGGAAAGAAGTTCCTGATTTACGGAAAAGCGGCGGATTTGGCCGGAAATACCGTATATTTTGCCTCGGAGGGCGGGGAATTTGATTTGAAAGCGCCTGAAATCGGCGGCATAGAATCCGGCAGTACTTATTACGTCACACAGGCAGTGAGTGTGGCAGATGCGCATCTGGACACGGTAACTGTAAACGGTGAGGCTGTTTCTGAAAAGGAAAGCCTGCTTCTTCCCGGAAACGTGGATGCTGCATATGAGATCAGGGCCGTAGACCAGCTTGGAAACGAAACGGTGGCCACGGTGACAATGAAGCTGATCAGCAGTCTGGCGGAACCGATAAGAGGGCTTTCGGAGGATACTGTCACATCTGCTGACGCAGAGACGATCCGCCAGGTATTGGAAACGGCGGAAGGCGTCAATGCCGGGAATGCATCCCCTGCGGAAGCGGAGGAACTGCAGAAGCTGATTGATAATTGTCGGCTGCTGGACGAAAGGATCAAGGCGGCTCATGAGGAATATGACCGTATTGCGGATGAGATGGGCGGAATTTCTGTAGATACAGTAGCGTTAACGGACCAGAAGGTATTGGAGGAGGCTAAGGAAGCCCTGGAAAGGCTTTTGGAAGAATACGAGGGAAATTATACGGAAGCGGAAAGAGGTCAAATCGAGACAGATTTAACCCGCGTGACGAAGAGCCTTGAAAGTATTCGGAAAGTCCGGGAGGCCGAGAGCATTATCGCACAGTTGCCGGACGCAGAAGGCGTAAGCCCGGACAATGTGGAGGCAGAAAAGGCTGCAGAGGAGGCGTTGAATAGCCTGAGGGATTTGACAGAGCATGAAAAGAGCCTTGTTGACACAGGCAGGCTGGAACAGCTTCTGGAAGCTTTGGCAGCTTACAGGATAGTGGAAGGCGATGGCAGTGAATGGGTTCAGGGGGAGACAGGAGAGATTAGCTTTAAGGCAAACGGCGCTTTCAGTAAGTTCATCGGTATTTTGATCGACGGACAATCTACGGATCCGGGAAATTATACAGCGGCAGAGGGAAGCACAATCATTACGCTGAAGGAAAGCCTGCTGAAAACACTCGTTGTGGGGAGCCATGGATTGACGGTTCTCTATTCAGATGGAGGGAAGGCATCCGCAGAGTTTAAAATTACGGAACCTGACAGGCCGGAAGCCACGAATACACCGGAACCGGAAGCCATAAATACACCGGAACCGGAAGCCACGGATACACCAA
>DKVC01000195.1 GCA_002490995.1 Lachnospiraceae bacterium UBA7188
GAGCGGCATCAACTGGTGCCAGGTACCCGTTACCATTGTGGAGATGGGCTATATGACCAATCCGGAAGAGGACACCCTGATGGCAACCGAGGACTATCAGGAGAAAATCGCGGACGGGATAGCCAACGGCATCGATCAGTTCTGTGGCAGATAGGATGTTAGATGGCAGTTTCTATGGACCGGCCAGGACTGGGCGACAGGGCAGCCGGGGATAACAGCGCGCAATGTGGGGGATGCGCGGCAGGCAAGGAGTGACACTATGTTCAATTTTGAAGAAGAATTAAAGAAGCTTCCTAAAAATCCGGGCGTCTATATCATGCGGGATGACAAAGATGTCATTTTGTATGTGGGCAAGGCAATTAATCTCCATAACCGTGTGCGCTCATACTTCCGCGAAAATATCGGCAGAGGCCCCATGATCGACAAGATGGTGTCGCTGATTGCGCGCTTTGAATATATTGTCACGGATTCCGAGCTGGAAGCCCTTGTTCTGGAAAACAACCTGATCAAGGAGCATTCTCCGAAGTACAATACCCTTCTGAAGGACGATAAAACCTATCCCTATATCAAAGTGACGGTGGGCGAAGACTATCCCCGGATTCTCTTTTCACGGGTCATGAAAAAGGATAAATCAAAATATTTCGGGCCATATACCAGCGCGGCGGCAGTGAAGGATACCATTGAGTTACTAAACAAACTCTATCAGCTGCGGACCTGTAACCGCAGCCTGCCCAGGGATATCGGACTGGAACGTCCCTGCCTGAACTATCATATCAAACAGTGCAACGCGCCCTGCCAGGGATATATCAGCAGGGAGCAGTACCGGGAACAGGTCTCCCAGGCGCTGGAATTCCTGAACGGCAATTATAATCTGATTCTGAATGATCTGGAATCGAAGATGAAGGCGGCGGCGGAAACCTTGGATTTCGAAGCTGCCGCAGGCTACCGGGATCTCTACAACAGTGTCAAACAGGTGTCCCAGAAGCAGAAGATTACGGACAGCGTGGGAGAAGACAAGGATATCATCGCCATGTACCAGGATGAGAGGGAGGCGGTGGTACAGGTGTTTTTCGTCCGGGACGGCAAGCTCATCGGCAGGGAGCATTATTATATGACAAATGTGTCATCCGGAAACAGGGCGGAAATCCTGGAGAATTTCGTGAAGCAGTTTTACGCCGGTACCCCCTTTATCCCCAGGGAATTGATGCTTCAGTACGAAATCGGGGACAGGGAGCTGATCGAAAAGTGGCTCACCGGGCGCAAGGGAGGACGGGTGTACATACGGGTGCCCAAGATGGGCTCCAAGGAGAAGCTGGTGGAGCTGGCGGCACAGAATGCAAAGCATATCCTGGAGCAGGACAGGGAGAGGCTGAAGCGGGAGGAAGGCCGTACCATAGGTGCGGTGAAGGAGATTGCGACGCTTCTGGGAATGGATCATATCGAGAGGATGGAAGCCTTCGATATCTCCAATATCAACGGGTTCGAAAATGTAGGCTCCATGATTGTATTTGAAAAGGGAAAACCCAAGCCCAGCGATTACCGGAAATTCCGCATCAGGACCGTATCCGGGCCTGACGATTACGCCTGCATGAAGGAGGTATTGACCAGACGGTTCCGCCACGGGCTGGAGGAAGGGCGGGAGCTGGAAGAGAAGGAACTGGACAGGGCATACGGCAGTTTTACCAGATTCCCGGACCTGCTGATGATGGACGGAGGCCGGGGGCAGGTCAATATCGCCCTTTCCGTGCTGGAGGAGCTGAAGATTGCCATTCCGGTCTGCGGCATGGTGAAGGATGACAACCACCGGACCAGAGGGCTGTATTTCAACAATGTGGAGCTGCCCATCGACACTCATTCCGAAGGGTTTAAGCTGATTACCAGGGTGCAGGACGAAGCCCATCGCTTTGCCATCGAATACCATCGCTCCCTGCGCAGCAAGGCTCAGGTGAAATCCGTCCTGGATGAAATACCGGGTGTGGGGCCTGCGAGAAGGAAGGCGCTGATGCGGCATTTTAAATCCATCGAGGAGATTAAGGCAGCCGGGGTGGAGGAGCTTGCGGCTTTGCCGGAAATCAACCGCCGGGCTGCGGAAGAAATTTACAGCTTTTTCCGTAAGGATTCTAACTGAAGCACGCAAAATAGTTGTGGGATTACGCTTCACAACAGGCTTTAATTATGATACAATATGGATGCTGAGGCTTATGAGTATAAGACAAAAACAGGAGAAAACCCGGATATGGAAAGTGTCAGACTGACCCGATTAATCGAAAAAATGAAACTGGAGAACCTAACGCCTGAAATCGATGTGAAGGATATCCGCATTACACAGCCGGATGTGAACCGGCCGGCATTGCAGCTGACGGGATACTTTGAGCATTTCGATTCCACACGTCTGGAGATCATAGGCTTTGTGGAGTATTCTTATATGGAAAGCATGCCGGATGAGCGGAAGCTGGAAATATACGATGAATTTATGAGCTATGATGTACCGGCAGTGGTATTCTGCCGGGAGCTTAAGCCGGATCCGATTTTTCTGAAGGAAGCCATTGCGCACAGGATTCCCGTGCTTATGACCAAAAAGTCTACTTCCGCTTTCATGGCCGAGGTAATTCGCTGGCTGAATGTAAAGCTTGCTCCCTGCATTTCCGTCCATGGTGTGCTGGTGGATGTCTACGGCGAGGGGTTGCTGATTACCGGGGAAAGCGGTATCGGAAAGTCCGAAGCGGCGCTTGAACTGGTGCGCCGGGGTCATCGTCTGGTTACGGATGATGTGGTGGAAATCAGAAAGGTCAGTGATGACACTCTTGTCGGTTCTGCGCCGGACATGCTGAAACATCTGATTGAGCTGCGGGGAATCGGCGTGGTGGATGTGAAGGCACTCTTCGGCGCTTCCGCCGTTATGGACACGCAGAATATTGATCTTGTTATCCGCCTGGAGGACTGGGACAGAGATAAGGAATATGACAGATTGGGTCTGGAGGAGAATTATACGGAATATATGGGCAATAAAGTGGTCTGCTACAATATTCCCATCCGTCCGGGCAGAAATGTAGCCGTGATCTGTGAGTCTGCGGCCGTAAACCACCGTCAGAAGAAAATGGGCTATAATGCTGCGCAGGAGCTCTATTCCAGGGTACAGAATTCCTTTGCCAGAAAGCGGGAAGATGAGCCGGACCCGTTTTGATTTATTGTTATATTTCAGTATGAAACGAACAACACAGCTGTGAGGTAAGCTGTTATAGAGAGGATGGATAAAAGATATGAGTAAGTATGCATTTGGAGTTGACATCGGGGGAACTACTGTTAAGATGGGGCTTTTCGACGGAGAAGGCAATGTGCTGGACAAATGGGAGATTCCCACGGTGAAGGATAATAGCGGCGCTTCTATTCTTCCGGATGTGGCGGAGAGCATCCTGGCGAAGCTGAAAGAGAAAGAAATCCGGGAAGAAGAGCTGATGGGTGTAGGTGTAGGTGTGCCGGGACCCATGAATGAGGAAGGCACGATTCTCGGCGGGGCAGTGAACCTTGGGTGGGGTTCTTTTAACATACCCGAGGCGCTTGGAGCATATATTAAGGTACCGGTAAAAGCTGTGAACGATGCCAATGCTGCCGCTTTCGGCGAGATGTGGCAGGGGGGCGGCAAAGGATACGACAGCCTGGTGGCGGTAACGCTGGGCACCGGCGTGGGCGGGGGCATTATTGTCAGGGGAAAGCTTCTGGTAGGTGCCTTCGGCGCAGGCGGGGAAATCGGGCATGTCCACATTGAGGATGCGGAGACAGAAAGCTGCAATTGCGGAAATAAGGGATGTCTGGAACAATATACTTCCGCAACAGGCATTGCCCGTCTGGCGAGGCGATATCTGGAGACGCATGATACCCCCACGGTTTTAAGGGGAGAATATATCTCTGCCAAGACCGTGTTTGACGCGGTGAAGGCAGGAGATGAGGTGGCGAAGGAGATTGCCGGCCAGTTCGGGGATTATCTGGGGAAAGGGCTGGCCATGGTGGCTTCAGTGGTAAATCCGGAGATCTTCGTCATAGGCGGAGGCGTATCCAGGGCCGGGGAGGTTCTCCTTTCTTACATAGAGCCATATTTCAGAAAATATTCCTTCGGGAAATGTAAGGAGACAAAGTTTGCTCTGGCAAAGCTTGGCAATGATGCAGGTATTTATGGAGCGGCAGCGCTGGTTTTGCTGTGAGACAGTAAGGAAAAAGGAAGTAATCAGATGGTCGGCAGAGCAGTAATTGAGGCATTACAAAAGTTTGTACCGCGTGAGAACATTCATCTGCAGGAACCGATGGCGGCTCATACTACATTTCGGATAGGAGGGCCTGCCGATTGCTTTTTGGAGTTGGAAAATGAAGAACAGTTGAAAAAAGTGCGGCGATACCTGGAGTTGACGGGAGTGTCGTTTTTTGTATTGGGAAATGGAAGCAATCTGCTTGTAAATGACTCCGGATACAGAGGAATTATTCTGCAGATTGGTTCTAAAATGAATTCTGTTTCAGTACAGGGGAATGATATGATTGCGAAGGCGGGAGCCACGCTGGCACAGGTGGCACGCGCTGCCATGGAGCACGGGCTGACAGGACTGGAATTTGCTTCCGGCATTCCTGGCACCGTAGGCGGCGGCGTGGTTATGAATGCCGGAGCCTATGGCGGAGAGATGAGCCAGGTGGTGACGCAGGTAAATGTAGTAAGCAGGGAAGGCGAGCTGCTGGAGCTGGATAACGGGACTATGGAATTCGGGTACCGTACCAGTGTAATCAGGAAGAGTCCTTTTATTGTGACAGAAGTTACTTTCCGCCTGAAGCCGGGTGACAGAAGTGTCATAAAAGAGAAAATGGAAGAGCTGGCAGCGCGGCGGAGGGAGAAGCAGCCGCTGGAGTATCCCAGTGCGGGGAGTACATTTAAGCGTCCCGAGGGGAATTTTGCAGGCAAGCTTATTATGGAAGCCGGGCTGAAGGGGTTCAGGATTGGCGGAGCGGAAGTGTCAGAAAAGCATTGTGGTTTTGTAGTCAATATGGGAAATGCAACGGCGAAGGATGTGCGGGAAGTGATTGCGGAGATACAGGCCCGGGTTAAGGCACGGTTTCGGGTAGAGCTGGAGCCGGAGATTGTGTTTCTGGGCTGGTAACGGAATTTGGCAGTGCTGTTCACAATGGCATCCACGGCGCAGGCGACATGACGGGAAGTGAGAAAACATGAGATTCGTAGTAGTGACGGGAATGAGCGGCGGCGGAAAGAGCACCGCTCTGAAAATGTTGGAGGATGCCGGATTTTACTGTGTGGACAACCTTCCGGTTTCCCTGATTGAAAAATTTGCGGAGCTGGTTTCCATGCCGGGCAGCGAGGTCGGCAAGGTGGCACTGGGGCTTGACGTGCGCTCCGGCCAGTCCTTTGAGGAAGTGGCAGGAATCCTGGAAAAGCTGAAAAAAGCAGGCTATAACCTGGAGATCCTCTTCATGGATGCGGAGGATAATGTTCTCATCAAGCGCTATAAAGAAACCAGGAGAATCCATCCCCTGGCTGTGGACGGAAGGGTGGAGGATGGCGTCAGGGCAGAGCGGCGGGTGCTTGAAAAAATCAGGCATGACGCGGACTATGTAATGGATACTTCCCTGCTGTTGACCAGAGAATTAAAAGAAGAGCTTGACCGCATTTTTGTAGAGAATGCAGAGTACAACAGCCTGATGGTGACAGTAATGTCATTTGGATTTAAGCATGGAATACCCTCAGATGCCGACATGGTGATGGACGTCCGCTTTTTGCCTAATCCTTTTTATGTGGATGAGTTGAAATATAAAACCGGTAATGACAGGGAAGTGCAGGAATATGTAATGGGTTTTCCGGAAGCAGAAGAGTTCATGACGAAAATGTCAGATTTGCTTCAGTTTCTGATACCCAATTATGTCAAGGAGGGAAAGTACCGTCTTGTGATTGCTATCGGCTGTACCGGGGGAAAGCACAGGAGTGTTACCCTTGCCAATGCGCTCTATCAGCGGATGAAGGACAGGGGAAAATATGGAATCAAGCTTTATCACAGGGACGTAAAGCAAGAAGGAAAGTAAAAACGGAAAGTAACAATGGCGCTATCCGGCCTGCATGGAATGCTGTGATGAGTGTCCGGACGCAACGGAAGGCAGGTGGCGTTCAAAGATCCGGATGAGGAGGGCATATGTCATTCTCAAGTGAAGTAAAGGGAGAGCTGGCCAGGCGGATAAGTCCCGCAAGACATTGCCAGATTGCCGAACTGGCAGCAATTATGAATCTGTGCGGCCAGTACGGAAGAGATGAAAACGGCGGTTTTACCATCGGATTTCAGACAGAAAATGAAGCTGTCGCCAGAAAAGGCTTTACATTATTGAAAAAAACATATAATATAGATACGGACATTGCATTGAAGGAAGAGGACATTCAGGGACTGCTGCGCAAGGTAGGAGATCTGGACAGTCCTGTGAGTCCGCTTTTGATCAAAAATGCCTGCTGTCAGAGGGCTTTTCTGCGGGGGGCATTTCTGAGCACAGGTTCAATGAGCGATCCGGCAAAGGGATACCATTTGGAATTTGACTGTACCAATGAGGAGAAAGCCGTGCAGCTGCGGGAATTGATCAGAGGCTTCGATATCGAGGCCAGAATTATCCGCCGGAAAAAGTATCATGTGGTATATCTGAAGGAGGGAGCTGCAATTGTAGATTTGCTGAATGTATGCGAAGCCCCCGTATCACTGATGAACATGGAAAATCTGCGCATAATAAAGGAAATGAGGAATTCTGTCAATCGGCGGGTAAACTGTGAGACAGCAAATATCGCCAAGACTGTATATGCCTCATCCAGGCAGGTGGAGGACATCGAATATATCAGGAAGTATTACGGTTTCCGGAATCTGCCGGATACGCTGCGGGAGATGGCTGAAATACGTTTGGAATATCCGGATGCACCATTGAAGGAGCTGGGAGAGCATTTTAGTCCTGTTCTTGGGAAATCCGGAGTAAACCATAGATTACGCAAGCTGAGCGAGCTTGCGGAAAAAATAAGATTATAAAGGTCAGAAAAGAACGGAAGGTAAGGAGGAAAGAAAATGAAAAAGACAAGTATCAGCATCAGCCTGGAAGATGAACAGATGGCCAGGCACATCGCGTTGCTGGTTCAGAAAGCCAGCAAATACGAAAGTGCTGTTTATATCCAGTCCGGCGGAAAGAAAGTGAATGCCAAGAGCATCATGGGAATGATGACTTTGGGAATGGACATCAGTGAAGATCTGGAAATTTCAGCAGATGGCTCGGATGAGGATGCAGCAATCGAAGGAGTTATAACTTTTCTGAAGGGACTTGAAGAGTAACGAGGACTATGGATAAGAAACTGCTTTTTGTGTACAATCCCAAAGCCGGAAAGGCTCTCATTAAAAACAGGCTTGCAGATATTCTGGATATTTTTGCAAGGGCCGGTTATGAGACCACTGTAGCTCCTACGCAGAAGCACGGGGATGCCACAGAAGTGGTAAGCCGGCGCAGCGATGTATATGAGCTTGTGGTGTGCAGCGGCGGGGACGGTACGTTGGATGAGGTAGTGACAGGGATGATCCGGAGCGGTTTCAACACTCCCATCGGTTATATACCTGCAGGCAGCACAAATGATTTTGGGGGAAGTCTTTCCTTGCCGAAAAATATGCTGCATGCGGCGGAAGTGGTTGTGGAAGGAAAGAATTTTCCCTGTGATATAGGTTCTTTTGCCCATGATGGAGAGAAGGATGTATTTGTCTACATTGCGGCTTTCGGACTTTTTACGGATGTGTCTTATGAGACGGCGCAGGACATCAAAAATGTGCTGGGCCATATGGCGTATCTGCTGGAGGGAATGAAGCGCCTGTCATCCATCCGCTCTTACCATGTGAAGGCAGGCTGGGAAGACAATGAAGTGGAAGATGATTTTATTTTCGGGATGGTTACAAACTCTACTTCAGTGGGCGGTTTTAAGAAAATTACCGGTAAAAATGTGAAGATGGATGACGGCGTATTCGAAGTGACGCTGATCAAGAATCCGAAAAATCCGGTGGAATTGAATAATATTATGATGTCCCTGCTGAACCGGGATATGGATACCAGTGCAATGTACTCTTTCCGCACAGCGGAGCTTACATTGGAATTTGAGGGAGAGGCAGCGTGGACATTGGATGGCGAATACGGCGGCAGCCATACAAAAGTGGTAATCACAAATGTATGCAGAGGAATTGACATCAGAGTAAAAAACCCGCCTTCCAGATAAATAGCTGCGTGCTCACCCGTTATACATTTTGTCCTGCGGATGTAGTCGGATGTGAGCATAAATAATGAAAACAGGTATGAAAGAAGACAGCAGCGAGATTTCATACATCCGAATGAATGTCCGCTTCCGCGGGCAGGAGTGATAAAAACGATAAAAAGCGGTAGCATGCCGTTTCGCGGGAATTGCCGGAAAATAGCTCTGTAATTTGCAGACACTTCCTTACGGCGGCAGGATACCGCTGAAATATAAAAAATGGAGGTATCAATATCATGCTAGTTTCAGCAACAGAAATGCTTAAGAAAGCAAAGGCAGGCCACTATGCGGTAGGCCAGTTCAACATCAACAACCTGGAGTGGACAAAATCCATCCTGCTGACTGCCAAGGAGTGCAAATCCCCTGTCATCCTGGGTGTATCCGAGGGCGCAGGCAAGTACATGGGCGGTTATCATGCAGTAGTGGGCATGGTGAACGGCCTGCTGAAGGATCTGGACATCGATGTGCCCGTAGCGCTGCATCTGGATCACGGTTCCTATGAGCACTGCTACAAATGTATCGAAGCCGGATTTTCATCCGTTATGTTCGACGGTTCCCACTATCCCATCGATGAGAATGTGGCGAAGACTACTGAGCTGGTTGCGGCAGCACACGGCAAGGGAATTTCCATTGAGGCTGAGGTTGGTTCCATCGGAGGAGAGGAAGACGGCGTTGTAGGCATGGGCGAGTGCGCAGACCCCAAGGAGTGCAAGGCCATTGCAGACCTGGGCGTTGACTTCCTGGCGGCAGGTATCGGCAATATTCACGGCAAATATCCTGCGAACTGGAAAGGACTGAGTTTTGAGACACTGGATGCCGTACAGCAGCTCACAGGGGACATGCCTCTGGTGCTTCACGGCGGCACAGGCATTCCCGCCGACATGATCAAGAAAGCAATCAGCCTCGGCGTAGCTAAGATCAACGTAAATACCGAGTGCCAGCTTGCATTTGCCGCTGCTACCCGTAAGTACGTGGAAGAGGGCAAGGATCTCCAGGGCAAGGGATTTGATCCCCGCAAGCTCTTAGCTCCCGGCGCTCAGGCCATCAAGGATACCGTGAAGGAGAAGATGGAGCTGTTCGGTTCTGTAGGCAAGGCCTGAGACGCAGGTTTCTGTGCCGGACAGGCTGTGGCACAGTTCATATTTTGTTAACAGATCATTCAAGCAATATTTGAATTCTTATCATTGTTTAGACATTTCTTGTGGGTATACTATATTCATAAGCAACAGATAAAGAACAGACATGATAAGCAGGCCACAGTTACTGAATAACTTTTTCATAATTATAGCCAGGGAACCCCGGGTTCCCTGGCATCCTCCTTTTTATGGGGATTTCGGACGAAATATCCGGGGATATGTCGGAGGGCATAATTCATACTGCGCACTGGTTCCATTTGCAGTATGATATTCGTATTTTGGACAGGACGCCGCCAGCTAACCGGGCTCTTTCTGGATCAGGGCAGAGAGAAGCGCAGACTATGCCAGGGGTGTTTTTTTGTATTCGGAAATCGCACGGAAGCGGTATTTTGTGGCGGGAAAAAAATCGCTGTCTGCTTACGGTGTTGGGGCTGAATCGGTTTCAGGGGACGGAGTGAAACTGACGATATGCATGGAAGAGATTACTGGTAATTGTAAATGCAATCACTGGTATATGAACACAGGAGCCTCTGAAAAGGGAGGATGCCAGGAAACTTACGTCCCCTGGCATTATTATGAAAAAGTTATTTAGTAAACAGTAACTATGGCTGGCACTCTTGTGTGTTTCTGTTCTGTTGATAGTTATAGTATAGGGGAAAGAAATGTATAAACAATGAGGATTAATTTAAAAATAGTTGAATGAATTGTTAACAAAATATGAATATCAATCGTTATTGAACTTTGTCAGCCGGAGAACAAGCGGCACGCAGGATATCCCGGCAGGAATACAGAAAATATGGAGGTGGCAAGCGATGAATATCATTATCAGGAAAGAAACACCTGCAGATTACCGCATTGTGGAGGAACTGACGCGGGAGGCTTTTTGGGGAAGCATGGATCATCCCACCTGCGACGGAGAGCATCTGCTGGTACATAAATTGAGAGCTCTTCCTTCTTTTGTGCCGGAGCTTGATTTTGTTGCAGAAGCAGACGGAAAAATTGCAGGTCATATCATCTACAGCCTGGCAAAAGTAGTCACGCCGGAGGGCCGGGAAATAGAAGTCCTAAATTTCGGCCCCCTCAGTGTTCATCCGGACTATAAAAGGATGGGCGTGGGTTCGGCTTTGATGCGCCGCTCCATTGCCGAGGCAGCAGGACTGGGATACCGCGCAATCATCATCTACGGGCATCCCGATTATTACCCGAGATTCGGATTCCGGAGAGCAGGCCGGTATGGTATCGTATCCTCCGGCGGAGGCAGCTGGGACGCGCTGATGGCATTGGAGCTGTACGACGGCGCTTTAGACGGTATTACAGGCCGGTTTATCGAAGACGAAGTCTATGAGGTTGACCCGAAGGAAATGGCTGAATTTGAAAAAGGGTTTCCCGGCAAAGAACCGGTTCAGCTTCCGCCCGCCACACTGCTGACGGATCAGCTTCCTGAACAGGTAAAACAGTCATTTGCGCAGCACGGGATCAGGTTTGTATCCCAGCAGCAGCGCTTCAGCGGTGCAGAGCTTCTTAACTGGGACGGCATGGATGAGCAGCTGCTGGTGAAAATCAACGGGATATTGTCACAGCTGGGGCAGCCCTGCAAGCTGCTGCCTTCATCCTATATTCTGCAGCTTGCTGAGCTGGGCGTGCGCAATCCGGTTTGCTCGCTGATTCGCTCAAAAGCCGGAATCTCTTTGTACCGCGTGGAATCGGAAGGAAGAAAGCTTATTCTGAAGGTTTTTGAGAAAAAGGAAGATGCGCGGGAGATTGACAACTACCTGATATTGTCAAAGCTGGAAATACCGACTTTGCCGCTGCTGGGTTACACAAAAAACGCAATATTATTGCCTGATGTAGAAGCAGGCGGTGAATACAGGCTTGGCAGAGAAAGTGACCTGAGCGACCCGCAGGCGGCAGGAGCCATTGCCGGATGGTACAAAATGCTTCACAGGAAAGGCAGCGCTTATCTTTCAGGCAGGGAGGCTCCGATGTATGATGAAGCCGATATGCTTACTGAAGAAAACATGAGGGTAACAGCTGAAAAGACCGGTACTGCGGATCATGTGATATGGCAGGTGATCGCAGACAACTATGACGATATCCGCAGCCGGATAGATGCTCTGCCCCGGACGCTTGTATACAATGATTTTTACTGGACGAATCTGATTGTATCAAAGACCGGTGAAAGCGCGTTCATGTTCGATTACAACTTGCTGGGCAAAGGCATCGCTTATGGTGATATCCGCAATGTAACAGGCTCGCTTTCCCGTGAGGCGGCGGAAGCATTCATGCAGGAATACGGCGACGATATCGATGAGGAACAGAAGAAAGCGGATGCCTTTATTGCACCTCTTGTTACACTGATTAGTGCCTGCAGGGAGGAGACTTTCCCCTCATGGGCAAAAACCTCGCTCGAAGAGTTGAAAAACGGCGATGTATTAAAACATCTGAAAAAATGGCTTGGTGTGGAGGTGGCTGGATGATGATAACTTTTCACAAATAGATTCTTTGCTGTTTCCGATGCCATATAAGCGGGGCGTAGCCAATGTAATTGTATAACAAGGGGCTGTCGGGAAATACCATATTGGGACCATCTTAGCCCCTGACGGAAATATTCCCACAAAAATCAGTGTTTCGCAAACATTGTATTTTCTGTGGGAATGTTTTTTCTTTCTATTTTTCTTTTTCTCCATATTAAAGGGCAACACAAATAAGCCTCTGGCTTATGCAGGGCGCCTTTAAGACCACCAGCCATAGCCGTGGTATGAGCGATTTGGTAAATTCTGGCGGTCTTAAGGAAATGTCTTAAAATAATTTGTACAGGTTTATGGAACGTTTTACATCTTTTATCCTGCCTTAGGAAAAATGCATAGTACAAATTATTTCGCGACAGTTCCTAAGTATAAAAGTTTTGCCAATTTTGTGCCAGATATAGTTGAAAATGGCACACTCTATTTTCTGAATGATACTTCCATATATTCTTCAGATTTCCTCAGATTCTCCATGTTATCATATATCAGTATATCTATCCGGTTCGGTATATTCTGGCTTCTGATTATTACATACAGCCTTATGGCATTTAACGTCCACCTATCCATGAATCTGTCCCTTGGCACTATGGCTCTTATGTACACAGTCTGCCAGTCCAAGCTGTCAGCTGCTGAGTCAAAATATTGCGCTATCAGCACATCGCTCATTAACTGTTTGTATCTGTAGCATCCGACGGCGGTTGCTAAGAATATTATCAGGCAAATTACAATTGCTGTCTTTTCAATTCGTTTTTTCATTTAGACTCCTTTTTCCAATATTCATTATTGCAACTATGGTTATTGCATAGGCGCCAAGTAAATTTTTAGGTTGTGTGGTATACCACACAATTTTGCGTCACATCATCTATATAATCAAACTAAATGTGTGACATACCACACACTTGGTAGATGGAGGATATATATGAGCCAGAAGATAAAGCAGGATTATTGTATAGGCATAAATCTTCGGCGGCTACGGAACCAGGCTGGCCTCACCCAGGAGCAGGTAGCTGCCAGGTTACAGGTGGCAGGGATTGACATGACAAGGGATTTCTATGCCCACATCGAAACAGGCGACTATAATATCCGTGTGAGCGAACTGGCTGCACTCAGAAAGATATTCCAGTGTTCCTATGATGAGATTTTCCGAGGTTTCTGACAGAGCAGCCCCGGGAGATGACAGTAGTCTTTCGTATCACTTTCATCATTTCTATATGCATTCCTCATTTTTCATCTCCGATTTTGGAAACTATAATTCATCTTCATTATATGAGCATAATATAAGATAGTCAAGAGTCTGGGAAAGGAAAAATATCACAGATAATGATAAGATTTGAGAAGCTGTTCAGGACGTTAAAGGAGAACGGTATCAGCCAGTACAGCCTTTATAATACTCATGGAATCAGCCGGGCGCAGATTCAGCGGCTAAAGGAGAACCAGTCAGTCACAACCCACACATTGGATATGATTCTGAATATTCTGGGTGAAGGCTTCACCCTTGATGATATTGCGGAATTTGTTCCTGACATAAAAGAAGATGAATGAATCAGCGCGCTTTCCTGGATGTATATAGTAGCGTCCACACATATGAATCTGTCTCCTGTATTTATTGCAAGGTTATTGGGAACTGCCCAGGCACTTCCTTGGGAACTGCCCAGGCATTTTCTTAGTATCACCTGTATTATATGGATGAAACCACAAATATATTTATGAAACAGGAGTTTTCAAGTCTATTTTCGCTTTCTGAAAGTTTTTTATAATTCATCCCCCGCGATTCCATGGATTTAATAATTGGGCACATGGATTCCCCTGGCTTTGATAAAGCATATTCGACCCTTGGCAGGGGAGACGTTGGACAGCCCCTTTTTGGCAGTAAGCATTGGACGAAGCGTCCAGGAACTTGTATTGCTTAAAGCTTTTCAGGTTCCGGATATTCCACCCCGAAAGTTTCCACAGTGACACTCTCCATCACCTGATTTTCATAAGGCCTGTCGGAATAGCTGTCAGTAGAAGTCTCGGCGATGCGGTTTACCACATCCATTCCTTCGATTACTTTGCCGAAGGCCGCATACTGCCCATCCAGATGAGGAGCGGCCTTGTGCATGATGAAAAACTGTGAGCCCGCGGAATCAGGGTGCATGGACCTTGCCATGGACAACACGCCTGCTGTATGCTTTAGGTCATTGGGCACACCGTTCTGGCTGAACTCTCCCTTGATGCTGTAGCCGGGGTTGCCCATACCCGTGCCTTCGGGACAGCCGCCCTGGATCATAAAGCCCCTGATAACCCTGTGAAAAATCAGCCCATCATAGAATTTTTTGTTGATGAGGCTGATGAAGTTGTTCACGGAGATGGGGGCGATTTCGGGATACAGTTCAAGCTTGATCGTATCTCCGTTCTGCATGGTAATGGTGACAATCGGATTTTTTTCCATAATAAATGTCCTTTCTGATGAGATTCGTGATATAATATGACCATATTTGCGGCAGGAAACAGCCGTATGGCCATCCTGCCATGAGCGTTGCTGTGCTCATTTGGTATAACATGACCATATTCCCGGCAGGAAACGGCCGTATGGCCATCCTGCCATGAGCGTTGCTGTGCTCATGGTATAATCAATGATTATAGCGTAAAAACGTCATATCGTAAAGAGGAAAGTGAGCGAAGTTGATATATTTAAAAGAGAGGTATTTAAAAGAGATAAAGGTAAAAACAGACGGGCAGGAAGGCGTTTTATATGTGACAGATGACGCGGAAACTGCGGAAACGCTGCGCAGCCAGGGGGAAGCAGTGCTGGTTTACCTCCATACGGGAAATACAGAGCAGGATTTCTCGAATTTTTTGTTCGCGGTGGAGGATCCGGAAGGGCTGGAGCCGGAATATGTGGAACGGGTCTACCGCCGCCTGAAAGGGCTTCCCTGGCATATCCTGGAGACCCCCAGGTGCCTCATCCGCGAGACAACACCGGGGGATGTGGAGGATTTCTACCGCATTTACAGCCATCCCGACATAACGAAATATATGGAAGGCCTGTACCCGGAAGTGGAGCAGGAGAAACAGTATGTCCGGGAGTATATTGAAAAGGTTTATACTTTTTACGGCTTCGGTGTCTGGACCGTGGTGGAAAAGGAAAGCGGTTCTGTCATAGGGCGGGCCGGATTCTCTTACCGGGAAGGCTTCGAAGACCCGGAACTGGGCTTTATCATCGGCGTTCCCTGGCAGAGGAAGGGATATGCCAGGGAAGTATGCCGCGCCGTCCTTTCCTATGGGGCTGCGGCACTGGAATTTACGAAGGTGCAGGCGCTGGTGGAGACGGAAAATACAGCATCCCTGAAGCTGTGCGGGCAGCTGGGATTTTACCGGGATTCTGCAGTGCGCCTGAATGGGAAAGAATATTATCTGTTATACAGAACAAAAAGCAGCAGATGAATCATTCTCAATTACTATTTGCGCCAATAGACAAAACTTTTGCTATTGGCGCATCAATATCCGAAATTTCCGTTTATTCCCCGCCATAGAAAATCTGCGCAATGGGCGAATCCGGGGAAAGGATAACCGTCTTCCGGTTTCCCTTCATGGAAGCCTTCAGCGCGTCCAGGCTTCTGACAAAGGAGTAGAATTCCTGCTTGGAAGGGTCGTTGTAAGCCTCGGAAAGGATTCTCATGTACTCGGCTTCGCCTTCCGCGATCTGGATGGCGGCTTCCTTCTCTGCTTCGGAGAGAAGGACGGTTACTTCCTTGTCCGTGGTATTTCGGATGATCTGTGCCTCGGAGCTGCCTTCTGCGGTATAGGTGGCGGCAATATTGTCGCGCTCGGAAATCATACGCTCATATACGGCGGCCTTATTGTCCCCGGGCAGGTCAAGCTTTTTGGTCTCAAAGGACAGCAGGGTGATGCCGTACTGATCCAGGGAAGTGCCGATGTTGGCAATAATGGACGAGGACAACTGTCCGTTGCGCCCTGAAATCACATCGTCCTGGGAGGTGCTGCTGATGATATTTTTAGTAGAGTTATATACAATGGCATCCAGCCTCCCCTCCGCGTTGGTGATGGAGGAATTCAGGGTCTGGGCGAATTTCAGGGGATCTGTAATCCGCCACAGGATGTAACTGTCACAGATCATGGTCTTCTTGTCGCTGGTGATGACATCGGAGGCAGGCAGATCGTAGAGCAGTACCTGCTTGGGCAGTTTATCCACGCTCTGGATAAAGGGAATCTTGAAACTGATGCCGGCATCCGCCACCACATGGTCGATTTTTCCGAACTGGCGGATCAGGCTGTATTCGTTTTCCTGGGTGACTACCAGGCTGGATGCGCCGATAATGAGGGCGGCGAATACCAGGACAATCAGGGCTATTCTTCTGACAGCTTTCATAGTTAACCTCCTCTTATTTTTACAGGGGTGCAGATATTTTCCGGAGAATTTATCTGTCCGCTTTCTACAGTTTTTATTTCCCGCAGACTGCTGCGGGGGGCTCCCTGTTCTCTGTGCAGGGACTTCTTTATGCGAAAAGATTTTGTCGCATTACAGCTGTGGCGTTTTCCGCAGGATTAAAGGTCTGTGATTACAAGTTCTCAAGACCACTGGAATTTACTAATCTGTCTGCGGCGGGCAATATATGGCTGGCGGTCTTTCGATGGTGGTTACTGCCAGTTTCAACGGCGTGCAGCATACATCAGTTATGTCAGCTCACCGGGAGCCGTTGTATCGGGACACTTCGGCGATGCGCACTCAAGTGTGCGGCGAATCGTTTTATTCCTGGGGCTGAGTGCTGTCTGCCGCCGAGGGACCGATGCCTGAGGCATTGTTTGTGGTACCCGTATTTGTGCCTACATTTGTGCCTGTATTTGTATCTGTGGTTGTGCCGGCATTGTCCGCATCGCTTCCGGTGAAGGATTCAATGGGATAAATCGTCTGCATGTTGCCGCTGGGGCTTTCAATGATGACCTTCAGGTCGGGCAGCACATCTTCCATTGTCTCGTAGAACATCCGCTGTTTTGTGATGACAGGATTTTTAATATATTCCGCATACATGGAGTTAAAACGCGCTACCTGGGCGGTTGCTTCGTTGACGCGCTCGGTTTTCTGGGCTTCGGCGTCCTTGATGATGCCGTCAGCCCGGGCCTGGGCGGAGGGAAGCTGCTCGTTGCGGTATTTGTTGGCATTATTCAGGGCCGTTTCCTTGCCCTGTTTTGCCGTCTCCACTGCCTTGAAGGCTTCCATGACCTGCTGGGTGGGCGGCTCGGAGTCCTGGATGGTGATATTGACCAGCTGGATTCCAATATTCTGTTCCTCCAGGCGCTTCAGAATCATTTCGCGGATAGATGCCTGGATTTCGTTTTTGCCGGTGGTCAGCACATCGTCCACAGGATAGCTGCCGATGACGGTGCGGATACAGCTCTGACTGATGTTTTTCAGGATTTCCAGAGGATCCCTGGAAGCGAAAACAGCTTTTACAGGATCGCTGTAGCGGTATTCCACATAGAAATCCACGTCGATAAAGTTGAAATCCGAGGTGATCATCAGGGATTCATCCTCATTGATCTCATTGTCATCCGTGCTGTAGCCGATGGCAAAGCCTTGGATTGTGGTGTTTACCTTTCTCACCTGCTGGATGAAAGGAATCTTGAAGTGAAGTCCCGGTTCCGTGACCGCCTGCGCCTTGCCCAGGGTGATCAGCACTGCCTGTTCCTGCTCCTTGATTTCGTAAGCGGAATTCAGGCCCAGGAAAACGAGGACGACTGCCAGTACTGCAAGGACGGCTATTTTGCCTCCTGCCTTTTTGGGTTTGGGCTGCGCGCCTCCTTCGCCATTGTTTACCGTTTCAAATCCGTTTTTAAAGTTGCCAAAAGAACCATTTTTCATATGCGTTCCTCCTTTGATAAGTTCTGCATTTGCCTGCTTCAGTGCTGTAAATAAGCTTATACTTTTAGTACTGTGAATATGATACTTTAATTGTCAGAAAAAAGCAATGAAAATTACCGCACAATAGAATGAGATAACGTGCTTTTATCTGATATCCGGGAGCGCGGTTTCAGGAAGCGGTAAATGAGATGGTACATTTGGATAGCGGGAGAATGGCCGATTTGTCGCGAACGGGGGATTTTTGTCGCGAATGTAAAGAAAAAAGCAATGGATATGGAAGGACAATTGCGTTACAATAAAGACAATACCTTACGAAAAAAGACAGATTGTCACGGTAGCCGTTATTCTCCGGCAATTTTTACCCGGAGAGAATGTATCCGTCAACAGGATTCCGGGAATATGCACAGTTGGGGTTAACAGGTGGGAGACAGGTAGGTGCGCACAGGGAGGTATCAGGATGAAGATAGCGATCGTGGAAGATGATAAGCGGGACAGGGATATCCTGACGGCTTTTTTGAGTAAATACGAAGAGGAACATACACAGGAGCTGAGTACTGTCAGTTATCCCTCAGGGGAGGAATTTCTGTGCATGAGTTCCACGGAGAAGTACAGTCTTATCTTTATGGACATTTACCTGGGAGACGGGATCGACGGCATTGAGACAGCACGCAGGCTGCGGGAGCGCGGGGAGGAGGGGCTGATTGTATTCCTGACCGGCAGCAGGGAGGATATCTGGCGGGCTGTCCAGCTGCATGACTGTTTTGATTATGTAGATAAGGAAAGTCTTGGCTATACAAGGGTAGAAAAACTGATGGATGATGTGTGCCAGAAGCTGCGCGTGCAGGTGAAAGCGTTGGAATTTTGGAGCGGAAAACAGAAGATACGTCTGCCTGTTTCCAGAATTCAGTTTCTGGTATCACATGACAAGCATGTCATTATTACACTGGACAATGGCAGTGAGATGTGTTACCGGGCTACCTTTGCCTCTGTCAGCGCTCTGTTGGAAGAAGAGAGCCGTTTTCTGCTCTGCAACAGAGGGATTCTATTGAATATGGATTTTGTCAGAAGGGCACATTCGGAAACCTTTGAAATGGCAGGCGGATCCTTATTGCCCATTCGGAAAAGAAACCGGGGACAGATCATGCAGGCGTATCATGAATACCAGTTTGAGAAATTGAATGAGGAGGGGTGGAGGTGAGCCAAATAAAGGAAGCTTTGATGTTGACAAGGGAGACACTGATGTTCCTGCCATTGGTGCCGTTTTGCTTTATTCCCGTATATTCTGATATAAAAGACAGGCCCGGCCGCCTGTTCGCCAAAGTCATTGCAGCCTGTATCGGTATGGTAACAGTGATGTTTCTGGTATATTTGATATGGCCGGGGGATACGGGGGGTGTGGTCAATACGGGAATCTGTGTCGCTGGTTTTTTCTGGCTGTATCAAAGGGAAATAGCCCTGGAGCGTTTCCGGCTGTGGTTTATATTCCTGACGGCCTGCCTGATCGGCAGCTTTTCTTATTTGTTCAATCATCTTGTAGATATTGTCCTGTATCCGGAAGCTACCGTTGAGACGGCGCAGGGGCTGTATTCCCTCATTTTGCAGATTGTTTTTGAACTGGTGCTGGTTCTTGTTTTGTTTTACCCTGCGAAAAAATATATCGGATGGCTGGTGCACAATTTCCCGGAGGAGCGTGTGTGGAGGAGTGTGTGGATATTTCCGGCTGGAGTGAGCATATTTGCGTACTATTTTATTCCCTATGACAACCAAAGGATGTATGTGGGACGCTTTATGCAGATGTATGCGGTGGTTATCCTGGTATTGCTGGTTATGGTGCTGTTTATTTATGTCCTGTTCTATAAAATAGCCTACAGTGTGATTGAAAAGGAGAAGATACTTCTGAAAGCCGGCTATCTGGAAATGGAGGCGGAGCAGTATCACAGGCTGCTGAGCCATGTGCAGGAGACGGGGAGGCTGCGGCATGATTTCCGGCACCAGATTACCGTAATAGCGGAGATGCTGAAAAACGGAGAGTATGAGGAGCTGGAGAAATATCTGGAAAAATATACTTCCGGCCTCTCAGGCACAGCCCTGCGTTATTGTACTTCGTCCGCAGTCAACGCCGTGCTGAATCATTATGAGATGCTTTGCAGGGAATCGGGGATACAGGTTCATTTTTCCATTCACCTGGGGGAACAGGTCACCGTGGAGGATATTGATTTCTGTGTGCTGTTGGGAAACCTGCTGGAAAATGCTGTGGACGAATGCAGGAAGCAGCCGGAAGAACAGCGCTGGATCCGGCTTAGGGCCGGTCAGACCGGGGAGCACGTGATTGCGCTGCAGATTGAGAATCCATGCAGGAGCCGTTTCAGAAAATATGAGGGAAGGTATCTTTCCGATAAGCATGAAGGCGACGGTCAGGGGCTGAAGTCTGCGGAGATGATTGCGGAAAAGTATCAGGGGTTTATGGAAGCGGACTGCAGGGAAGAGGTTTTTACGGTCAGGGTGCTGCTGCAATTTTGAGAAGTATGTCTGCTTTTCCATCCTGGGAAGAACAGGCACAGGCAGATTCCCTGGTCTTTCGCAAACTCAGGGCGCGATTTTGGTAAGTGGATATTCAACCTGTCAGCGGTGCTTCTTTTTTGGCTGACAGGTATTTTTACTCTCTGAAACCTGTTAACAGCATTTTCTTCACCTTTGCCCAATTCTTTTGCAAAAAGAATTGATTTGCCACTGTTTATGTGATACACTTTTGTTTTAAAAATGGTGCACCAGGAAGATATTTTGGCTCCAAACGGGACAAAATGTATTCTGTAAGCAGGAATGTGCAGAACTGAAAATAGTACTCTAATATTCCATGCTGAGAAAGGCATGCGTAAGAAAGGGTGCGGAACTGGAACAGGAGGAAGGTTATGAAAAAAGTAGTTTTGTATTTATGTGCAGGGATTTTGGTACTTGGTATTACGGCGTGCGGCAAGGCCGGGGACGAGCCCGGCTCACAGGGGACAGATCAGAGCAGTGAGGTAAGTACTTCTCCCGAAGAAAACGGGAACAGCGGCAGCGGGGCGGACGAAAGCGGGGCCCAGACTGAAAGTTCCGATGTGTCCGCAGAAGGAGAGCTGTCCGGAGAAGAAGGCTCCGGTGGGCAGGTTGCCGGCGCTGAGGGCTGGAGCCAGGAGATGGAAGGATTGAAACAGGCGGTGGTGGAGGCGCTGGGAGCGGATAATTACTGGCCCAATATGCCAATGGATGCCGAGATGGTGGAGACCTTCTACGGAATCACGCCTGACATGTATGAGGATTATATGGCGGAATCTCCGATGATCAGCGCCAATGTAGATACTTTGATCATTGTCAAAGCAAAGGAAGACAAGGCGGATGCTGTGGAGGAAGCCCTGAATGCCTATCGCGAAGCGAATGTGAATGATACCATGCAGTATCCGCAGAATCTCGGCAAGATTCAGGCCAGCCAGGTGGAGAGAATTGACAATTATGTCATTTTTGTGCAGTTGGGAGGCTTTGCCGTAGAAGAGGAGAAGGAAGAGGATGTCATCGCAAAGTGCCAGGAAGCCAATAAGCTGGCGATTGACACGATCAGCGGGAAGCTGTAGGAATACCGGAAGGATAGGAGAGAAATTCGATGGTTTTCAGCAGCGTTGTTTTTTTATTCCGTTTTCTGCCCCTGCTTTTCATAGTGTATTATCTGGTTCCCGGGAGAGGCAAAAATCTGGTTCTCCTTTTGGGGAGCCTGTTTTTCTATGCCTGGGGAGAACCGGTTTATGTGCTGCTGATGCTGTTTTCCACGGTGTCAGACTATATTCACGGAAGGCTGCTGGGGCGTATACGTGGAAAGAGGGCGGCGAAGGGGATTCTGGCTTCCTCGGTGCTGATCAATCTGGCGGTGCTGTGCTTTTTCAAATATGCGGATTTCCTGATACAGACCTTTAATACGGTGACAGGTATGTCAGTTCCGCTTCTGGCGCTTCCGCTGCCAATCGGGATTTCATTTTATACCTTTCAGACCATGTCCTATACCATTGATGTATACCGGGGGGAGGCGAAGGTGCAGAAGAATCTGCTGGACTTCGGAGTATATGTGGCCATGTTCCCTCAGCTGATAGCCGGGCCCATTGTGAAATACCGGGATGTGGAAGCCAGGCTTCATAACCGGAAAGCGGATGTGGAAAACATCAGCGACGGAATGAAGCGTTTCTGCTTCGGCCTGGCGAAAAAGGTTCTGCTTGCCAACAATATCGGGGAGCTATGGGTGCTGGTTTCGGAGATGAATCCGGGGGAGATGAGTGCTCTGACCGCGTGGGTGGGCATTTTTGCCTATGCTTTCCAGATTTATTTTGATTTTTCGGGTTATTCCGATATGGCTATCGGACTGGGGGAAATGCTGGGATTCCGTTTCCCGGAGAATTTCAGGTATCCGTATATCTCGGCATCCGTCACAGAGTTCTGGCGCAGATGGCATATTTCCCTGGGCAGCTGGTTTCGGGAGTATGTGTATATTCCGCTGGGGGGTAACCGGAAGGGGCGGCTTCGGCAGCTTCTGAATATTCTGATTGTATGGACGCTGACGGGAATCTGGCACGGGGCGGGGTGGAATTTCCTGCTGTGGGGCTTATGGTTCGCATTTGCACTGGTGCTGGAGAAGCTGTTTTTCGGGAAAATTTTGTCGTGGCTTCCGAAGGCAGTGGGGATTGTCTATACGATGCTGGTGGTTCTGGTGGGGTGGGTGCTTTTCGCGCTGGAGTCGCCGGGGCGGATTCTGGGGTATCTGAGAGTCATGGCAGGGATGGGAGGCAGGCTGGCAGATGCGGAGGGCTTTTACCTGGGAAGGCAGTATGGCGTGCTGTTTCTGATTGCTGTGCTTGCGGCCACGCCTTTGTTTGGGCGGGCGGCGGAGGGACTCCGGAAATCCAGGACAGGACCGGCCATTGCACTGTACCGTTTTGGGGAGAAAGTGATTCCGGCAGCGCTTTTGCTTTTGGCTATTGCGGGAATTGTGGATGCTTCCTATAATCCGTTTCTTTATTTCCGGTTTTAAGTACTTTCGGATTTGTGCCCGTGGGCTTGCTTTCATGCGAGGTGGTGCAGCCAAGCCTGCCCTATAGGCTTTTTGCATGGGGGTTTATAGTGAAAGTTTTCAAATTGGACTCTGCGGCACCGCGAGGCGTTCCGTGCGCCAAGCTGCCTGCGCCTTGTGTGCATCCCGGTGTGTCAAGGGAAACACATGGTAAGCTCCCAGGCAATTTGGGACACTGTGAACGGTCTTTGTTGATGGTGAAATGGAAGCAGGGCAGAAGAGGGTATTTTCATATGGAAGAAAAAAGAAGCGCTTTTTTTACAATTATGCTGCTGTCAGCTATCATACTTATCTTTACGGCCGCTGATTTTATCCAGGGAGACCGGACCTTCTCGGAGACGGAGAACAAACTGCTGGCGGACAGGCCGGAATGGTCCTGGGATTCCCTGATAGAGGGAAAGTATACCCGGGATTACGAGACCTATCTGACGGAACAGTTTGTGGGGCGGGATAAGTGGATTACGGTGAAGACTTATCTGGACCTGGCCCTGCAGAAGCAGGAAATCAACGGTGTATACCTGGGGGCGGATGGTTACCTGATCGAGCAGCATCTGCCCGGGACATATACCGATGTGGAGGAAACGAAAAAGCTGCTGCTTCTCGACAAACTGGTGAAAAGGTGGGATGCCACCGTAATGCTGGTGCCTACGGCGGATAATATCCTCACGGACAGGATGCCACTTTGGGCGCCGTATTATGACCAGGCGGATTTTCTGGAAAAAGCAGCGCTGCAGCTTGGCTCCGAACATTATATTGATGTATATTCGGCGCTGCGCCGGCATGCCGCTGAAGAGATTTATTACCGTACAGATCACCATTGGACCACTCTGGGAGCCTGGTACGGTTATCTTGCATGGGCGGAAAGCCTGGGCAGGCGGGGAGATTTATACGGTAAAAATGCCATGCAGCCTGTGACGGCGGACTTCCTGGGAACGCTGCAGTCGAAGGTCAATCTGGATGTGCAGGCGGATTCCATTTTCTGGTTCCCGGAGACCGCAGAGTACCCGGTGACGGTTACTTATGATTTGAAAGACATCCGGAGCAGCTGCTATGAGGAATCTTATCTGAAAACCAAGAACAAATACGGGTTTTTCCTGGATGACAACCACGCTTTCATAGAGATTGATACGGATTATCATAACGGAAAGACACTGTTTGTGATAAAGGATTCCTATGCCAACTGTTTTGTGCCCATGCTGATTCCCTATTATGAGAAAATCTATGTGATGGATCTGCGGTATTTTAACGGAAGGCTGTTCCGGTTCATGGAGGGCTACGAGCCGGAGGAGGGGATGGACGTGCTGGTGCTTTATAACTGTATTCATTTTTTGGAGGATTTTGCTTATCTGGAGTAGGGCGCGTTATGGGGAGCATATTTTTGTGAAATTCTAATGATGGCATATTGACAAAAAGCAATCATGGGAATATACTAATGATAGAAAAATGAATAAAAGCAATCATGATATCTGCGGAGGATACGGCATTGAAGATAGAAATGAAAGATATAGAGCAGTATCTTTCTGATGTGAGAGAAGCTGTCGAAAACGACAGGTACAGAATTGACCGGAATTCCAGGAGGCAGGATAATATAAGGCTTTTTCTGGATTATGTTATTAATGAAGCGATGGCAAAGGATATTATTCTGAGCCTTACAGCAAAGGATTTTTCAGAAGTTCTGCAGAATGAGCACAAGAGATATGAATATGAGCAGCTATATGTGTTTGGCAAGGATGTGAGACCTGTATCCGCTTACATATTGTTTCAGATAACCGCAATACGGAGGTGGTCATTATGGCAGAGAAGAATGCTAAAAATTCGGGAAGAAGGGACTTCTGCATTGAATGCAGGAAAGAAACGGAATACCTTTTACAGAGGCGCGATATCGTAAAAATAATAAGGGATAAGGAATATGATTTCGAAATTACGGTTGCCATATGTGCAGAATGCGGTGAAGAGATGAGTATTCCCGGCTTGATTGATAAGAATGTGCAGGAGATTGACAGGCAGTACAGAACTGTCGAGGGACTTGTGGCAACTGAGGATATTGAAAAGCTTATGAAGATTTACAAAATCGGAAAGGCACCCTTATCTCTTGCGCTTGGCTTCGGCGAAGTTACAGTTCCCAGATATCTGGAGGGGCAGGTCCCTTCCAGGGAGTATTCGGATATTATAAAAGCGGCTTTGGCTTCTCCGGCATTTATGAAAGCGCGGCTTAAGGAAAACAGGGAAAAGATTACAGATGCGGCGTATAAGAAGGCCATGGCGGCGGCAGACAGCATTGAAAGGCTGTTTTCCGTATCGAAGAAGATGCTGGGCGCTATCGCTTATGTGTTCGAAAAGCTGGAGGAGGTCACTCCCTTGATGCTGCAAAAATTGCTTTATTTTATCCAGGGGGTCTATTCTGCATTATATGGAAAACCTGTTTTTGCCGAGGACTGCAGGGCGTGGATTCATGGGCCTGTCTATCCGGAAGTCTATGAACTGTTCAGGGATTTCAAATATAATCCCATTGATGATGCTCGGTTTGCATTGCTTGGGGAAACTGCCGGGGTGCTTACCGAAGAGGAGAAGAGAGTCATTGAATTTGTCGCAAATACGTTCGGAATGTATAGTGGGAAGGTTCTGGAGCGGATTACGCATAATGAAGAGCCCTGGAAGAATGCGCGGAAGGGATATGGGGACAGCATCCCTTCGAGTGAGATTGTGCCGAAAGAAAGTATCATGAAATATTATGTGGCGGTAAACCGGAAGTATGGGATAGACACGGAGGAAGGGCTGCGGATGTATATTCATGATATGTTGGATAATAAGGTATAACATGACCATACTCTTGGCATGAAATGGCCGGATGGCCATCTGCCATGAGCGTTGCTGTGCTCATGGCACAAGACAGCATTATATTTAAGGAGATACAAATGAAAGCAGTTGTTTTTGACATGGACGGTGTCCTGTTTGACACGGAGATTGTATGCATGAAGGCATGGATGGCGGTGGCCGGAAAAAACGGCATGCCGGATATGGAGGAGGTTTTTCCGAAATGCATCGGGCTGAATTCCAATGACAGCAGGCAGATTGTGATGAAAGCATACGGGGAAGATTTTGATTACCCACGCTTCAGGCAGGAAGCGTCGGACTGGCTTCAGGCATATATGAAGGAAAACGGTCTGCCTGTTAAGCCGGGAGTGCCGGAGATTCTGCGGTGGCTGAGGGATGCGGGCTACACGGTGGGGCTGGCTTCCTCCACCAGGAGCTCTTCCGTATTCAGTTATCTGGAGCAGTCGGGTTTTCAGGATTATTTTCAGACGGTTGTTACCGGGGACATGGTGGAGCATTCAAAGCCGCGCCCGGATATCTATCTGCTGGCATGCAGGGAGCTGGGGGTGGAGCCGGAACAGGCCTATGCCATTGAGGATTCCCCCAACGGCATCCGCTCCGCCCACGCAGCAGGGATGCGTCCCATTATGGTGCCGGATATGATAGCGCCGGACGAAGAGATGTGTAAGCTGAGCTTTCTGATCAGGAAGGATTTATTTGAGGTGCTGGAGTATCTGCAGAGGGAAATATAAGGAGAATAGTCAAATGGCGGATTTGGGAATTCCCCATAATACAATAGAAGTGATTCAGAAGTACCATTTCAATTTTCAAAAAAAGTACGGGCAGAATTTTCTAATTGATACCAGGGTGCTTAACAAAATCATCGCCGCCGCAGAGATTACCGAAGACGACTGTGTACTGGAAATCGGACCCGGCATCGGTACCATGACCCAGTATCTGGCGGAGCGTGCAGGGGAAGTGGTAGCGGTGGAAATTGACAGAAACCTGATTCCGATTCTGGAAGAGACGCTGTCCGCGTATGAGAATGTGACAATTATCAACCAGGATATTCTGAAAATGGACGTGAAAGGGCTTGCCGAAGAGCGGGGAAAGCCGCTGAAGGTGGTTGCCAACCTGCCCTATTACATAACCACTCCCATTATCATGGGTTTGTTTGAAAACCATGTGCCGTTACGGAATGTTACGGTGATGGTGCAGAAGGAAGTGGCGGAGCGGATGCAGGCAGGCCCCGGCAGGAAGGATTACGGCGCTCTTTCCCTTGCTGTGCAGTATTACGCGAAGCCCGAAATTGTGGCTAATGTGCCGCCGAACTGTTTTATTCCCAGGCCGAATGTGGGCAGTGCCGTTGTCCGCATGGAAAGGTATGAAACGCCGCCGGTGCAGGTGGAGGACGAGAGAAAAATGTTTGCCGTTATTCGGGCCGCTTTCAACCAGCGCAGGAAGACGCTTGCCAACAGCCTTGCGAATGCGCAGGAACTGGGTATTTCTAGGGAGCGGACAGTGCAGGCGCTGGAGCGGATGGGGCTGCCCGCCACGGTCAGGGGGGAGGCTCTTTCTCTGGAGCAGTTTGCGGAATTGAGTAATTTGGTATGAAATTCCGTATGTCCTGCCATGTATTGGACTTTTTTGGATGAGACGGACAGGGTATTTTGGATTATGACAGCGACACCCGCTCCCCATTCTGCTTTTTATGCGCTTCCCGGTACTGGCTGGGCGTCATGCCGGTAAGCTTCTTAAACTGGCGCATGAAATGCAGTTCGCTGTCGTAGCCGCAGAAGAGCGCCAGAGAGGAGACGGACATATCGGAAATGCAGAGATAGAGCTGAGCCTGCTTGATCCGTGCGTCAATCACATCCTGAATGCAGGTGGTGCCGAAAAACTGTTTATATAAATGCTGAAAATGGGACGTACTCAGATGGAGCCTTTGGGCTGCAGCCGGGATGTCCCATTTTTGATAGGGAGAATTCAGGATTTCCAGCCTTAACGCATTCATCGGGTAGTAATACTTGTTGCGTACATTGCTGTCCGGAAGCAGCCGGAGCTGATCCGCAAGGGAATAGAAAAGGCTGTGCATCAGGGAATTGATGATTTCCCCTTTATAAAAGTGGGTGGACAGCTTTTCCTGCACAACCAGCCTGCAGTAGTCCGTCAGCGTTCCAAGGTAGGGCAGCGTAAAGGGGCGGTTTACAGGAATTGCAAGTTCCCGGAGCAGGCCTGCATCCTCATCCTGCAGGTCAAAGTGAATCCAGTCATCGTTGTAGTGGGGCTCTCTGCAGCCATAGCGGACAGGGCAGCGGATACCATAGAGCATGACGGTATTTGGAGGGAAATCCGTTAATTTTCCGTCAATCTCAAAAAAGACTTCCGTCTTGACAAGCAGAAGGGTGTAATCCTGGTAGCCTTCCGGATAAGAGCGGTCAAGGGGCATTTTATGCATGGAGTCGTAACCGCACATGTTTACTGTGATCATATCGTTCCTTTCTGAAAAGCATAATGAATGAGCGCTGCCGCAAAAGCAGGACAGGGAACGGCATACAATAGAAGCGGTGCTTCTTTTGTCAGGAATGAATGCGTTCACGAGCCCGGCAGAGGGAAAATGTATCATTTATTGCAGAAAAAGTCAGTTAATTACATTTTATGAAATGGCAAATCCGCTGTCAAGATGCTACAATAAAAATGTTTCAGTGCATTTTACACTCACGGTCAAAAACATTTGCCAACTTACAGGTATACCGAGTGAGCGCTGGTGCAATGCGAGGCAAAAGGGCGGCAAATGAATGCGCTCACGAGTACAATATATTTCAGCACATGGAGTTTAAGCAGGAGGACAAAGCCATGATACACAATCCCATTTTGCGCGGATTTCACCCGGATCCCTCGATTATCCGGGTAGGAGAAGATTACTATATCGCCACATCCACATTCGAGTGGTGGCCGGGCGTGCGGCTTCATCATTCCCGTGACCTGGTTCACTGGGAATTGATAGAGTATCCGCTCACCCGGGTATCACAGCTGGATTTGCGGGGAGTAGGGCCCTCCCAGGGGATATGGGCGCCCTGCCTCACTTATGACAAGGGCGTATTCTACCTGGTTTATACGGTGGTAAAGGCCTTTTACTGTAATATGTATGATACGGAAAATTATCTGGTGACGGCACAGAACATCCATGGCCCCTGGTCAGAACCCATAGCGCTGAATAATTTCGGGTTCGATCCCTCACTTTTTCACGATGACGACGGTCGCAAGTACATGGTCAGCATGGTGACGGACCACCGGGTTCCGAAGAAGTATGCAGGCCGCCTGGTGCTTCAGGAATTTGATGCGGAACGGGGCAGGATGACAGGGCCGGTGAAGGATATCTACCGTGCCGAGACCATTTTCCTGGAGGGACCCCACATTTTCAAGCATGGCGGCTGGTATTATCTGTTCAGCGCGGATACCGGTACGGGGGAGGCTCATGGGCAGACCATTCAGAGGGCAAAGGACATATGGGGGCCTTATGAGATGTATCGGCCTGCGGATGAAAAGCGCCGGGAAGGGGAGGCTTATTCCATTCTGACTTCCCGTCATCATGAGGATATCCTGCTGCAGAAGGCAGGGCATTGCGACCTGGTGGAGACTCCGGAGGGAGAGTGGTATGCGGTGCACCTTTGCGGCAGAGTGTCCGGGGATTGTAATCCGGAAAATGCGGAACGGTTTCCTGGAGCCAGGAGATACATGCTTGGACGGGAAACCGCTATCCAGAAAATGCGTTGGACCCAGGACGGCTGGCTGGAATTGGCAGAGGGTGGAAACACGCCGAGGGAGGTGGTGGAACCCCCTGTGCATGAGGAAGGGCAGCCAGGATTGAGCGGAGAGTTCGCTTCGGAAGACTGTATATTGTATAGAGAGATGCAGGGAGATGTACAGCGGGATGGCATGGAGGGAGCCGGACAGCCTGGTGTCATGCAAAGAGATAGGCAACAGAATGCCATACAAAATGGCGGTATTCGGGAGAACAGGGGACGGAAAACGGTTCCTGAAAACGGCACCTCCCTCATCAGGGACGATTTTGATACCCCTGTACTTCATCTGGAATACCAGTCCCTGCGGATTCCCATGGGAGAGCGCTATCTATCCCTGACGCAGCGTCCCGGCTGGCTGAGGATGTATGGAAGGAGCGGCCTGGCATCCCGGTTTTCCCAGAGTTTGATTGCCAGGAGGGTGACGGAATACCATATGGATGCGGAAACCTGCGTGGATTTTGAGCCGGAGGTATTCAAGCAGATGGCGGGGCTGATTTTGCTGTATGATACGGATAATTACCTGTATCTTCATCTTTCCCACGACGAGGATGTGGGAAAATGTATTACCCTGTTGAAGGCGGAAAACAGGAAATACGAGTATCTGACGGACTATATCCCGCTGGAGATCGGCAGGGATGTGGTTCTGAGCCTTTCTCTGAGGGGGACGCAGGTACAGTTTTCTTACGGATTCCGTGGGGAGGGGCAGCAGGCAATAGGGCCATGTGTCAATGCAGGGTTTCTGTCGGATGAAGCCTGCAGGGAGGGCTGGTTTACCGGTGCCATGGTGGGAATCTGCTGCCAGGATTTGACAGGGTTCGGAAAGCATGCTGATTTTGACTGGTTTGAGGTGCGGACCTGACGGGTCGGATTTCTTTCATGGCGGGAGTGGGGCATAGAGATTTCGGAATCCGTATAGGATAAAGCCTGGAGATTCCGGAAGTATAAGAAAGGAGGCGTTCATGGCGGAAATATTTTCCTATCGAAATTTTTTTCGGCAGATGTACCGGAGACAGGGACAGAAATACCGTTTTAGTGCAGAAAATGAAGAGGAATTCCATGCGTGGAAAAAGGCTTTTCGGGAAGAATTAAATGAAAGGCTGGGCCTGAAACAGTTGGAAGCGATATGGGAAGGTTTCGGGTTGAAGAATCGGTTTTTCCAAAGTATTGGGCAGGAAGAAGCCGTGCAGGAGGAAGGGTATACGCGCCGGAGATGTGTTATGGAGACCCTGCCGGAGGTGTATATGCCCTTTTACATGCTGTGTCCGGATGGCATAAGGGAAGGAGAAAGGCGGCCTGCCGTGATAGCAATCCCGGCGCATGGTGCCAACAAGGAGACAGTGGCAGGGGTGCTGTCCTGTCCTGAGGTCATTGAGAAGCTGGAGAAGACGCCCAGGGAATCCTATGGAAAAAGCTTTGTAGAAAAGGGATATGTGGTATTTTGTCCGGATCCGCCGGGATATGGAGAGCGGGTGGAGGTGCCGTCGAGGGAGGATCTTTCATTCCTGCCCGGCACCCGAAAAAATCCTCTGGGAAGCTCCTGCAAGGATATTGCGCAGACTGCGGAGGCACTGGGTTTCAGTATGACGGCATTGGAAATCTGGGATCTGATGAGGCTCGTGGATTTTGCGGCGCAGCAGGAATTTGTCCTTTCGGAGGATATCGGGTGTGCAGGATTTTCCGGCGGCGGGCAGTACGCCATGTGGCTGGCGGCTCTGGACGACAGGATCAGCAGGGCGGCGGTAAGCGGCTATGTGCACGGTTATTATGAGAGCATCCTGGACACCCATCTGTGTCCCTGCAATTACGCGCCCGGTCTCTGGCTGCTGGGGGATATCAGCGATATATGCTCCCTGATAGCACCCCGCCCTCTTTACATAGAAAACGGAGACAGGGATGTGGAAAACGGTCCCAGGGGAATCGAGGGACCGAAAGAGCAGGTGGAGAAAATCCGCAGGGCCTATCGGATATTCGGCAAGGAGGATTTGCTGGTTCATTGTATTTTCGAAGGCCCGCATATGTGGTATGGCGGCTGTCTGGAACATATGCCGTGTATTTCTTAAAATGCAGTAAAAGTGAATTTTGAAAAACTGTATATTAAGTGGTTTGGAGATTTTGAGAGCATATCAATAGGAAACGGAGGAAAGGGAAAATGCAGCGGTATGAAGAATGGGCGGATACGATAATCGGGAAAATCAGGAAGAAAATGGAATGGTGCAGCGAGAAAAACAAGGACAGGATTCCCTACAGGACCGACGAGAACGGCAATTATGACGACAGATCTGACGTCACCATAAAGTGGCGTCCCGACGACGGCCTGAACTGGTGGACAAACGGTTTCTGGGGCGGCATCCTGTGGCTTTTGTACCAGGATACGGGGGAGGAACGCTATGCCCGGATTGCCCGGGTTTCGGAGAAGAAGATGGAGCAGTGCTTCCAGGATTTCTACGGGCTGCACCATGATGTGGGATTTATGTTCGTACCCACGGCGGTGGCGGACTTTCGGCTGACCGGAAATCCGGATTCCAGAAGGATTGCCATGCATGCGGCAGCGATTCTGGCAGGGCGGTTTAATCCCGTAGGACGTTTTATCCGGGCATGGAACGATTTGGAGGAGGATACCAGGGGATGGGCTATTATAGACTGCCTGTTCAATCTGTCCCTGCTGTACTGGGCCAGCGAGGAGAGCGGAGACCCCAGATTCCGCCAGATTGCCATGATGCATGCGGATACGGTCAGGGAGAATTTCATCCGGCCGGACGGTTCCGTGTGCCATATCGTAGAATTTGACCCGGAAACCGGCAGAAAAGTGCGCAGCCTTGGCGGACAGGGCTACGGCGAAGGCTCTTCCTGGACCAGGGGACAGGGCTGGGCGCTGTACGGTTTTACGATTAGTTTTCTGCATACAGGAAAACAGGAATACCTGGAGACGGCGAAAAAGGTTGCCGATTACTGCATGGCGCATGTTCCGGAGAGCGGTATCATTCCGGTGGATTTCCGCCAGCCGCCCCAGCCTGCATGGGAGGATTCCTGCGGCGCCTGCGTGATTGCGGGAGGCCTGCTGGAGCTGGCAAAGTGCATGCCGGAAGGTGAGCGGGAAAAATATGAGGATACGGCGGTAAAAATTCTCCGGGTCATAGCGGAAACCCGCGCGGATTTCGGGGAAAACTGCGATGCCATCGTGCAGAACTGCAGCGCTGCCTACCATACGCCGGAGCACCATTTTACCATGAGTTATGCGGATTATTATTTTATAGAAGCGATTTATAAAATTAAGGGCGTGGGGAGGCTTTTATGGTAGACGATAATTTGGAAAATCGCAGATACAATGTCAGGCAATATGGCGCAAAGGGGGACGGCGTTACAAAGGACACGGAAGCCATTCAGCAGACAATCGACATATGCCACCGCAATGGGGGCGGAACCGTGCTTCTAACCGGCGGAACCTTTCTGTCCGGCGGCTTATACTTGAAATCTAACGTGATTCTGGAGGTGGATGTCTCGGCGGTATTAAAAGCCAGCGGTGAGATTTCCGATTACGGAGAGGATACCCACCATAACCGGTACCGGAATGAGGAAGCCCTGGACAGATGCTTTCTTTTTGCGGAAGATGCCGAAAACACAGGCATCAGGGGAGACGGTAAGATAGATGGCAGCGCGGAGGCCTTTCCGAATGAAGGCAGCATCTATCGGCCCATGCTGCTGCGTTTTCTGAGGTGCCGTCACATTGTCCTGGAAAACATACGTCTGCACAACGCCGCCGCATGGACCACTGCTTTTCTGGACAGCGAGGGTATCCGGATTCAGGGTGTGGATATTCAAAACAGGCAGAAATACAATGGGGACGGCCTGGATTTTGACGGATGCAGCCATGTCTTTGTATCGGACTGCCGCATTCTGGGCACGGACGACAATCTATGCCTGCAGTCTTCCTCAAAGGCATATCCGGTGGAAGACATCCATATCGTCAACTGCGCGTTTACGTCCCTTTGCGCTGGGATACGCATTGGGCTGAAATCCATCGGCAGCATCAGCAATGTGGTGGTGTCAAACTGCACATTCCATAATGTATGGCGGGAAGGCGTGAAAATAGAGTGTACGGAAGGGGGGAATATTTCGGATATCGTCATCCGCGGGCTTGTCATGAAGAATGTGTCCAGGCCGGTGTGGATTCTCCTGAATAACCGCTTCGAAACGGAAGATTACGGAAGCTCGATAGAATTGCAGGAGATGCCGTCCATCGGGACAATGCGCAACATCCTGCTGTCCGATGTGGTGATAACGGATGAGGAAGAAATGAAGAATACCCACTATCGGTTTCAGAATGATATAATGGGAAGTCCCCGGTTCGGCGGCATGCGGATCGATGCGCAGGAGCAGCATCCGATTGAAAACCTGATGCTAAAAAACATATTTTATACTGCCATTGGAGGCGTGAAAAGCAGCGAGATTCCGGGTGAGTATCCCGAGGTGCTGGACAGGCTGGAAAAACCGGAGGGAATTTCTTCGGAAAATTATTATCCGGACTGGAGCCGGGCTGTATTCCTTGACTGCAGAAATGTCAGAAACCTGGTGGCAGAGGATTTGGTGTTCCATAAAGTATACCCGGACGAACGTGATGATTTTATTATTGAAAAGTGTGCCGTAATGAAGCAGGAGATATACTTAGGAATTGTCGGAAAATAACCGCAGCAACTGATTCAGGCAAAAAATCGGAAATACAATAAAACTTGCTATGAACTTGCAGCGGTTATTTATCCTGGATTACAGGGTTCGCGAAGCGGTTCCTGTAATCTGTAGATACTTCCTTATAGCCGGAAGTGCTTGTAAATGTATAGAGAGTGAGCATTTCCGCAGTGCAGAACCATTTATAGGAAATGAATGATATCCTTTGCGTGTTACATCCAGGTCCATATCGAATATACAGCAACTATAAAAAGATATAACGCAGATGTTAAATGCGTTTACTATAGGCATGGACGACAAATATATGCCCAAGTGCATACGCAGAAGAAAGAGGAATTGCCGTCATACGGAGGCGGCAGAAAGGAAAGCAATGGAATTACAATCAATTGCAAACGGTATATGGAAAGGAACCATAGGCGTGCCGGAGACGCATACTCCTGTAACCATGAGAAAATTTCCCATGCGGGAGGAAGCGCTGCAGCTTGTGGGAGAGGCGAAACTGCCGGAGGCGGCAGAGTGCATTACCTTCCGCAGAAATGCCAGAGGCCTGCAGATCATGCTGCCCATGGACAGCGATGAGGACATCTATGGCTTCGGGCTGCAGCTGAGAAGCATGAACCAGGCAGGGAGAAAGAGGCTGCTGCGTGTAAACTCCGACCCAGCGGCAGATACGGGGGAAGGCCATGCCCCGGTGCCCTTTTACATATCCACAGCAGGGTACGGCCTGTTTGTGGATACCTTCCGTCATGCGGAGTTTTATATGGGAACCAGCCTGGAGAAGGGGCGTTCCGCCCATTGCATGGAGGTGAACCAGGCTCATAAGGAATTTTCGGAGTCGGCGCTCTATGCCCTGAAGAAAAATGTGGAAAGGCGCACCGTTATTATTGACCTGAAAGCCGTGGAGGGCGTGGATTTCTATGTTTTTGCGGGCAATGTGAAACAGGTAGTGCAGCGGTACAATCTTTTCTCCGGGGGAGGCTGCCTGCCGCCCATGTGGGGACTGGGGGTGTGGTACCGTTCCTACGGAGGAAGCGACCAGGAGGCGGTACGGAAGACGGCGCGCAGTTTCCGGGAAGAGAAAATGCCGGTGGATGTGCTGGGACTAGAGCCGGGATGGCATTCCCACAGCTATTCCTGCACCTATCAGTGGTCTTACCTGTTCCCACAGCCGGAGGAGATGACAAAGGAGCTGGAGGAAGAGGGATATAAGGTCAATCTCTGGGAGCATGTGTTTGTTTATCCTGCGGCGCCTTTTTATCAGGAGCTGATTCCCTTTTCCGGGGAATATGAGGTGTGGAACGGGCTTGTGCCGGATTTCGCTACCCGGGAGGCGGAAGACATCTTTGCGGATTACCACAGAGAGGCCTTTGTACGGAAGGGAATTCAGGGCTTTAAACTGGACGAATGTGACAATTCCGACATGAATCCTTCCAACTGGTCGTTTCCGGATACGGCGGAATTTCCTTCCGGGATGGACGGGGAGCAGATGCATGCTGCCATCGGCGGGTTGTACCAGAATCTGATTTATGATGTGTACCATGGGGAGAACAGGAGGACATATTCCCAGGTGCGCTCGTCGGGAACCCTTGCCGCGCCGCTGCCCTTTGTGCTGTATTCCGATTTATATGACCATAAGCAGTTCATCCGTGGTATGGTGACCTCTGGTTTCTCGGGGCTGCTCTGGGCGCCTGAGGTGAGAAACTGCAGAAACGGCCAGGATTTACTGCGGCGTATGGAGACCATCATGTTCTCTGCCCATGCTATCTATAACTGCTGGCGGATTCCCAATCCTCCCTGGAAGCAGGTGGATATCGGGAAGAACCTGGCAGGGGAGTTTATGGAGGAGGCAGAATACTACACGGATGTCTGCAGGCGCTATCATGAGATCCGGATGTCCCTGCTGCCTTACCTTTACAGCGCTTTTGTGAAGTATTGGAAAGAGGGGATTCCCCCTGTCCGGGCGCTGGCGATGGATTATGAGGATGAGCTGCAGGCAAGGAATGTGGATGACGAATATATGTTGGGGGACAGCCTGCTGGTGGCTCCTATGATCCTGGAGGACGGCGTATGCAGGAAGGTGTATCTGCCTGAGGGGAAATGGTATGATTTCTGGGAGGGCGATGTGCTGGTGCAGGATGCCGCAGAAGTGGAGGCCATAGAAGAGAACGTCCGGGAAGGAAAGGTTTTGGCGGGCAGTGCCGCGAAAGGCAATGAGATAGAAGGCGGAAAAGTTTATCTGATCCGTGCGGATTACGACAGGATTCCGGTGTTTGTCAGGGACGGCTGTATCCTTCCCCTGGCGGAGCCGGTGCAATATGTGTCAAGGGATACAGTTTTTGCCATCCATCCCAAGGTATACGGCGACGGCCGGGAAGGGTGCGTGCTGTATGAGGACGACTTTGAAAGCTTTGCCTTCGAGCAGGGCAGGCAGAATCGGGTGTCCCTGACGGCGGATGCGGAGCGACATATCTGTGTGCAGCGTTCCGGCGGGGAGAAGGAACGATACAGAATCCTGGGATAGCGTCCTGCCACAGTGTGCTTTTTGTGAGGATGTGGCAGGAGAACTCCAGGGGAAAACGTACAGGAGGAATAAAAATATGCAGGATAGAACAGCATGCAGGCTGGAGGAACTGGTAAAAGAGGCGAAGTCTATGTTGTCAGGCACGTCCGGATGCCATACGGAGGCAGATCGCAGAGCGCTGGCAGATATGGTTTCCAGGGCGGAGAAGGCGCTGGCGGGGGAGGGAAATGTCTTTACCAGGAACAGGGAATTTCTGTCCCCCAGGGAAAACGAGGAGATTTTGTTTGCGTATGACAGATATACCATGGCGCCTACCTTTTTCGAAGAGGGAAAGGTGTACGGGCACTATGGGCTGCGGGAGGCGGTGGAATGGTTCCGAAGCTAGGACAGGGCGCAGTGGACGGAGGAACGGCTGCGGGACGCAGGGCGGGAGGTACTGGAGAAGGGAAGGAATTGCCTCGCCGGTGCGAAATACGGGCAGGGTGTGGGAGAATATGATTCCGCGTGCGGACAGCGCCTGAAGGAGCGTCTGCAGGCGCTGGAGGATTCCAGGGCGGAGGAACTGGCTCAAAACCTTGTAGCCTGCCTGGATGCCCAGGAGAGCTTTCGGTTTTCCCGGAGGTTAGCTTCAGAGGGGGCGCGGAAACCGTTTTTCCTGCTGCCGGAAGAGAAACTGCAGGAATTGCGGGAGAAGAGGAACAGCGGGAGCCTTGCGGGGCAGCAGTATGAGAAAATCAGGGCAGTTGCCCGGGAGACTTCCCTGGAGGACAGCAGAATCGCATATGAGCAGAAAGACGGTAAATATACCTATGAAGAGCTGAATAAGCGCTTTTCTATCTGGGGTAGGACAGAGCAGTCCGTAAATGCGGTAACCCCGCCCGGAACCTGCGGCGCGAGACTGTCCCTGTGCCTTCCCTGCGAAGAGAATGAAGAACAGGGGTTGGGACATATATGGGTTACGGGTTTTCGGCTTCTCAGCGCCGATGGGCCGGAAATCCCCATCCCCAATGCATGCTTTGCGGTGCAGGGCGTAGGGGAATGCCCCGCGGTGCAGAGGCGGGAAGAAGGCTCCGCGGTGCAGGGCCAGGAAGCGGACGGCGCGGCGGAGGGATTTCCGGCCGGATGGCGCATGGAAGTGCAGAAGGGAAGCCCTGTCTGCAGGCATGAGGAAACCGGGGCGGGGGAGTCCTGCCTCTATCTGTGCAATCCTACGCCCTCTGACCAGGTGACGGTGACAGCCCGGGAGATCCTGTCCCTGAAGGAAAACAGCGGCTATACCCTGTTTTTCAGGGCAAAGCAGGACGGGAAGTTTAAGGAGGGCTTCCGCGCCGTATTGGAGTTCCTGGATGAGGACGGCAATGTGACCGGCCGTTTTGAACACGTTTATAATCGTAAAAGCGTCATACCGATGGGCCGAAAGTCGCTGAGCATGCAGTGCAATGCCATTGTCTATGCATTGGAGGGGAATGAGGAATATGCATGGAAGGCAAAATATGACATGCTCGCCTTTCTCAACGATTTCTGCCAGGGAGCGGAGTACTGGATGGTCTGTAATGCCAGGCCCGAGGGCTGCGATGCTTACGGAGCGGTGCAGGCGGGACGCATCATGTGTTCCGCGGCAAGTACCTATTCCCTGATAAGCCGTTCCGGTGTTTTTACGGAGGAGGAGAAACAGTTCTTTTATGGGATGGCGGATTATCTGCTGCAGTACTGTCTGGACATGCGTGACAGAATGTCCATGTCCATGGAGAGGGTTCAGCGGGGATCCAGCAACTGGCAGACGGATATGTGCATCGGTGTAGCAGCCCTTATGGCAGTGCTGCCTGATTTCCCGAACCGGAAGACGTGGATGTACAACGCCGAGGCGGTGCTGAAGGCGCAGCTGTCCAAGAACCTGAACCGGGATGGCTCCTGGCCGGAATCAATCCGCTACCATCATGCGGCGCTGGAGCATTTTGCAAGCTTTGCGGCGTTGTGGAGGCAGGAAACAGGGGAGGACTGGCTGCAGGCCACCAGGCTGAAGGATATGTTTGCCTATACCATACATACCGTAACGCCGCCCTATGCATATTTTGATGGACATATCGGCACGCCTCCCTTCGGGGATCACAGGCTGTCCGGGGGAACGGAATTTGGTATCTACGGACTGTATCTGCAGAAAATCGCCGGACTAGATAAGAAGCTGGCCGATGAAATGTACCAGGTATGGCAGAAGGCCGGATATCCCGTGAAAACCCTTGGGGGAGAAGCGCTTGCCCTGGAAAATCTGCTTTATACGGAACCTGAGGCATTTCGGATCAATGCGGAAAACCGTCTGCGTCCGGAGTCCGCCGTGAACTATCCGGATTCCGGGATTTATATATTCCGCCGCAGGGGTGAGTCGGGAAAAGAGAATTATCTTGCCGTTATGGGATCGGCAAAGCCCATCGGGCACGGCCATCTGGATCAGGGTTCCTTTATCCTGTATTATCAGAATGTCCCGGTGGTCATGGACAGTGGTGTTGAAGGCTATTTTGACGCCTCCACGCAATGGCATCTGTCTTCTTATTCTCATGCCTGTCTGCAGTTTGCGGCAACGGAGGAAGAGCAGAAGACCTTGAGGACAGAAAATAGGGTTATCAATCTGAATGCCGGGAACTACAGCTTGGACAGGGGATGGCTGGATGTTTCCCGCCGTTCAAAAGTTACTGAGACAGTCATCGGGGATGAGACAGACAGGATCACCCTGGAGATAGAGCATCCTCGCGGAAGGGAGAAAGGCATACATTACAGGACGATTTTGTTTGAGAAAGCCTCCGGCGCCGTGACAGTAGAAGACCGCGTAGAAGGCTATGCGGGGAAAATCCTGTTCTCCATGCCCCTTGCGATGAAGACGGCGCGGGTAGAGGGGCAGCGCGTCTGGGCGGAAGGGTATTATTCTGTCAATGCAGCGGTGGAATTTTTGGCACCGGTACAGAAAATTTACCTGGAAAAAGGACGCACGACTCCCATGCTTCCGACAGCAGACGAAGTTCCCATGCTGCTTTACGTAAGGGCGGAGACGGATGCTTCCCAGGGATTCGCGGTGCGCATACATCCCTGTGAAGGATAATGGTTCTGATTCTATTCTAACACAAGGGCAGGGGAGCTTTTCAATCCGCCTTTTCTTACTGTACAGCGATTTTATCCGTTTCATCCTGAAATGGGGTAACTGATTCATGGACTGTATGCCGGATTGTTCCTCAGCATTCCGGAAGGCAGTGTCCCGGCGGGGAGAAGGGATGTTACGGAATCCCGGGACAGGCATCCTGGGCAGCACAATAGGGAGGCAACTACAATTTTTAACACAGGGACTTTGAAAAGTAACGGTTTTCAGAGTCCTTTTTTATGCCGTCTTTGAATTTTAAACAGGTACGGCAAATTGTTAAAAAGTCAGATTGTGGGATATGAAGCGTCTCTTATATAATACAGTGGTCATATCTGCCGAGTGGACGGATAAGGCGGTAGACGGGAAAAATTTTACAGTGGCCTTGCAGCTGACGGTATTTTTATTCTCCATTATATGGCATTGGAACGAGACCATGATGTCCAATTCTTTCTTCAGCACCGGCAATAAGACCCTGGCAGTTGCGGTGCAGAATGCCAGTGACGAGAATACGGTAGCCGGTATCGTTGCCACCGGGCTTTATGAAGAGGTGGGAAGGAATCTTCAGGCAAGGCAGGGAACCGCATATGCCGCGATGCTGCTGTTCATCATACCGCCGTTGATACTGTACATTTTCACCCAGAAATATTTTGTGGAAGGCGTGGAGTCCAGCGGTATCAAGGGTTAGTAAAAACGGCTATGCTCCGCTGCGGAGAGCATCGGCGGAGAGGAGTCCGGCGGGCAGGCAGCCGTAAGTGGGGACTGGCATTATACGAATGTGGATTCCCTGGAGAATCCAAATGTTACCGTCTGCCTTTATTGGGATCCGAATGAATTCGAACAGGCTGCCATCAGTGAATTTGAAGCGAAATACGGCGGAAAGGTTACGGTGGAAGTCGTCGGATGGAACAAGGGCGCAAATGCTATTATGACGGCAATGGCTACAGGGGATATTCCGGATCTGGTATTCACGGAGGGCAATGCGAGATTTCCTCTGGATGCCGCAAACGAGCTGTATCAGCCCATCGATGCTTATCTGGATTATGATGTCTGCGACCAGGCTTCGGCAGATGCGTTCCTTTACAGGGGAGGGCATTATGTATATATGGTTTGGCCTTGTGACCGGGGAGCCGGATGTGCAGGTTACGGTTACAGCAGGCTTTGCGGGTGGGCGAAAGCTGGAGGCGGCGTTTACCCTGGCGGAGCCGGGAGCGCATTCCTGTGACCTTGCCCTTGCGGATTTCGATATAGAGAGGGCAAAAACGAATATCTGGCGGGAACTGGTGTGGCTGGAGATCTGCCCGGATGGAGGTAACACCAAAGCCGCATGCGGGAAAGAGGCAGATGTAGTTTCCGCGGAACTCCTCCGGGGCAGCAGCATTTCCATAGAGACGGATGTACTGGGAAAATCCGGAGATGCAGGCGAAACTGTACGGTATAGCGTCACGGTGCACAACTGTCTGGGGCATAGCCAGTGGGTGAAAGCATCCCAGGCGGTGGAGGGTTGGGAGTCCATGTATGCGACTGTCGAACCGGAGCGTTTTCTGCTGGAGCCCTATGGCTGCTGTCGGGTGGAAATTTCGGTACAGGTACATGACTACATGCCTGCAGGTGCCCATGAGAAGACGATCGTACGTTTCCTGCCCGAGTGCGGTGCAGGCGGCGCGCAGGAGGTGTCCTTCTGGACGCTGCGCAAAATGGAACACCCGTACATCTACCACACAAGGGAAAAATGGGCAGAGGTTGCGGAGAATATCCGAAAGGAAGAGGTTTTCAAACCGGGATTTGAGAAGCTGCGCCGGGACGCGGACAGCTGGGAGGTGCCGCCCATGGTTCCGTTCGGGGAGCGGGACTATTGCTGTGATACTTTTCAGGAACATTACATCATGTCCTGTGCCTATATGTATTCCATTACCGGGGAGAAACGGTATGCGGAGAAGATTGCAGCGTTTTTTCGGCTGTTCACGGATATGGAGACAGGCTATCCGGTGAGAAAGAAGGGCTGCAGCCAGTCCTATGTGCAGGAGGGGCATTTCTTCCAGCATCTGGCGCTGGCCTATGACATGATATATGGCGCGGGGGTGCTGTCGGAGGACGAACATCGGAGAATCGAGCTCTGCTTCCGGATCTACATGGAGATTCTGGACAGACATATCTGCTGCGGGCATATTTCCAACTGGACTCTGTCGGAATTGACCGGAGCGGTCTACTGCGCCATGGTGCTGCAGGATTTTGAGCGGATGGAGCGTTTTCTCTTCGGGCCATGCGGCAGCTTTGAGCAGCTTTCCCACGGCGCTTTTTCCGACGGATGGTGGTATGAATGCTCGGTGGGGTACAATATATGGGTATCCTCCATGTTCCTGCATACTGCACATGCATTGCTTCCTTTTGGGATCAATCTGATCCACAATTATTTTCCCATTTCCTACGGAAAGGAAGTGGACAGCATCAATAAGGGAGAAACGAGGGAAATCCGGCATGGAATGTACAATGAGAAATGGGGCGGTATCCGTAAGAGTTATATCCGCATCAAGGACTTGTTTGACGCGGTGATTCCTTTTCTGGACGAAAGGGGCGTGCTGTTTGGAATCAATGATTCGGATGAGAAGAAGATAGAGGGCGTGCATTTCGGTTCCACTTTTGACCTGGCGTATACTTATTATCGGGATCCGGCTTACATTCCGATTATCAGGGGGTTCGATATGGCGGATCCGGTGTTTGGCCATGCTAATTTGCTGAAAGAGGCGGCAGATACGGAAGCAGGGGCAGATGCAGAGGCGGCAGATACGGAAGCAGGGACAGATGCAGAGGCGGCAGATACGGCGGCATTGGCAAATGCAGCAGAGAGTGGGAACGCGGCGGAAAAGCATGGAAGCGGGACGAAAAAAGGCCGCAGATTCCCAAATGCCTGCTCCGACAACATCGGCATTGCCATGCTGAGAAGCCAGACGAAGGACAGGACGCCCGGGGAGCAGATTCAGGCAGTGCTGCGGTACGGCTCCCACGGGTATGCCCACGGGCATTTTGACAGGACGGAACTGCTGTCTGTCATGCGCTACGGGCGGAGCTTTTACAACCCGGAGCATCTGTGGTGGGGTTACGGGCATTTTATGTATAAGTTTTATGTGCAGAATTCCAATACCAAGAATATGGTAGTGGTGGACGGCAAGATGCAGATTCCGGCGGATGCCTGGAAGGTACTGTTTTACAGCGGGGAAAAGCTGCAGGCTGCCGGGGTGCGCACGGTCAGCCGGTGGGGATATCCGCCCTTTGGGGGAATGGTTTACAGGGAGGGCGAGAGCCTGGAGGAGCGCTGCGAATACAATGCCAGCGACCTGCCCTCTTATGACGCGGCGCCCTACGGGGAAATCACGGAAATCACGGAGCCCATTATTCAGACAAGGGTGATGGCGGTGCTTGACGACTACGTTGTAATATTCGATTCTTTGCAGGGAGAGCGAGAGCATCGCTATGAAAGCCTGATGCAGATTAAGGGGTTCCAATCGCTGAAGCCGGTGCAGGGAATGCCGGGAATGCAGCCGGAAACCGCCGAAGAGAAACAGGGAATGCCGACGGATGCTGCCGGGGAGCAGTCGGGCGCAGGCACAGGATATCATGGGAAAAAGAGGACAGTAAGCCCGGACGGCCATACCGGGAAGAAATCGGAAGACCCGCGCTCAGACGAGCAGTTTATCACGGACTGCTTCTGGTATGGAGCGGAGGGAGAGACGGTGGCATCTTTTGAGACCATATACGGAAAGGGTGAGGATCTCAGGGGAACAAGGAGCAGTTACAATACAGAGGGCAGCCTGCATATGAATGTCTATACCGCGTGGCCGCTGAAAACCAGGCAGTGCCTGGGGCTGGCGGCAGAAGACCTGGGGCAGAAGTACCCCTACAGCCTGAAAGTATGGGACGGCGAAAACTGCGTGGAAAGCTTCTCCGCCAATCCCTGGCTGTTGGGTGCGAGAAAGCTTGACATCGCGCTGCAGCCGGACAGCAATCGCCTGAAACTGGAAATCCATCCTAAGCCCCTGTACTCGGAACAGATGTACCCCCATGATTCCGGGCAGTGTCTGTTCCTTGGAAAGGCTTTTGTGGAGCTGGAGGATGGCAGAAAGCTTTCCCTTTCCAAGATGCCGGCAAAACGAACAAATATTGACGAAGGGAAGGACATCGGAAAGGATTATCAGGGAGGACGGGTTTTGAGCGAGGGAGAAGAATATCCCGACGCCATCCCCGTCAGTGCCATAGACCACAGCAGATCGGGAGTGCTCGAATATGATCTTACGGATATCAGGGCAGTACGGCTTACGGGAGTTATCGGAGTTGACAATTTTCCCGGGGATGAAGGCCAGAGAAGGAGAACCTACGGCGTAGCGCAGAGAGCGGCTCACGGCAGATTTATCACCGTGATAGAGCCCCATGAGGGAACCGGAAAGATTGCGTCCGTGGAAGGAATGTCGGAAAACCAGGTGAGGGTCCGGTATCAGGACGGCAGCTGGCAGGAGATTCTGGCAGAAGATATGGACGGAACGCCGAAGGTGAGCCTGAGTACCTTTGCGGATGGAATCTGTGTGTATGAAAGTACGGATAAAGTGTGGTAGAACCAATTAGAGCCGGTGGCTTCGGGCGGAAGAGCAGTGTGTTTGCTGTACGTGACACACTGCTTTTCCTTTGTAAAAGGTTATGTTGGAGAAACCGAAGAAAACTGTGGAAAACTGCATCTTTGGTCTTGACTTCCGCGTCCAGAGGTGTTAAGGTAGAAAGACAAAATTTCTATCACGGAATGTTCCTGGGCCTTTTAAGGGCAGAGGGAAGCTGGGCCGTAAAATCCAACGCCGAGTCCGGAGCCGGCTATTCTGATATTCTTCTTATCATTCCGCCTGAGAAGACCGGCTGTGTCATCGAAGTGAAATACGCGGAGAACGGCGCTTTTGACAAAGCGCTGCGTGAGGCGATGGAACAGATTGAGACTCATGAATATACCGGGCTGCTGAGACAGAAAGGCATGGAGACAATCCATAAATATGGCCTGGCCTGCTACAGGAAAACCTGCCGGGTGGCGTATGAAAAAGAATAGAAGCTGGGAGTGCTGTGAGAATTTCTTCCTTTTTTACCTGCCGGCCCAGCAGATAACGATGATAACCGCTTCCGCGGCAAAGCGGATAATATGGTGACGGATATGGACATTCTTCTGCCGGATGCCGTTTAAAAGCGTGCCGGCAGAAATGCATATCATTCCGGCAATCAAAATAATAATAAGGTTTTTACTGTAAAACAAATCCAAAAGCAGGTATGCCAAAGCCGACAGACATCCAATGCCTATGACGGCTGAGGACATACTTTTTGACTTTTCCCTGCATATGGCATAGAGCATCAATCCTGCATAGAGTATCACCAGAACACTTCCCAATATTTTCATTCCTGTTCTCCTTCCTTTCTTTTATATTCCAATATATCTCCCGGCTGGCAGTCCAGAACATCGCAGATTGCCTCCAGGGTTGAAAAACGGATGGCGCTGATTTTCCCCGTTTTCATTTTGGACAGATTGACATTGGCCACGCCTACTTTTTCGGATAACTCTTTTAAGGACATTTTCCTGTCCGCCATGACCCTGTCCAATCTCATAATGATTGGCATATCCTCACCTCACAAAGTTTCATCCGATTCCTGCTGCAGATCACAGCCGTAGCTGAAGATCAGGGAAATGCAGTAAATGATCAGCGCCATTACCAATCCCGCAATATTGATTTTCCATGCCGGTTCGCCGATGGTATAATAATCCACCAATGCGTCGGAACAGCTTCCCACCATGCTTAAAACGGCAGCTATGATGGCAATTATCTTGATGCGGACAGTGTTTCGGCGTGTAAACGGCGTACAGTTCATCCGGATGTCCTTGAAAATGGCATGGACGAAGAAAATTGCAAGGGATATCAGTACCGTATCCGCAAGCATAAAGACAAACATAATTATAAGGGAACGGGGCGCAATGCTTATGATAGTCCCGTTATTCGCCGTGACGTCAAAGGCGGCGATAAAAGAGGATTTCGTCCCTGCTCCTGAAAACAGTAAAATACCGATTGCGGATAGCGCCAATATCATGACGATATTGGATGCGATAAAAGTAAGTTTGAGTATGAGGCATATTTTCCTGCTTATGCTGCTGATTTTCTGCTGGCTCGGTTTCATTTTGCACCTCCATGTCTTCTTTCTGCTGGCTCGGATCCGAAATTCTGCGCAGAACAATCCGGAACTTCCACGTTGGGACAATTATAAAGCAAAAATAAATGAAAGTCAATAATAAATTAATGATAAACATTAATTCTTGAACCCAGTTTTTGAATCCGATTTTGAAACCCAAAACTGACAGATGTATGAAAGGATAACAGAACAAATAAATTCCCGAAAATCTATGTAACGAATCGCTCACATCCGTCTCCTATATACAGGAGGTGGATATCATGTGTTATCTTCAATTGGAAAATATCTCGAAAATTTATGTATCCGGAAATGAGCCGGTGGCGGCGGTATCCGATGTGTCTTTAAGCGTGGAACAGGGAGAGTTCATTGCGGTAACGGGACCGTCCGGCTGCGGCAAGTCAACGCTTCTGCATATGATCGGCGGTCTGAGCCGGCCTTCGGGCGGCAGCGTCTATGTGGAGGGCGCATCCCTTTACCGGCAGAAAGCAGCGGATCTGGCACTGTACCGGAGGAGGAAAGTGGGGATCGTGTATCAGTTTTACAATCTCGTTCCGGAGCTTACCGCAGGGGAAAACCTCATACTGCCTGCTCTGATGGACCGCAGGAGGATCAAAAAAGCATGGGTTGACCGGATTCTTGAAATCCTCGGCATGGAAGACAAAAGGGACTGCTATCCGGACCAGCTCTCCGGGGGACAGCAGCAGAAGATTGCCCTGGGACGTGCGCTGGTTACCCGGCCGCCCCTTCTGCTGGCGGACGAACCAACGGGGAATCTGGATTCCGCAAAGCGGGATGAGGTGCTGGAGCTTCTGGCGGAATTGAACGCGCGGGAGGAAATGACCGTCCTTCTGGTCACCCATGACCCCTGTGTTGCCGGAATTGCCAGGCGGAAGATACATATGGCTGACGGAAAAATTGTGAAGGATGAGGAAACGCTATGAGAAAAGTGGATATATGGCTGGTTTTCCGTTTGATTAGGAAACAAAAGCTGCGCACTGTGACCATTTTCTGCGGAATTCTTTTTTCCTGTATTCTGCTGATAACCTTCTGCAGCTTCGGGTATGATTTCTGGGAACAGGTGCATCAGGGGGCAGGTGAGGAGGCGGAATTCGATTTCACACAGAATGTATTAATCCTGCTGATAACGGTTCTTTTGCTGCTGATTCTTTTATGCGCGGCAATCCTGCTCCATAATCTGTTTTCCTTAACTTTTCCCAGGCGTTGGCAGAGCCTTACGCGCCTGCTTTCCCTTGGAGCGGAGCCCGGCAGCCTGGTGGGCATGGGGGTTGTGGAAACGGTGCTGCTCTATGCCGCTGCCGCCCCGGCAGGAACGGCTCTCTCCCTGGCGGCGGTTCATTGGGTGGGGACTCAGTGTCACATACCGGCATGGATGACGGCTGTGATTCTGGCAGGGATTTTTCTATTCTCCTGTGCCTGCAATCTAAGGCCCCTGCTGTCCGTCCTGCGCCAGCCGGAAATACGGTGCATACAGGGCAGAGTTCGCCTACACATGGCTTCCCGAGCTATATCTGATATGCCTTCGGAAATACGGTGCATACAGGGCAGGGTTCACCTGCACATGGCTTCTCATGCTATATCCGATATGCCTTCGGAAATACGGTGCATACAGGGCAGGGTTCACCTGCACATGGCTTCTCGTGTTATATCCGATATGCCTTCGGAAATTAAGCGCACACAGAGCAGGGTTTATCGGCGACGAAAGCAATGCTCCTTTAACTATATCGGTCAGGAACACAGGGGAAGAATATTCGGAAGGCGGAATAGAAGGAGCGGGGGACAGACGGTAAGAAGCTTTTCCCGTTTTCTGTCCGCCAGGTACCGCCAGGCCGGCAGGGGACATTATTTCAGAACCACCGTGACCATGCTGGCCGCCATTCTGCTCTATGTTCCGGCCGGCTATCTGATTGACACCAATATTGCCGTGCAGCGTTCCGGCCTGTATGAGAAATTCGGAATTCGGTACAGCTGCTATCCAAGGGATAAAGCCCGGCTGGAGGATGCGCTGGAGGAATACCGCAGGCTGGCTGCTTACTGTAAAAGGGGCGATTCCATTGGGTATGCCGTCCTCGATACCACAGCCTGCGTACACACGGACGAAATCAGCGGCGAACTCCGAAGCGAACTGAAGAAGGCCGGGTGGCGTGAGAGCCCGTTTTTGTATGTGGACAGCGTCGTCTTTTTCCTGGAGGACGAAGTGTATGCTGCGTACACGGAGGAACGAAGCGTTTTGGTCAACCGATATACCAACCGGAGCAGCTGGACGGAGGAGGTGGATCTGCTTTTTGCCGGGACACCGCTGCTGAAGGAGGGAGCGGACTTGGGCGGGGTGGAGGTTTATACCTCATTTACGGATGATGGGGAGGCGGATCCTGCAGGCGGCATTGTTCCCCGTGCACTGATAGACGAAATTCCGGAAGGCCTGGATGACACAGGCAGACTGGCGCTGATCATGCCCCTCAGCCGTCTGGAGGAGTTTTGTTCTGCAGGGATTGACTATGACAGGCTTCAGGTGCAGGGAAGGTTTGCGGACAGCGATGAGGAGCAGTTTAATCGTCTGGAGCGCTGTCTGGGAGAAAATCCGGTGGGCAGGCTTGTCTACACGCGGCAGGTGCTTCGGGAATGGTATTCCTCAATGGAGGGGATTCACCGTGCCATGAACGCCGTCTGTGCCACGCTTTTTTCCATCGCTGTGCTGAATGTGTTCGGCATGATGATTTTTCAGTACATGGAACGAAAAAGGGGGCTGGCAATCCTGTGGTCTCTCGGGCAAAGCCCCGGCGGACTTTTCAGGCTCTTGCTCCTGGAGAGAATGCACCATTTCCTGACAGCCATGCTGGTGGGCATTCCGTTATCGCTGATTCTGTGCTATTCTATTTACGGAATTTTCCGCAGGGTATGGCAGATCCCTTTTGCCCTTCCCCTGCGTCAGATTGCCCTGATTGGAGCGGCTGTGCTGATTGTTATGGGACTGACTGCAGCAGTCAACGGATATCTGATAAAACGCCAGGATTTTCTGGCAAATATAAAGGAGATCACATAGAGGGGAAGGAGGCATGGGGTGGAAACATTTGAACAAATATACGAGTATTATTTCAGGGATGTCTATAAATATGTATTTTCTCTGTGCCGCAGCCATGAGGAGGCGGAGGAGGTTACCCAGGAAACCTTTTTCCAGGCTATGAAATCCATGTCCTCCTTCCGCGGGGAATGCAGGATGTTTGTCTGGCTCTGCCAGATTGCCAGGCATGTCTATTTCGCCCGTCTGCGGAAGGGAAAAAGGCAGTCTGCCCGGGATGTGGAGGAGGTGCTGGAGGAAGGCTCCATCCGGTCCGGGGGTTCTCTGGAACAGCGGCTTCTGGACGAGGCGGAGGCCATGGAGATTCACCGGTATCTGCACTGTCTGCCTGAGCCCTACAAAGAGGTATTCATGCTGCGTGTTTTCGGTGAGCTGAGTTTCAAAAAGATAGGACAGATTTTCGGTAAAACGGAGAACTGGGCCAGGGTTACGTATCACCGGGGGAAACTTAAAATCATTCAGGAAACGGAAAAATCTAAAACGGAGGGGCATAATGGAAAAAATAACATGTGAAGTCATCTCGGATCTGCTTCCGCTGTACTGCGACGGGGTCTGTTCCCAGGACAGCCGCAGACTGGTGCAGGAGCATTTGGAGGACTGTCCCGGCTGCCGTGAGTTGCTGAGGCAGATGAAAGAGGAATGCCTTCTTCCCGACGGGGAGGAGAGGAAAAAGGAGGCTGCCGTGAAAGAACTGGCGTCCGTGTGGAAAAAGACGGTGAAAAGATATTTTATGCGGGGGGTGCTGATTACATTGTGTGCCTGTGCCCTTCTGGGCGGCGGCTTCTGGCTGCTGACCCGGCTTTGGCAGGTTATGGTTCCAGCAGAAAAGATGGAATTCTCCGTGGAGGCGGTGACGGAACAGTCCGTCGAAATTTCATTGCAGGTGTTGGACGGCAAAAAGGTCTTAAGCCAGTCCCAACGGATTACAGAGGATGGAAAATATTATATTCTCATGAAACGGGGAGTCATAGCCACTGAGAACGGCGCCGGGGAAAACTGGGAAAGCACGGTGTCCATCTCCCGGACCGGCACCCTGGAATCGGGGGAGAAGATTCCCATAAGGGAGATTTATTACGGTACGGAGGGTAACTGCATCCTGATCTGGAAGGCGGACGACCAGCAGCACTGACAACTCAGCGGAATACCGCTTTTCTTTTTCCTTTTGCGGGAATTTTGTAGGAATTTCGTTTGAGGATAGAGGTTGTGCCGGGATGTATGTGATGATATAATAGGTTATGGAAAGATGTTATTTGTAGTGCATGCTGAGTATACGATAACTATCAGGAGGGATGGATAGTATATGACATTGGTAAAGGAAAGAGCGATTGAGATGATTCAGCGTATGCCGGAAGACGATATGTTGTATGTGATTAATATTCTGCAGAACCTGGAGGCAATGACTATTAATAAAGAAAAAGACCGGCTGAGAGCGAGACAGGCGCTTATGAATATTCTGAATATGGAGAAAAAATTGCCGGATAATTTTGACATGAAAAAAGAGCTTCAGGAAGCGAGAGAAGAAAAATATGATAATTTTGGTTGATACAAATATTGATAGCATCCCTAATCTGTTTTATATTTTAAGAAAAGCATACTCCCAGAAAGAGCGGCGGACATTTATAAAAAATCTGTGTGATATTTTTCGGATTTCAGACTTAAACGTAGAGAAAATTATAGCGGCTGCCGAAAATGAAGACTTTTCAGATTTTAAGGATTGCCTGCAGGAAGAATGTGCGGTAGAGGTAATGGCAGACTATATTGTGACAAGGAATCCAGATGATTATAAGGCATCGAGAATCAAGATAATTGAGCCTGGGGAGTTCGTAAAATTACTGTAGGTGTTTCCAATTTATATTTTTCTGGTGAAAGCGTGGGGATTTGGAAAGTGGCGGGTGGGGAGAGATAGAATCGGGGAGATGAGATATTATGCGGATACAAAAAATTCCTTACGATTTTTCGGTGTGCAAAGCGGCAGATTATTCGCTGGTAGATTTGTCTGCGGAATATTGCTTTACCGGCAGGACAGAGGAGGAGAATTCTCTGGTGTGCATTACAGGCAACGTGCCGCCTAATGTGACCCATAGAGAGGACGGGTGGAAAGCGTTCCGGGTCGCGGGGACTTTAGATTTTTCCCTGATTGGCATCCTGTCGGAAATCTGCAGGATTTTAGCGGAAAACAGAATCAGCGTATTTGTGATTTCGACTTTTGACACGGACTATATCCTGACGAAAAAAGAGAATTACCAGAGGGCACTTGCTCTTCTGGAGACTGCCGGGTATGAGATTGTGGGTTGATGTATTCCGGAATCCGGACGAATGCTGGCATGTCAGCTTTTGTATGTGGGATACTGTTTGCAGTGATGCTGAAAAGGAGCAGGACTCTATGGAACCCTATCCTGGCTCATTTTTGTTACGATTGGATGCTGGAAGTGTTCTTATAAAAAGGTTCCCGGAATCGCTGCCTTTTATTCGATTCCGGGAATTTTGTCTGCTGAATATTTTCGGTTACCCTCTGACAGAAAAGCTGAAATTATAGGCTGAAATGGCATGACTCTACTGCCATTCTACCCCTGAAATATGGCACTCTCCTGTGATTCGGTTGCGTGATGAGGGGCATGGAGCGAAAATAGGCTTAAGATTACAACAGGAGGAAAATCAGATGTTCAATATTGACAAACAGGAATTCGGCACATTCGTGGCCATGCTCCGGAAGGAGAAAGGCATCACTCAGAAGGAGCTGGCAGAGCGGCTTTTCATATCGGATAAGGCGGTGAGCAAATGGGAGACTGCTGCCAGCGTCCCCAGCATTGATTTGCTGATACCGCTGGCAGATCAGCTGGGGGTTACGGTGACGGAGCTGTTACTGTGCAGGCGCATGGAACAGGACAACGCGTTGAGCGCGACACAGGTGGAGCAGGTGGTGAAAACGGCCATTTCCTATTCGGACAAACAGCCCCGGACATATCAAAAAAACAGGAAATGGGGGCTTATCTATATCCTCTCCCTGCTGATTTCCTGCCTTGAATTATGGCTTTCCTACAGAGCCGGGAGCATCACCATCGTACAGAGTGTAGCTATGGGTATGGGCGCGATTTTCGGGATATATTTTTGCTTTCTGGCAAAGGAAAAGCTGCCGGCTTATTATGACAAAAACCATATCAGCGCTTATACGGACGGAATATTTGAGATGAACCTGACAGGTCTTTCTCTCAACAATAACAACTGGGGAAAAATATTGAATGTCGGGCGTATCTACTCTGTGACGATCATGCTGGCGTATCCAATTATCGGCTATATAGAGACTCAGCTTTTCCCGGGAATCCTGCGGGATATGATTGATTTGTATTTCGGTTTATTCCTTACTTTGGGTGGATTCTTCATCCCGATTTATATTGTGGGAAATAAGTATAAAGAAAGGGAATGGCGTTAGTCAATTATGTGTCGGTGCAACCCGAAACTGCCATAAACACGGCATCTTAATACATACTGCGCACCGGTTACTGATCAACGGAGTCCATGCCGCCAATTGCCATGATATCTGTACCCAGGCGGCCAGGAAGGAGTGGGGCTTTGACGGCGTAATCATGACGGACTGGACGACGACTATGGCGGGGGACGGCTGCATGCGCGCCGGAAACGATCTGGTGATGCCCGGAAGCGCCTCCGACCATGAAAATATGAAAAAGGAACTGGAGCAGGGAACCCTGACGGAAGAGACGCTCCGGGGATGCATTACTAGGCTGATGAGAGTCATTCTGCGTTCCGGCTTATATGGGTAAGGAAATGGCCGCAAATAACTGCTGCAAGTTTGTGTGAATCCACAGTAAACCCCCAGACCTTTATGCGAGGTGGACGGAAGGAGAGGGGCTTCCCATGAGAAAGGAGCTTCCCATGGAAGTCCATATGGTTCTGATACCTCTTATCCTATTGCTGGGAATTGTGATTTTTAAGCAGATGATACCATCTGTCACAAACCTGGTCAATGCATCGGCACAGAACCGCTTGAAGATTGTATTAAGGAACCGGTTCATGAAAAAGCAGGCCGCGCTTCAATACAGGTACATGGAGGATAATGAGTCCTGCGCATTGATATACCGCGTCTGTGAGGATGTAGAAAATCGTTTTTGGAGTGGCTGTCGGACGGTCTGTAGTGGAATTGAGCTGGTAGTAAAATGCGCAGCTTTGATGAGCATTGTCATGGGGGTAAGCGTTCTGAGCGGTGTAGCGATTTTAACGGTGAGCGTACCGCTTTTTTACCTGGCATATAGAACCGGTAAACAGAATTATGTCCTTCAAAAAGATGCAGTGGAGACAAAAAGACGAACCGACTATCTGGCAGCGATTCTGTCGGACAGAGACCATGCAAAAGAGCGGATAATGTTCGGCTATTCGAAAGAGATAGAGAAGGAATATGACAGGCTCAGCGATTATGCGAACGAAAAAGAGGCTGCCATCGAGAAGAAAAGATATGCCAATATGAAAAGCGGATCGCTGACCATGGTTCTGCTGGCGGTGATCATCATGCTGCTGCTTTTGCCCGCTTTAAGCAGCGGAAAGCTGTCAAACGGATTATATGTAGGCCTTGTGACATCCATTTTAAACCTTGTCTAGGGCATGTCGTGGAATCTGGCGGGAATCATGCAGGGAATTGCGGATGTCAATGCGTATCTGCGTGATGTGGAAATATTCCTGGGCATGGAGGAAAAAGTGGATGCCGATGCCAGGCCGTTGAAAATCCCGGGATTCCAGGTGGAGACGATTGAATTCAGAAGGGTATCTTTCAGATATCCGGGAGGGGACAGGTATGTGCTGAAGGATTGCTCCTTCATGCTTCAGGGAAATAAATGCTATGCGGTAGTGGGTAAAAACGGCGCGGGCAAATCCACCCTCACGAAATTGCTGACCGGACTGTATGAGGATTACGAGGGGGAGATTCTGATCAACGGAAAAGACCTGCGGGAATACCGATATGGAGAATTGAAGTGGATGTTCTCCGTAGTGTTCCAGGATTTTGCACGATACGCGCTGTCCTTCCGGGAGAATATTCTGGTGGGAAATGTGGGTGGCAATGAGGAGCATTCCCATACGCAGTTTCTGGAACAGATTATAGATAAACTGGAATTGAAATCCTGTGTACAGAAACTGCCAGGGGGGTTGGATACTCGGCTGGGAAAACTGGACAGGGACGGCGTGGATCTGTCCGGAGGGCAGTGGCAGAAACTGGCCATTGCAAGGCTTCTGTACAGCGATGCTCCTGTCAATATCCTCGATGAGCCCACGGCGGCATTGGATCCCAGGGGAGAAGCGAAGGTGTACGAGATGTTCCGGCAGGTCACAATGGAGAGAGGGCAATCCACGGAAGGAGTGCACTCCATGAAAGATATGCACACAATGGAAGAGGCGTACTCCATGGAGAAGTTCACGATTCTGATCACCTACAGATTGGGAGCCGCTCGCATGGCAGATGAGATTCTGGTATTGGATCAGGGAAGAATCATCGAACAGGGTACACACGAAGGTCTGATCCAATCGGAAAATGGGCTTTATAAGGAGATGTTCGACAGCCAGAGGTGTTGGTATGAGACATAAAAAGAGACATAGAAATTTTGTTGCCAACAATTTAGTGGGACTAAGGCTTCTGTACAGAATGTTCCCCGGAGGCATCCTTTTCTATTCGGTATTGCAGATGCTCCACGGGGTATCCTGGGTCTTGCAGGTTATGAGTGTACAGTATTTTTTTGACGGGATTTCGGGAAAAGAAGGCGCAATCCCGCCTCTTGCCATCAAGATATTGCTGTTAGGAGCCGCATATGCTTTTGCGCAGACCATGAATGGGGTCGCCAACTGTTACGGGCAGATTCTGAACCGAAAAGTCACAAAAGAAACAAAAAAGATTTTATTTCATACGATTGACCGAAAAGAGGCAATCGCTTTTGAGTACGCAGAAGAACTGGATCAGATGAACAAGGCTGTCCGTGGTTCCGAAGGGGTATTCTGGGTCAGCACCACTATTTTGGATATCCTGTTTTTCTATGTTTTTTATTTTGCAGTGATGAGCTGGTATCTGTTTTCCCTGGCGCCGCTCCTTGGCATCAGCACAATCATTATTTTCATACCGAATGTGATAGCCAGGCTGCTTCATATGATATCCTTTGAACATCTGGAAAACGAAGCCGCGCCTGTCCGGAGAAAGACAGATTATTATGCGGACTGCATCGTCGGAAAGGAGTATTATAAGGAGACCCGCCTGTGGGGATGCGGCAAATACTTCCTTGACAGATACAATAGGATGTTGAAGAAGCTGAATGGGCTGCATTTCCGGATGCAGATACGAAAGGAGAAAATCAATTTCTGTATTAATGTCCTGACTGTGTCGGCTTATGGCATAATCATTGGGATGCTGGTCTATTATGTCTTGACGGACGCAATTTCCGTAGGCGCTTTTGCGGCGGTCTTTGCTGCGCTGCGGGAGTTTTATGGGTTCATGGATGAAGTGATATCGGAGCGTCTGGCCATATCCATAGAAAATATGGCAACAGTCAGGAACTTTTTTGCGTTTATAGAGGACAACAGGGAAGAGCGTGAACAGATCAATCTGCCCGAAAGATTTGAGATTCGGCTGGATCACGTGTCCTTCGCCTATCCACAGCCGGAGACAGGGGAACGAAAATATGTGCTTTCGGATATAAATTTAAGGATTCCCTGGGGACAGACGGTCGCTTTGGTAGGGGAAAACGGCAGCGGGAAAAGCACGCTGTGTCATATCATTGCGGGACTATATTCCCCTACGGAGGGAACGGTCTCTTACGGAGAAGAGCAGAGAGGGGCCGGACGGATCGTAAAGGGGATATCCGCAGTTTTCCAGAAGTTCTGCCGATACAGTATGTCTCTGGGGGAGAATATCAGAATCAGCGACCTGGACGGGGATAAGTCTGAGGACAGGCTGCGTCAGATCTGTAAAGACGTTGGCGTAGCCCCTGAGTGGGTCGGCGGGATAGACGGCATGCTGGGAAGGGAGTTCGGAGGAACGGAAGTTTCTGGCGGTCAATGGCAGCGAATCGCCATTGCAAGAGGGATATACCGTAACAACAGCCTTCTGATTCTGGACGAGCCTACGGCTGCCATAGACGCTCTGGAGGAGAAGTATCTATACGAGGAATTCGGTAAATTGTCGCGTAATTGTACTTCCATCATTGTGACCCACCGGCTGGCTTCCGCCCAGATCGCTGACAGGATTCTGGTGATTAAGGATGGGCGTATTTTGCAAGACGGCAGCCACGATGAGTTGATTGCGGTGCAGGGTGAATATAGGGCAATGTATGAACTTCAGAGCCAGTGGTATCAATAGACGAACCAAATATTGCATCCCTGCACAGCGTCCGCATCCCGGTGGAGCGTTCTGTGGCGCTGCTGAAGTGGGAGATGGTGGGTGAGAGGATATGGACTTGAGATTTATCTGCACATTATACGCATTCTTCACAGAAATCACAAAATAACATGCTATGCTTATCCCGGAGGTGGTACCATGGAAAGGATTTTGATCGTGGAGGATGATTTCGATATCCAGGAGCTTCTGCAGAACTTTTTACAGGAAGCGTGCTATCAGACCGCCGTGGCAAAGGATGGCGTGGAGGCGGTGAGCCTGTTCTCAAAGGAGCGGTTCGATTTGATATTGCTGGACATCATGCTGCCCAAAATCGACGGTTTTACGGTCTGTGAGCTGATACGCAGACAATCCCAGATTCCCATCATCATGCTGACCGCACTGAGCGGCGAGGAGGAGCAGATACGGGGGCTGGATCTGCAAGTGGACGATTATATCACGAAACCGTTCTCCATGCCCGTGCTGGTGCGGAAGATAGCGGCTGTCCTGAGGCGTAGCGGCTGCGGACAGGAGGATAGGCACCAGACGCTTGTATACCGGAACCTTGTCCTGGATCTGGACAGCTATCTGGCCGCGGTGGACGGCAGAGAGTACGAGCTGACCCAGAGGGAGTTCGAGATACTGCGGGAGCTGCTGGCCCACCAGGGACGGGTGATGACGCGGCAGAATCTGTTGGACAAGCTGTGGCGGTATGACTTTTACGGGGACGAGCGGGTGGTGGATACGCATATCAAAAATCTGCGGAAGAAGCTGGGGATTGACTTTATCCAGACAATCAGAGGGGTGGGATATAAGATTGAGAGAGAAAATTAAGGGCAGCCTGTTCGCGAAAGTCTTCCTCATTACCCTGGTAATGCTGTTTGGCCTGTCACTGCTGGTCTTCGGCCTGTTGGCCTGGCTGATGCCCCAGACTTATTCCAATAAACTGAACGCCTTGTTGGACGAACAGACATTAAGCTTCCTCTCTGAGCTGGAAAAAGTGTCTTTCGCAGACAGCGGGGGGCTGTTCGACCAGTTTGCCCGGAACATGGAGATCTATTCTATGGAGCTGTATGACGAAAACGGTGTCTTCGTTCCGCTGCCCTCCGCACAAGCCTCTGCTGAGTATGGGGAACGGGGGTTGGCAGGATATGGGGAAGTGGGCTATGCCGGGTATGGAGAAACCAGTCATGCAAGTAATGGGGGAGCAGGTTATGCCAGGTATGGAGAAGCGGGCTATACAGCCGGGTATGGGGAAGTGAGCATTGCGCTATCTGCAGAAGACGATTTCGGAGAGGACACGCCTGTCCTATGCAATCAGTATTATTTTTCTTTTGCGGACAGCAAGGAACGCTACATGCTTCTTGTGTATGGAAAAGCAGGGCAGATTGCGGAACTGCAGCAGGCTTTTCTGCGCGTGTTTCCGCTGCTGGCGGCTGTGATTTTTCTGGTTTCCCTGATGGTCTCGTGGATTTATTCCAGGATGATCACAAAACCGGTTTTGGAAATCAGCCGCGTATCGGAGCGGATGTCCGGTCTGGATTTAGAATGGCAGGTGGACGGGCAGCGGACGGATGAGCTTGGGACGCTGGGAAAAAGCCTGAACAAGTTGTCACAGAATCTGCGGGCGGCGCTGGCGGATCTGAGGAAAGCGAATGCGGAGCTGGAGGCCGACATCCGGCGGGAAAAGGCACTGGAGCAGGCCCAGATAGATTTCTTCGCCGCCGCGTCCCATGAGCTGAAGACGCCTATCACGGTCATCAGGGGTCAGCTGGAGGGCATGCTTCTGGGGATAGGGGCATACAAAGACAGGGAAAAATACCTTCTGCGGTCATTGGGAGTCACCCATACCCTGGAATCCATGGTCTATGACCTGCTGACGATTTCAAGATTACAGGCTTCGGATTCCGGTTTCAGGACGGAGAAGATTGACTGTGTTCCTGTAATACGGAAGTATCTGGCCGACACGGAAGATCTGATTGCGGGCAAGGACTTGCAGATAGACTGGCATTTCCCGGATTCCGTCCTCGTAGATGCCAACAGAATCCTGATGGAAAAAGTGTTCTCCAATCTGATTGGGAACGCCGTGAAATACGCTCCCTCGGAAGCGGCAGTCCATATCACCGCCCGGGAGCGGCAGGGCAGATGGCTGTTTTCCATAGAGAACACGGGCACGCATATTCCGGAGGAAGCCATTCCGAAGCTGTTCGAAGCGTTTTACCGGGTGGACACATCCCGCAGCCGCCAGACCGGGGGGAGCGGCCTGGGGCTTTATATCGTACAGAAAATCCTACAGCAGCATGGCAGCCACTGTGACGTCCGCAACACGGAGGAGGGCGTGGAATTCTTCTTCGAGCTTCCGCAGAGTGTGTAAACGGAGCGTATATACAAATTCTTTTTTGCGTCTGCATATACAAAACAGGAAAGGCATGCTATACTGGAATGCGTTACAAACTCCGCTTTGGAAAGGAGGCGATTGACATGAAAGCATATCAGAAGAATATGAGTCGTGATAAATCCGAAAAATATGAGGGGAGCGGTCTATCCTTATCTTTGGCAGGGAAACAGGCGGTTTCTGCGCCTTTCCCCTGTACCGGAGAAGATGGAAGGCAACCTGAAAGGAGAATTGGAATTCCTGTGCTATCTGCAGAGCAGGAATTATCCCGCCGTAGTTCCGGTAGCATCCAATTCCGGTGAGCTTGTTGTCACCCTTAATTCCATTTGGGGAAAATATTACGCCAGCGTTTTCAAGGGCGTTGACGGAATTCCCATTGAAGACACCGACTGCAACGATTTTCTCCTGTTTGCGTATGGAAAGGCGTTGGGGCAGCTCCATGCACTGTCTGCTGAATATGTTCCGGAAAACAGGAAATGGACATACCGTGATGTGCTGTCATGGATTGGGAGAGTGCTGGAAGAATACCGTGCCCCGGACAAAATGCTGACAGAGATGGAAAATGTCCGCCGGGCATTGGATGAGCTGCCGCAGACAGATGATGCTTTCGGGTTGGTTCATTATGATTTTGAACCGGATAATGTGTTTTGGGATGAAGACAGCCAGTGCTGTACCGCCATTGATTTTGAGGACGGTATGTACCACTTTTTTCTGGTGGATTTGGAGCAGGCTCTGGATGCGCTGTCAGAAATCGTCCCCCCGGACAGGCAGTCAGCCGCGGAAAGCGCTTTTCTGCGAGGATACAGAAGTGTAAAGACATTAGAGGCTGATTATGCTGGAAAAATAAAACTGATGCGGCGATTCTGTGACTTGTATTCTTATGCAAGACTGATTCGCTGTGTTGCTGAGGAGATTTCAGATGAACCGGATTGGATGGCCAGTCTGAGGGAGAGGCTCCATGGGAAAATCAAGCTTTTGGAAAGCGGCATATCTGGATAAGCGCCAGGCTTGAAAGGTGACATACCGCTGAATGTGGTCAGGTTCTCTCTGAACCTGGCATAAATGAAATAGCCAAAGTTCAGAAAGGACCTCCACTTAAGCGCGCATCCCCTTTCTTACCAATACTGCTTTACCGTTTCGCTGGATTCATTTTCAGATAATTGGAATCTCTCCGCAATCCGCTTTATCGTCTCTACCAAAGAGATGCCTAAATCTTTATATGTCTCCACTGCACCTTTAATTTCGCTTTCTTCTCGCATCTGTTGGATTGCCGAACACATGTTCACATCTCCTAGTATAATAATGATATA
>DKVC01000070.1 GCA_002490995.1 Lachnospiraceae bacterium UBA7188
CTTCCAGACGGCAGTGTCGCTTACAGTCCTCACTCTGAACCAGGAAAGGATCCTGTTTTCATAAATCTTTTTCACCTCTCTGTTGGGAATCATCAGCTTATGGAGTTGCCTCTCCGGCTTCCCCGCATCCGTCAGATAATTACTGGCATATCTGCCGTGTATAAGGCCAAGAAGGAAAACCATCCCATATCTGCAGCCTGAAGAGAACGAAAGTCTCCATACGGTTTTCTCTGATGGCTGTCCGGACAGCTTGTCACTGCGTAATAAAGCAATTGCTGCGCTTTTGTTTTTTACCGAGCTGAGACCGTGCGATATTGCCAGCCTTACCATGGATGCAATAGACTGGGAAGCGGATGAAATCCGCATTGTCCAGAACAAAACCGATGTCCCGCTGGTCCTGCCGCTTACAGCAGTCATCGGGAATGCCATCTACGATTACATCAGATCAGAAAGACCGGAAAGCGGTGACAGCCATATATTCCTTGGTGTAAACCGTCCGCATGATCCGATATCGCCGGGCGCACTCTGGCACATCGCATCTAAAATATACGATGCAGCAGGAATAAGGCGTGAAGACGGGGACCGGCGGGGCACCCATCTTTTCCGTTATAACGCCGCAACAACAATTGTAGGGAACGGAATTCCACGCCCGGTGGCAAGTGTTGTACTTGGGCATGAGGACCCATCTTCGCTGGACCATTATACGTCTGCAGATATCAGACACCTTCGGGAATGCGCGTTAAGCATTGAAAAATTCCCCGTCAGAGAGGGGGTGTTTGATCTATGAGCGGCTACCGTTCGGGTTTCGCCCGGGAGATTGAAAACTTTGTCAGCTACCGGAAAGCATCCGGCACATGGAATGAACATGCCAGTACACAGAACCTGAAATATTTTGACCGGTATTGTGCAGGCCATTACGCAGACAGCCGCATCCTTACCCAGGAAATGATTGATGCCTGGTGCACCCGGCGGGATACGGAGACAGGCAGCTCCTGCTATACCAGGACGTTGATCGTCAGGGAATTCGTCAAATATCTTTGCGACCGCGGCATGACAGGGATTGCTGTTCCGAAGCCTCCGAAACTGGAAAAGCGCCAGTATATACCGCATGCGTTTACAGAAGAGGAACTGGCCCGCTTTTTCGAGGCATGCGACAGCATAGTCCCTTATAAAGGAAGGCCGGCCTCCGTAATCAGCAGACTTCAGTGCCCTGTATTCTTCCGGCTCCTGTACAGCAGCGGCATGAGGACCACGGAAGCCAGATATCTGAAGCGGGAGGATGTTGATTTGGAGCACGGCGTGGTGAATATCCGCAAATCCAAAGGATATGACCAGCATTATGTCGCACTCCATGACACGATGACCGGACTCCTTATCCGGTATGATGACGCCGTAGATAAGATCCAGCCGGGACGCACATATTTTTTCGAATCGCTGAAAGGCACATGCTATGGGAGGGACTGGGTAAACGACAATTTCAAAAAAATCTGGGAATCAGCAAATGGTACAGCCAGAGGAATCGTCCCATATGATGTAAGGCATCGCTATGCTGTTGAGAATATAAATTCATGGGAAGACGATAGTTTTACATTCAGTGAAAAGCTTCATTGCCTTTCAAAATCTATGGGGCACCGCCATATCCAATCGACTTTGTACTATTATTCGATCACCCCGCGCCTTGCGGATAAAATACAGGCGAAGACAGAGGACGGATTCAATGAGATCGTGCCGGAGGTGTGGAATAAAGAAGACTGACGATGCCCCCGTGATTGCGAGAAGAATCTCCGAATTCCTGTATGATTACGCGCCCCGGTTCCTTACCAGCAGCGGGCACACGCTAAAAGGATACAGGGATGCCCTTGTCCTTTACTTCCAGTTCCTGCAGGAAAACGGTGTCTCCCCAGAAGCCCTTAGCCGTCTTCTTTTTTGACATTGTTATACGCAACGGCAGCAAGGCTTGACGAGATCCGCTCCATAAAACTGGATGATATCCACCTTGAAGCAGCCAAACCCTACCTCAGCCTGCATGGGAAAGGGAAAAAGATCCGGACAGCCTACATGCTTCCACGGGCTGTAGCATTGGTGCAGGCATATATAAAAGAGACATATGGGCAGGCCGGCGGCACCGATGCCCTGCTTTTCCCAAGCAGGGTCAGCGGGCATGGAAAGCTGACGGAAGCGGCACTGGATAAACGCATCAAAACATATGCGGCACAGGCAAACGTCCATTGTAAAGACGTTCTTCTAAATACGCACGCACATTTGTTCAGGCATTATGTAGAGTCAGGGAAAATGGTGAGTGATATGGAAAAGTGCCGTATTTCACCCGCTTCTCTCTAAATCACTCACCTTTTTACTCATCCCTTTGTAAGAGACTCCAAAAATGCCATCAGATCTGTGTCAGCAGTCCAGTCCTTGTATTCCTGTTCAGGGAGAATGTCTTTGCATGCCTTTTCAATTGCTTTTCGCTTTAATTCTGTATCAATTCTTGCGTAGATTTCAGTTGTAGAACAATCTACATGCCCGAGAAAATCACGTATATAAATAAGGTTTATCCCTGCCCTGACCATATGGACAGCTTTGCTGTGCCTGAAATGGGGAGCTCCCCATTTTCGCCATGGGAAGGCCTCTCACTGGCTGGAGGACGGGATGAACATCGTACAGAGTTCATTTCTGCTCGGCCATGAGCAGCTCCAGACCACGATG
>DKVC01000016.1 GCA_002490995.1 Lachnospiraceae bacterium UBA7188
ATTTTCCGACAATTCCTAAGAAATATCCGCAGCTGCGCCTGTGTGAATATCCAGCCCCGAGCTTCGCTCGTCATAACAGCTCTTCATACAGTGCAGATGGACCCATTGGCCTGTCCGAATATCCTCTGTAGCCTCCCCGATGGAAACGCCGTATTTTATAACCGCCTCTCCTTTCTTTATAAAACGGACAGCTACCTTATGACCCCGGGGTATTTCTTCTCCGGCTTCCATCGTCACCTCTTCTCCTTCTCCAAACAAAAGGAACGCTCCTTTCGGTATCACTGTCAATGCCGTCGCCACATTGTCCTGGGGCGCAATTCGAAATGCTCTCGTTTTCTGATTCATCATTTGATCGTCCTTTTCCTTCAATGCCTCCATCCCCCGTGCAGCGGATTACCGGCCTCATCTCTCTGATGCCAAATCTGGAACCGACTGTTCGTCACAACACCCCGAATTTTGCAAAGGCTTCCGTCACAGACATGCCGCTTTCCACTGCTTTCCTCAGCCCCTTTTCCCTGGAGGCCTTTTCCAGCGCTTCCTCCACCACCTCGCCTGCAATCTCCCTGGGAATCACCAGGACACCGTCCACATCCCCGAAGATATAATCCCCGTCATGAACCGTCACCTGCCCCACCTCAATGGTGCATCTGTAATCCACCACCTGGGTACGAACGCTGGAATCCTGAGCATAGCAGCCCCAGGAAAACACCGGCCAGTTCTGCTCCAGCACCTGGGGCGTGTCCCGGTGCCAGCCGTCCACCACCGCGCCGTTCCCTCCCCTGGTTTTGGCAGTGGCAGTCAGCAGCTCTCCCCAATAAGCACATCTTCCCGTCCCCCCGGCGGCTATGTAGATCTCTCCCGGCTGAATCTGGTCCAGACATTCGCAAAGCCGCCCGAAAGGCTTCTCCTGTACCCCGAACACATCGATCATAAGAACCGTCATCGCCCTGCCCGCCAGCTTCATGTCATCCCGAAGGGGACGAATCCTCTGGGGCAGAAATTGATGCATATATCCTCTTGCATCCAGGATATCACCTACCACAGGGGTATACAGCTTCTCTCTCATCAGAGCAAATAACTCCTTCTCCTGCATTTCACTCTCTCCTTGCCCGTTTTTCATTTTCAGTATTTTTCATAAATCCGCTCTTAATTTCTGTAATATATCACACACAAAATCATATCACATAAAAGCTTTATTTTCAACTATATTTCTCCATTTTCTCTGCAATGTACTATACTTTATTTCTTTTTTCAGTAATATATTACATCTTGCCCTTTTCTTTTTCCTGTGTTATGATATATACTACGCATCGGTTCAATTTACAGTACAACCCGACTAAGTCTCTGCCTTAAACAGTGACTTTTAGACCTGCCAGCCAGATACTTTCCCGGGCACACCACTGTAAGGACACCACTGTAAATCCCGGCGGTCTGCAGTATGACATACCATCTTTTGCAATACAGCCCCGGCACACCGGCATGGCAGGAACATCCAAAAGCCCAGAAACAACATCCGGATGCAGTGCCCCGGGCACAGCGCCATCCGCAGAAAGGAACAGCCCATGAAGCATCCCGCCCTGAAAGAGCAGGCCTACGAGTATATCCGCCGTAAACTGAAAATGTGCGAATACATGCCCGGAGAAGCCATCAATGAAGTAAAGATTATAGAAGAGACAGGCATCGGCAGGACGCCCGTAAGAGAGGCCATCCTGTCCCTGAAGGAAGAGGGTCTGATCGAAATACGCCCCCGCAAAGGCACCTTTGCCTCTCCCATAACAGAATTTCAGATCAATGAGACATACCAGATCCGCAGGCTTCTGGAACCCGTTGCCGCCGTCAGATATAAGCAGCAGTTTGACAAAAGCACTCTGCTGGACTATGACTCCCTGTTCGAGCATCTGGACATTGGAGACGACGAGAAATACTTTGACCTGGACATGCGGTTCCATCAGGCCATAATTAATGCCGCGGGAAATCCCATGCTGACGGATTTCTACGAAAAAGTGATGTTTACCCAGTACCGTATCGGCATCTACAATTCCGTCCGCGGTCTGGCACGGAAGGAAAACTATTACCTGGAGCATCACGATATTATCCGTGCGCTTCTGGAGGAGGACGACAAAGCCATCGAGGAAGCCTGCGTCCGCCATATCAGCAGAAGCCACATTATCTCCCTGAAAGCCCTGAAAAACGACGGGACAGATGTAAAAGACAGTCAGGGAAGCCGCCTTTATGGCAATTCCCGGTGAAAACATCAGTACTGAAGAAAGGAATGCAAAGAATGAAAATCGAGAAATTTGAAACCTGGTGGGTCAAACGGGACAAATGTCTCTTTGACGAGAAGCGCCGAGGCAGCAGCGCCATGGATTGGGACGTCATCGTGATCAAACTCACCACGGACACAGGGTTAGAAGGACTGGCCACAGCCCTGGCAGCCAGAAGCGGCAATGTGACCGAAAGCTACCTTCATGACAACATTGCCCCTGTGGTTCTGGGGCGGGACCCTCATGACAGAGAGCGAATATGGCATGACCTCTGGAATATCGACAGGCATCTGACCTTTTTCCCGGTATACCTGCCCGGCCCGGTGGATGTGGCTCTGTGGGACATCTGTGCTAAAGAAGCCGGGCTGCCCCTCTATCAGTATATCGGCGCCTACCGGGAGGAACTGCCCGTCTATGCCAGCGGCCTGTTCCATGAGACTGCTGAGGATTATATTCAGGAGGCGCTGGCTTACAAAAGCCGCGGCATCAAAATTTACAAGGCCCATCCTCCCGGTCCTTATACCCTGGACATGGAGATTCATCAGGCCCTTCGGGACGCGGTTGGGGACGATATGATCCTGATGAGCGACCCGGTAGCGGAATATACCCTGGATCAGGCCGTTGCGGTGGGACGCCATCTGGAAAAGCTGGGCTATAAATGGCTCGAGGAACCCTTCCGGGATTTCGAGCTTTATAAATACACCCGGCTCTGCGAGACGCTGGACATCCCCATCGCCGCCACGGAAACCACCCGGGGAGCTCACTGGGGCGTGGCACAGGTGATCGCCCAGAAGGCCGCCGACATCGTCCGCGCGGATGTTTCCTGGAAAGACGGCATTACCGGCACCCTGAAAATCTGCCATATGGCGGAAGCCTTCGGAATCAACTGTGAGATCCACACCACTACCATGAACTTCATGGATCTGGTGAATCTCCATGTATCCTGTGCCGTCCGCAACTGCGAATACTTTGAATACTTTGTCCCGGAGGAGGACTTCCGGTTCCCCATGAAGGGACTGCTCCCCATCGACGGAAACGGCATCATCCATGTGCCGCAGGCTCCCGGCATCGGCGGAGAGCTGGACTGGGAACTGATCGACCGGCAGTGCCACAGTTACAGGATGCAGGAACGGCAGCACTTTTGACCTGACCGAAAAACATCCCGCAGGAAACCGTACTGCTGTCAGAACGGGTTTTCCTGCGGGATGTCTTCTTTCCAAAATTCTAAATCCGCACCATTTCATATTCCCGGCTTCCCACGCCAATCTGCGCGGCTGCCTCCACGGTGTGGATCCCGTTCCTGGACTCAATCCGTTCCAGCAGATGATCCCTGCCCGGGTCATCGGAGGCATATACCAGGTCGAGGCATGCCTGGTCCAGCGCTACCGGATCCAGGGAAGCCAAAATGCCGATATCCCCCATGGCCGGATCCTCTGCCACGGAACAGCAGTCGCAGTCCACGGATATATTCTTCATCACGTTTATGAATGCGATCCTGTCTCCGAAGAGATCCAGAATGGACTTGCTGGCATCCGCCATGGACTCCAGGAAGGAATCATGGTCCGAAGTCCAGAAATTGTTCACATCGCCCACCCCGTGGATATACGCCTTGCCATGGGAGGACGCCAGGCCGATGGAAATATTTTTCAGCGCCCCGCCGAACCCTCCCATGGGATGCCCCTTAAAGTGGGACAGAACCAGCATGGAATCATATTTTTCGATATTCTTTCCCACATAATTCTTCTGTATCTTCTGCCCCTGGGGGACAGAAAGCTCAATCTCCCCCTCCGCATCCAGGATATCCACTTCCGCAATATCCGTCCAGCCATGGAGCTTCATGGTCTCGCGATGGGCCTGTGTGGTATTGCGTTTTCCCTCGTACGCTGTATTGCACTCCACGATGGTGCCTTTTACCCTGTCGATGACAGGCTTCATCAGATCCGGGCGCAGGAAATTCTGATTTCCCACCTCACCGGAATGCAGCTTTACGGCCACCCTGCCCGGCAGCTCCACTCCCATGACTTCATACATCCTGACCATGGCCTGCGGGGTTATCTCCTTCGTAAAATAAACCTTTGCTTTTCCCATATATACCCACCTTTCTTCCGGCATTCTGTGCCGGCAACAAGGCCATTCTATCATACTTTTCATACAGAGACAAGCCCCTGGGCAGCATCTGAAAATGCGCTGTACCATTGTCAGTTTTCATGGATTCGCTCATCTCCCTTTTTTGTCAGCACAGCTATCGTCATACGCCTTTCCCAACTCCCGTTTTCTTCTGCATCCCCGTGAAATGCAGAAAAGGAGAAACAATGCGCTGCCCATGAGGACCACCAGTGAAACCGCCATGACCGACCACGGCTCTCTGACCTGCCCGGTCTTCGGACTCTTCTCTCCGCTGCCGGTTTCCGTGGATTCCGCCGGTATATCGGAAGATACGTTTTCGCCGCCTGCGGCTCCTCCCTGGTAAATGTCGGTATTCTCCTCTTCCGGCAGCTTCGCTATGCTTTCCGTGTAGGAGTCTCCGCAGCGGGAGCAGGTGTATGTCCGGATGCCTTCCTCCGCCGCAGTGGGTTCCTTTGTCACACTTCCAACGTAATCATGGCCAGGTGCGGGGATGCTTTCCGTATAGCTGTCTCCGCAGGCGCACCTGTAGGTTTTTTCACCTGTTTCCGTACAGGTTGCTTCCCTGGTCACGCTGCTTTCGTAGCTGTGGGTATGCGGCTCCTCCGGCAGTTTTGCTATGCTTTCCGTGTAGGAGTCTCCGCAGCGGGAGCAGGTGTATGTCCGGACGCCTTCCTCTGTCGCGGTGGGTTCCTTTGTCACACTTCCAACGTAATCATGGCCAGGTGCGGGGATGCTTTCCGTATAACTGTCTCCGCAGGCGCACCTGTAGATTTTCTCCCCTGCTTCCGTGCAGGTCGCTTCCCTGGTCACGCTACTTTCGTAGCTGTGAATATGTGACTCTTCCGGCAGCTTCACTATGCTTTCCGTGTAGGAATCTCCGCAGCGGGAGCAGGTGTATGTCCGGACGCCTTCCTCCGACGCAGTGGGTTCCTTTGTCACACTTCCAACATAATCATGGCCAGGTGCGGGGATGCTTTCCGTATAGCTGTCTCCGCAGGCGCACCTGTAGGTTTTCTCCCCTGCTTCCGTACAGGTCGCTTCCCTGGTCACGCTGCTTTCGTAACTGTGGGTATGCGGCTCCTCCGGCAGCTTCGCTATGCTTTCCGTGTAGGAGTCCCCACAGCGAGAGCAGGTGTATGTCCGGACGCCTTCCTCCGCCGCAGTGGGTTCTTTTGTTACACTTCCAACATAATCATGGCCAGGTGCGGGGATGCTTTCCGTATAGCTGTCTCCGCAGGCACAGCTGTAGGTTTTCTCCCCTGCTTCCGTACAGGTCGCTTCCCTGGTCACGCTGCTTTTGTAGCTGTGGGTATGCGGCTCCTCCGGCAGCTTCGGGATCACTTCCTCCCGGGTCTCCCCGCACTTCGAACAGGCAAAATAACGTTTCCCCTCTGACGTCGCAGTCGGCGCTTCCTCACCGGTGACATGCCAGTCATGCCCCGTGGCCGGAATTACCGTGCCGGAAGTGATTTTTGTACCGCAGTCCGTACAGAACGTGTCGCCTGTATTGCCGTCCGCTGTGCAGGAGGCATCCTGTTGTCCGCGCACTTCTGTATGGATATGGTTTGTATCGTCTTTTTCGGTGTATTCCGTTCCGCACGCTTCGCAAATTTTTCCGCTGATACAGGTTGCGGTGCCTCCGCTGTGGGCTGCCGGGCCTGTTTCGGTTCCCTTCTGCAGAAGTTCTCCGCAGTCCAGGCACCAGGTATCTCCGCTATAACCTTTCGTCTGGCAGGTTGCCGTTCTTACGTTTCTTATTTCCGTATTCTTATGATCGCACTCAGCCCTAATAATGGTCAGTACTGCCGTCACATTTTTATAATTATCCTTATCTTCCCCCACATAGACAGCCGTTGTTTCCAGCGGGACACTCACCTTAAGTACTTTGTCCTGATCCGTCTCCTGCCATTGCCAGTTTTCCGGCAGTCCCACATCGCTTACCTTTTCACATTCATTTTTCACATTCAGGGTGCCGGACGGCATATTCGGCGCATTCTCCGCCTTGTTCACCGTCAGCGTGATATCCGTTTCCGCACTGCTGTAATTCGTTCCGTCATCCGGGTTGAATACCACAGTGTACTTAGTGATACCGCTGTCTGCTACGGAAGGTTTTACGCTGCCGTCCTTCCAGGAAAAGCTGCCTGCCACCACTGCGTCATCCGAACCTCTGTACTTCGCCGTGCCCGTCAGAACTTCATCCTGGGTGAATACCACGGTGTGCCCCGCGACACCACTGTACTTCGCCGTGCCTGTCAGAGCCGATTGATTCAGGGAATCTCCATAAGTAATCGCCCCGGCGCTGACCTGGCCCGTTATATACGGCTCTGCCTTTTCCACCGTCACCGCCACGGCACATTCCACAGTGTTGTAATTGGCAGTATCCTTCGGTGTGAAGACTGCGGTATAGCCGCTGTTTCCCACTGTCGGGACAATCGAGTCGTCTTTCCAGCCCCATAAGCCCTCCACAGTTACTTCATTGCCGCCCACCGTCCATGCGGCGTTTTCGCCTTTTAATTCCACATCGGCCAGACTCCCTGACGGATGATAGACAAAGGCTCCCGCTGTGGGCACTTCCACATTCGGTGTGGCCTTCACGACTTTGATTGCCACCGTTCCGGTGAGTTCCTCATACACATTACTGTCTTTCGGTGTGAAAATCCATTCGGCTGTTTCTGTCCCCACATTCGGGACAAGGGAACCCTTCTTCCAGGCAAGCGAACCTTCCACTGTTTCCTTCGTTACCTGCTCTACAAAAGCAGCCGGCTCCAGGGTAAGATCTGAAAGCGCCTGTCCATAGGTAAGCGTATCGCCGCCCTTTACAGATACACTGCTTTCGTTCTGCAGTTCCACAATCTTTTTTGCCACAAGTTCTACATTCACGTTAAATGTGGCATTTTCGTAATTCTCCATTTCTGCCGTCACAACGATGGATGCCGTGTCCCCTGCCGATTTACTCCCTGCCACGGTGAACTTAAGCTTTCCATCTGTACCCATAGATACATCAGACAGGATACTTTTTCCATCTGTTGTGATAAAGGCATACTTTGTTTCTCCGCGATCCCCCGGCAATTTACCCGCCGCATCAATGGAGACAACCCCTCCGGAGCCAATGGTACAGGTATACGTCTTTATCACATCCGTAACTTTCGGCGCGGGTGCTTTATTGATCGTCAGATTACATCTGCTGCTGACAGCGGCAGTATAGTTGCCCTGTTCCGCGATAGCAGCCTTGACATTGTATGTTCCTGCATTAGTGGGCAGGCCAGATCTATCGTCACCTGAACCGCTCACTGTATAGGAATAATTTATGTCCCCGTCAAACTTCTCTCCGTTTACCAGCGTCACTTCGGGCGGAGTGATTCTGGCCGGGCTGCCGGAATAGACTACGATCTGCCCGGTACCATTCCACTTGAGATCAGGCGTAGCCTTTCCAATCGTAAATTTCATCATCCGCGTAAAGTCCAGACCATCCTTTCCGCTGACGGTGACGGACGCTTCTCCTGCATTAATATTGTTGTCAAAAACCATTTTGTATTTTGACGTATCCAATATCGTGCCGTCAACCTTGACAACAATTTGGGGCTGCTGCCCCTGACCGTTATAAATCAGCCCATCTGTCCCGTTCAGGCTGACATCCAAAGAGGCGCCACAGATGCATTTCCCTGTGCTGATGTCAAAGCTGTGCGGTGTATCGTCGTTTGTCTCATTACACCACTCAAATTCACATACTTTCCAGTGGTGGAGTGCATCCTTGTTCCAGTCTCCTGACCAGTCGTGATTTTCGTGAATGGTCAGGGGGCCGGTGTATACCACATCGGTACCTTTCTTCACAAGGTCAACTACTCCGTCTCTTACTTTTACTTCGCAGTCTGAGGGAAGATAGCCTTCAGGGATGTTAATTGCCTTATCCGGGTTGCTTCCTTCCAAAAAATTACCTACAGAGGCCACCATTACATTAAACTTTTCACAGTTTGCGGTAAAGCAGCCTCCCTGCTGGACGGTAAACACATCGGCATAGTTTAAATCGAAACTAGTACTTTTACTCATACCGTTAAGCAATACGCCATTTTGTCCAGAAACCTCCAGCATACCTCCGCTACCTACTACTACCTTTCCAGCATATATAGCGTTCATATCGTAGCCCCTTGCAGTTAGGGTTCCGTATACGGTTACTGTGGAGTCCACCCCGCCGCTTGCACCGATACTGATACCACCCCTGGCTATGACATGAGTGTGCGCTCCTACTGTGAGACTGGTTCCGTTGCCACCGCTAAGATTAATATTCTGTTCAATCGTCAGCACACCTGTCCCGTCGAAAGTCAGCTGTATATTATTTGCCCCGTTAGTGGCCAGCGTATCAATGGAACACTCCCCCGTTGTCTCTATGGTTACAGTAGCGTCCGGCAGGGTCACAGTACCGCTGACATCGATATTCTTCAGGCTGAGTATCTTGTTAGACGCATCCCAATGGTAACCTTTTGACTCCAGATCGCCCATACTTCCACTACTGCTCAAATTAAGGTCACCCGATTGAGCAAACAATGCCGCCGCAGGATATGTTTCCCCAATGTCCCCCTGGCGTCCGCTAAGCTCCGTCTTCTCCTGCGAAGCAGCCCATACCACGGCATGTGGCGCAGTTCCGTCTGCCCACAGCATGCCCAGTGCCATCGCCGCCGACAGAAAGATTCCCAATGCACGCCGTATTTTTCGTCCGCCGGCGCGATGCGGCATTTTTCGTTTCATCCTTTCTTCCTTTGCCTCAAACACAGGTTCCATTCCAGTCATCCTCCGATCCAAATTTTCCGGTCAGGCCAAACGGCGATATCAGTTTCCAGTCCCCTTCAATCTCCGTAAATGCGCAAAACCCCTTTTACTTATATCGCATGATTTCATGGAAAAACAAGGCATATGGCGCGAAAGACTTGTTTTTGTCGGGAAAGTCGGCTTCCTTCACAAATTTCATACATGCTGCCCCTGGGGCAGGCAGCCGCATCACCGCATCAATACCCCATTGCAAAATCAGATACGCAATGTTAAAATATATTCTATATAGTAAGCACAAGACAACGTAATTATCGGAGATTAGTATGATGAGAGGAAAAAAATTATGGATCCCTGCCCTTTTCCTGCTGGCTGTATCCCTTACCGGGTGCCAGGACAGGACTTCCGCCCCATCCGGGGAGATTCAGACGTCCGTTCCTGAAAAGGTGAAGCTCACAGTCTGGGGCGCCGCGGAAGATGAGGAGCTGCTTGGCCGGATTATCGACGGATTTGTGGCGCATTATCAGGGAGAGGCGGACTTTCAGATTACCTGCCAGCCCCAGAGCGAAAGCCACTGTGCCGATGCGCTGATGGAAGATCTGGAAAACGGGGCTGACGTATTCGCCTTTGCGGATGACCAGCTGAATACCCTGGTGGCTGCCGGTGCCCTGGAACCGGTGGATAATGCGGATGTCCTGCGTGAGGAAAACCTGCCCGAGGCTGTCCATGCGGCATCGGTGAACGATATTTTGTATGCCTATCCCCTCACGGCGGACAACGGGTATTTTCTATACTATAATAAAAACTACTTCTCGGAAGAGGACATCCTGTCCTGGGACAAAATGCTGGACATTGCCGGGTCACAGGGCAAAAAGGTCTCCATGGACTGGTCCTCCGGGTGGTATGTATACGCCCTGTTCGGCAATACCGGCCTCACTGTGGGCCTGAACGACGACGGCATTACCAACTACTGTACCTGGAACGATACGGAAGGAGACATCCGGGGAACAGACGTAGCCAGAGCCATGGAAAACATGGCAAAGAATCCGGGATTTTTGAGCACAGACGATGCCGGTTTTCTGGAAGGCGTCCAAAACGGCACCATCATCGCCGGTGTCAGCGGCGTGTGGAACGCGGTGGCTGTGGAGGAGGCCTGGGACGATGGGTACGGCGCTTCCAGGCTCCCCTCCTATACCTGTGCCGGACAGCAGGTCCAGATGTCCTCTTTCTCCGGCTATAAGCTCATCGGTGTCAACGCGTACTCCCGGGAGCGAGAGTGGTCCGCAAAGCTGGCTGAATGGATTACCAATGAGGAAAATCAGGCGCTGCGCTTTCTGCTCCGGGGTCAGGGACCATCCAACCGCAATGCTGCGGCTTCCCAGGAGGTTCAGGACTCCCCGGCCATTGCCGCGCTGTTAGAACAGTCCGAGTATTCCTGCCTTCAGCGCATCGGCGGCAATTTCTGGGAACCGGTTTCCACCTTTACCGCGGAGCTCCTGGCAGGAAGGCCCTCAGGGAAGAACCTTCAGGAACTTCTGGACAATATGGCAGCCGGCATTACCGCCCCGTAACACAAAATTTATTTCCCGACGATCCCGAAGGAGTATCAGATACCATGAAAAATATCAGCTTAAAGCATCGTTTGATTATCCCCATCGCCCTCCTGGGCGTAGTGGCGCTGTTGTCAAACATTCTTTTCATTGTCAATATCCGCAATGTGAATTCCAGCGCCTCCAATATTGCTGACAACTACATGGACGGAAAGAGCCGCCTGGCCCGGATCTGCCAGACTTCCATGGACATCCACAAAATGGCCTTAAGCCACATTGTCGCCACTGACTACGACACCATGATTGTTCTGGTACAGCAGATCAAGGATGAGGAAAAGCTTCTGGATGAAATGCTGACGGAATACGAAGGCTATGTCATGGAGGCGGACCGCTCCCTGTACGATTCCCTTCTGTCCGACTATGCCTCCTTCAAACATGCCCTTGTCCATCTGACCTGTGCCAGCGCAGGCCACAAAACCCAGCAGGCCTACGCCCTGGCCAACGGGGACGTGGCTTCCTTCGCCGATGCCATGGAAACCGATATCGATGCCCTGGACGCATCCATCAGCCAGCAGACCCAGGAAGCCAGAGAGCATCTCTCTGCCGTTTATTTTCTGTCCCTGACGGTGGGCATCGCGGCTGCCGCGGCCTGTATCCTTCTGGTATTTGCGGATATCAGGCTGATAACCCGTTATGTTGTGATTCCAATTAAAAGTATTCTGAAAACCATAAAGGAAAGTTCCGGGCACATTAACGGAATGACTGCCGAAGTGCTGAAGCGGACGCAGGATTCCCGGAAGAACGCCGCCGGGCTCTCCTCCCTTGCGGGTAATCTCTCATCCACCTTCCGGGAGGTTGCAGGCAATGTATCCGCCATCAATGAAGGCGCCGGCAATGTGCGCCAGGAGGTACATACCATTGCCAAGGAATGCGGGGAGATTACGGCTTATACCGCCCAGATGAACGAACGTGCAGACACCATGCAGCAATCCGCCCAGAACAGCGCGGAGAGCACCAGCCAGAAGACGGAGGAAATTCTGCGCTCCCTGAGCGACGCCATCCAAAAAAGCAAAAGCGTAAACCAGATTCAGAGCCTCACCGGGGATATTCTTGCCATCGCCCAGCAGACACGGCTGATCTCCCTGAATGCTTCCGTGGAAGCCGCCAATGCGGGGGATGCAGGCAAAGGCTTCGCCATGGTGGCCAGGGAAGTCAGGGAACTGTCCAATTCCAGCCAGGAGACCGCCAGCCGCATCCAGGAAGTCAACGTTGTCGTCACTTCCGCCGTCAATAACCTTTCCGAAAATGCCCAGCAGCTTGTGGACTATATGAGCGGCTCCGTCCTGAAGGAATTCCAGGCATTCGTCCGGTCCGGTAGCCAGTATAAGGAGGACGCAGCCTATATCCGCAGAACCATGGATGAATTCCACGAACGGACCGAACGGCTGAAAAATTCCATGTCCGGCATAGCAGACTCCATCGGCATCATCACAAAAGCCATCGATGAGGGCGCTTTGGGAATCACCGGTATGGCCGGCAGCACCAGAAGCCTTGCCTCCGACATGGAGAATATCACAAAACAGATGGACGCCAATCAGGAGGTAGTGGCACGGCTGGAGAAGGAGACGGTTGCCTTCGACAATCTGTAGCCCCACCGGGCACTGATGCTCATAACCGGGAAAAAAGCACCCGAAACCACATCTCGGGTGCATTCTTTTATTTTTCCGTATATTGACAGGCCATGTCAACCGCCTTCTTCCAGGCAGCATATTTCTCTTCCCTGCTTTTCGCTTCCATTACCGGCATATACCTTCGGTATTCCATCCGGGCGAACAGCTCTTCCCTCCGGTAAATCCCGGCAGTAAGCCCCGCCAGATAAGCTGCTCCCATGGCAGACAACTCCTCCTGCACCGCCGCGCTTACCCGTACCTTTGCCAGGTCGCTCTGCATCTGCATCAGATAAGCATTCTTCGCAGGCCCTCCGTCCGTGCGCAGCTCCTGAAGGGCGCAGCCGCTGTCCTGCTCCATGGCTTTCAGCACATCTGTCACCTGGAAGGCAATGCTGTCCAGCGCAGCCCGGGCCAGCTCCGCCCGTCCCGTAGTGCGGCTCATACCGCAGAGAAACGCCTTCGCATCCCCCTTCCAGTAAGGGGCGGACAGACCGGTGAAAGCAGGCACCAGTATACAGGTATCCGCAGGGTTTGCCTGCCTGGCCAGCTTTTCCGCCTCCCCGGGCGATTGGATGATTCCCATGTCTTCTTTCAGCCAGGTAATCACTGCCCCGGTGTAATTGATATTTCCCTCCAGCACATAGTCCACCCTGCCCTCTATCCCCCAGGCAAGGGAAGCAGCCAGTCCGTTTCTGCTCCTGACGAACTTCTCTCCGATATTCATCATCACGGAAGAACCTGTCCCGTAAGTGGCTTTCACCATGCCTTTTTTATGGCACCCCTGTCCGAACAGGGCCCCATGGGAATCCCCCAGCATGGCCAGTATCGGCACCTCTCTCTCCAGGAAGCCTTCAAAATCCGTTGTGCCGAAACAGCTGTCGCTGGGGACAGGCTCCGGCAGCGCCTCCATGGGAACCCCGAAAAGCCTGCATAATTCCCCATCCCAGGACAGGGTTCGCAGATTGAAAAGCTGGGTGCGGGAGGCATTGGAAAGATCGGTCTTATAGATACGGTTTTTCGTCAATCTGTAGAGCAGCCAGCTGTCCACCGTGCCGAAGTGGAGCCTGGTATCCCCGGGAAGCCCCGCAGCCGCATGCTCCATCAGCCATGCCATCTTAGCCCCGGGGAAATAAGCGGACAGCGGAATCCCCGACCTTTCATAGATCAGCTCCGCGCTTTCCTTCAGCCGCTCCGCGATATACTCCGCCCTGTTGCACTGCCATACCACAGCGGGATACAGCGGCCTGCCCTCCTGATCCCACAGCACCGTAGTCTCTCTCTGATTGCTGATTCCCACAGCCTCTATCTGTCCTTTGGGGATTTTCGCCCCCTCCACCGCCGTTTTCACTGCCCGGAGCACATTCCGGTATATTTCCTCCGGGTCATGGGAGACCCAGCCCATTTCATTGATGATCTGCCTGTGGGGCACGTCTGCCCTGTACAGGATATTGCCTTCCCCGTCGAAAACCAGCGCCTTGGTTCCCTGGGTGCTCTGGTCGATGCCTATGATATATTTCATTGCTTTAAAGCCTCTTGGCACGCCCGGGCGATTCCCTCCGCATCCAGGCCGTAATGGGCAAAAATCTCCCTGTTCGTGCCGCCCACCAGATGCCCGTCCGGCAGCGCCAGGTTTACCACCTTTCTGGGGCAATGAGCTGAGATTACCTGGGCGGTAATGCTGCCAAGGCCCCCATAGGGAGAATGCTCCTCCACCGTCACAACCACTCTGGCCCTTTTCGCGGCAGCAAGCAGCGTCACCTCATCTATGGGCTTCACACAGTACATATCCAGAAGCCCTGCGCTGTATCCCTTCTCCCGAAGTATTTTCCCAGCCTGGAAAGCGGCAGGCACCATCTCCCCGCAGGCCACCAGCAGGATATCCTCCCCTTCCATCAGCACATTTGCCTTATTCAGGGTAAAATCCATGTCCCCGCCGTACACATCTTCCGTGGCGGACCTGCTGACTCTCACATAAGCAGGCAGCCTGTCCTGCAGAAGCGCCTCCATCAGCCTGGCTGTCTGGAAACGGTCGCTGGGGAGATATACTCTCATATCCGGCAGCGCCGCAAATGCCGCGATATCCTGACAGGAATGATGGGTCATTCCCAACGCGCCGTAGCTGACACCTCCGCTGATGCCGATCAGTGTCACATTGGTTTTGGAATAAGCCACATCCACCTTGGCCTGTTCATAGCTCCTGGTGGACAGAAAACAGGCAGGGGAGGCTGCGAAGACCTTTTTCCCGCAGGAAGCCAGGCCGGCGGACACGGTCACCAGGTTCTGCTCCGCGATTCCCATCTCCACAAACTGTTCCGGATACTTTTCCGCAAAAGCGCCCAGCGATGCGGAACCTCTGGAATCAGAGCAGACTACAACGATGTCTTTATCCCTTTCGGCCGCCCCAAGCAGCGTATCACAAATTACCTGACGGTTGGTTATCTTATTCACGGCACACCTCCTCCAGCTCCTGCACTGCGGTTTCATACTGTTCCTTTGTCATCACGCCGTGATGCCAGCTTTTGTTATCCTCCATAAAGGATACCCCTCTGCCCTTTACCGTATGGGCTATCACCACACTGGGCCGTCCCTTCACGGATGCTGCCTGCCCATATGCTGCCAGAAGCTGCCCGCAGTCATTCCCGTCCTCCACGGGAATCACGTTCCATCCAAAGGATGCAAATTTCTCACCCATATCGTCACTGCACATGACCTCTCTCGTGGTTCCGCTGATCTGCAGGCGGTTCAAATCCACCGTGGCGCAGAGGTTGTCCAGATGATAATGGGCCGCTGCCATCATGGCCTCGTAGTTGGAGCCCTCCGCCATCTCCCCGTCCCCCAGCACCACATAAGTGCGGTAATCCCGGCCGTCCATCTTCGCCGCCAGCGCTGTCCCCACCCCCAGGGCAAGACCGTGTCCCAGAGAACCGGAATTCATCTCGATTCCCCGCACATCTGTATTCGGATGTCCAATAAACCGGGAACCATAGGCACTGAAGGTCTCAATGGCTTCCTTTTTGTCGAAGAAGCCCTTTTCCCCCAGAACCATGTACAGAGCGTCCGCACAGTGCCCTTTGCTCAGGAAAAACCTGTCTCTGTCCGGGGAATCCCAATTGTCCGGGGAGACATTCATCACCCGGAAATACAGTACCGTCAGTATATCTATCACGCTTAAATCACCGCCTACGTGGCCTGCAGAAGAGCGGTAGACTTCCTCTATGATGTCTCTGCGCAGCCTGTAAGCTTTTCTCGTCAATTCGTCCATATCCTTATCCTTTCACGCCTGCCGGCATAAATGTACAACTAAACGCCGCTCTCGTAGCCACATATCTTTCCCTTTACTTCATCCTCGTTGTCGTCATATAAATCCGGCTTCACGCCTATGTACCTGCAGGCCTCATACAATACGGGCACCACATCCCTGTGGATTCCCACACAATGATGAATATAGGGGCCTTCCACCAGCTTTGCCTCCAGGCGCTTCCAGTTTTTCACCTCAACCCACACGTAGGTTCCCTTCGTATAAGGGCCGTCCACGCCCACCGCATTTCCCAGCAGCAGGGAGTATTCCCCGTTGTCTCCGTCGAAGCGGCACAGCGTCATCTCTCCCTTCTTTGCCTCGGCTTCCACGGCTCCGGGATGGGAAAATGCCAGCGGATAACCGATGGTGGGCCTGCAGGATGCGCAGGAAATGGGCCATGGACCGCAGTGCTGGAGCAGCTCCCCGTTCTCATTGTCCGGATGCCGCACGGTCCAGTCGGCGAAAAAGCTCCGGGCTTCATCCATGCCTGCCGCCTCCGCCATCACAGCGGTTATGGCCCCGTGGATGTCCGTCTCGCACACCACCGGAAGGCCCTCCTCATTCAGCAGGCTGTTGGCGGCACAGGGCATGATGCCAATCTCCCCCTGCAGGGCATTCCAGCACTGAATGGCCACAGTATTGCAGCCGTAGCGTCCTGCCAGTTCCCTTATTGCCACCTTCAGGGCAGCCACGGTTTCCAGTTCCTCCTCTTTGATGGCGATATCGAAATGCTCCCTGCAGTAGGCCACCGTCTCCGCCACCTTCGTCCCCTCCGCTTTCGCCTGCTCCATTTCCGCTTTCAGCTCCGGCAGAGGAATGGGGGAAAGCTGAATGTTGAACTTCTCCAGAAGCTCCCCCTCATTGCACATGGTGGACCAGAAATCAAAGGGACGGGGACCGATCTGCAGAATCCTGGTGCTGCGGAAGGCCTTCACCACATTGCACACCGCCAGGAAATTGCGGATACCTGCCTCAAATTCCCTATCCTCCAGCCTGCAGTTGCACAGATAGGTGAAGGGTACCTGGAATCTCCGAAGCACCTTCCCCGTGGCAAACAGGCCGCACTGGCTGTCCCGAAGGCGGACTCCCTTTTCATCCGGCCTCTCGTCCCTGGGACCCCACAGCAGCACGGGCACATTCAGCTCCTTCGCCAGCCTTGCCACCTCGTATTCCGTGCCGAAATTCCCGTGAGGGAAAAACAGACCGTCCACCTTCCGCTCACGGAACTTTTCCGCAATGCGGATTCTGTCCCCGTCGTCATGGAGCAGGCCGTCCTGGGAAATGTCGTCGATATCCACAAATTCCACTTCCATGCTTCTCAGCTTCTCCCTTGTAAGATCCGCATACTTCACCGCGTCCGGTGCGGAAAAAATACTTCTTCTCGTGGGTGCGTAACCCAATACAATCTTTGCCATACCTTTAACCTCCTGTGCCTGTTATTGTTCCTGTGCTTGTCATAGCTCCCATGCCTGGCATAACTCCTCTGGTTGTTACATCTCCCGTGCCTGGCATAGTTCTTCTGTTTATTACAGCTCCCGTTCCTGGCATAGTTCTTCTGTTTGTCACATCTCCCGTGCCTGGCATAGTTCTTCTGTTTATTACAGCTCCTGTGCCTGGCACAGCTGCATCTGTTACTCTATTATTCACTTAAGAAAGCTTAATATCAATTCATTATTAAGTATATTTAAGATTTTTCTTGACTGAATTTACTTAATTTATTATAATAAGGAAGTGTTCAGAAAGAACTTTTGAGTTTTTATACTCACGGTCAAAAACATTTGCCAACATAAACTTATAACGAGCGAGCGCATCTGTACGTATTTTTATGTAAAAAGGAGGGCATCAAATGTCCGTCACCGCAAAAGAAATGGCTCAGATACTGCATATATCCGAGGCAGCCGTCTCCATGGCTTTAAACGGCAAACCCGGGGTCAGCACTGCCACCCGCAGAAAAGTTATGGACACCGCCCGGGAACTGGGATATGATTTCAGCCGCCTCACGGAAAAAGCGCCCCAGACACAGCCGCCACGTGGAACCCTGTATTTCATCATTTACCGCAAGCACGGCGCCGTGGTTGCCGACACCCCCTTTTTTTCCCACCTGTCCCAGGGAATCGATCTGGGGTGCAAAAGGCATCACTATTATCTGAATGTATTTTATCTGGATGAAGGGGAAAATCCGGAACGGCAGCTCCGGGAACTGATTCATTTTGACTGTAAGGGAATCCTGCTTCTTGGGACGGAAATGCTGGAAAACGACCTGGTTCCTTTTCTGAAGTTGAAGCTCCCCCTGGTGGTCCTGGACACCTATTTCGAGACCACTGAGGCAGACTATGTACTGATCAATAATGCCCAGGGCGCTTACCTGGCCACCTGCCACCTGATCTCACAGTGCAGGGAGCAGCCGGGATACCTGCGCTCCTCCTATCCGATCAACAATTTCACCCGCCGGGCGGACGGTTTCTACCGGGCAGTCAGGAGAAACGGCATGTCTACAGCCAATTCCAAAGTCCACTACCTCTCACCCTCGCCGGAGGGCGCCTATGCGGACATGAAGGCTCTGCTGGATGCCGGGGAAAAGCCTGCCCGCTGTTATTTTGCGGACAATGACCTCATCGCCCTGGGTGCCATGAAGGCATTAAAGGAAAAGGGATACCGTATCCCAAAGGATGTGGCTCTGGCGGGCTTTGACAATATGCCTGCCTCCGCCTACACGGAACCGCCCCTGACTACCGTGAATGTACCCAAAGAATATATGGGAGAAATGGCGGTGCGCCGTCTCTCCCAGCTGATAGAGGATGGGGAGAGCACTCCTGTAAAGCTGGAGGTCTCCACCACGCTGATGAAGCGGAAAACCGTATAAAGCCGGATACCTCTGCTTCCGGCCTGCCTTGCCAGCTGATACGCCTGCACCGGAGAAAGCGTAAAAAGCCCATGCACTTTTCTCTTCCGTCAAAAGTTCCGAGGCACGTATACAAAAACTACTCCAATCGTATTGACAAGCTCCTACTATCGTGATAGTATGTAATTATCAAACTATTGCAATAGTATATGTAAACGTACATTTCGGCATCAACCGGAAGGAGGTCAAATATGGGTATCAAACTTTTCGATTCGGAACTGAAGGTAATGGCGGTGCTCTGGCGGGAGGGTGATTCCACCGCAAAGCATATTTCCGACATTTTACAGGAACAGACCGGCTGGAATATCAATACTACCTACACCGTAATCAAGAAATGCATCAAGAAGGGTGCCATCGAACGGCGCGAACCGAACTTTTTGTGCCACGCGCTGCTTTCCAGAGAAGAGGTACAGGCGGCTGAGACAGACGAACTCATCGACAAAATCTACGATGGCTCTGCCGACATGCTGTTTGCATCCCTTCTCACGCGCAAGACGCTGTCTGCTGAGCAGATTGAACGGCTGAAAAAAATCGTGGAGGAGGGATGATAAATGACTGCTGCAGGACTGATTCAGAGAAGTATATACGGCGGGGTGCTGATTCTGGCCATCCTGACGGTGCGGGCCGTGCTGCTCTACAGGCTGCCCAAACGTACCTTTCCGATTTTATGGGGCGTGGCTCTGGTGCGGCTGCTGGTTCCGTTTTCCTTTTCCTCCGTGTTCAGCGTATATTCCCTTTTACAGCCGAAGGCGGTACCGGAAATTCCGGCGTATGTCACATACGGAACAGGAGAAGGAGCGATATCGGCCGCTACTCCTGCCTCCTGGACGGCGGTACAGAATACGGCTTTGGGAGAAACCGTCCTCTCTGCGGGAGGTGAAAACCGGTTCCCGGTGCTGCCGGCAGTCTGGGGAATCGGCGCCGCCCTCTGCGCGATATTCTTTGTCAGGGCATATTTCCGCAGCCTTCGGGACTTTCGAGACGCCGTTCCCGTAGAGAATAACCGGGTTCGGCAATGGCTGAACACACACCGGACAGGATATCCGACTTTCATCAGGCAGTCGAATAAAATTACCGCCCCGCTGACCTACGGAATCCTGCACCCGGTCATCCTGCTGCCCGAAAGGCTCATAGAAGAAAATTCTCCTGAACTGGAATACGTGCTGCAACACGAATATGTACATATCCGCCATCACGATGCCGCCCTGAAGCTGGCAATGGTAACCGCCCTGTGCATTCACTGGTTCAACCCGCTGGTATGGGTAATGTGCGGACTCCTGAACCGGGATATCGAGCTGTCATGTGACGAGGGCGTCCTGCGGCGGTTCGGCGAACAGTCCAGAGCCGGATATGCCATGGCGCTGATCGGGATGGAGGAAAAAAAGCGCAGCCTGCTGCCCCTCTACAACGGATTCAGCAAAAACGCAACGGAAGAAAGGATTGTGTTGATCATGAAATATAAGAAAATGAAACGCATAACCGGTGTTGCCGCATTGCTGCTGATTTTGTCCGTGGCTGTGGTATTTTCCACCTCCGCCAGGACATCGGAAGCCGCGGGCAAAACAGACAGCGGGAATCTAACCGCAAATGCACCGGAGATTGACACACCTTATCTGTCCGGGACAGCCCCTGCTTATCCTGGCACAGACATGGCTAATATTCCGGAAGCCAACACGGTTAACAGACCGGGAACGGACAAGGTTAACGTACCGATGGACCCTCCCCCGGACAGTATGGCCTACGGTGAGAGTTCCCCGGAACAGCCAGGCACACACATCACCCCTGAACCGGCTGATGACGGGCCGGAAAGCAGTGCTGCCGTAGGCTCTGCATATACGCTTACTTATATGCAGGAGGGAATTCCGACGGAAATGCCTGCCACTCTGTACAGCGGCGATGGATATTACATCCTGATCCCCTCGGAAGGATGGCAGCCCTATGCGCCGGACGCATGGATGTGGACGGCAAATGAAATGGTGCAGCTCTGGATAAATGACTGCGGCGGAAGCACCTGGGCGCAGGTACAGGAGCGCCTTGAAGCGGACGGCTATTCCCAGACAGAGGAAAGCGACCTTTATAGGAAAGAAAGTGAAGGCCGGCTCTTTTTTGCTGAGATACGCAGAAGCGATGTTTCCACGATGTGCATAAATTATACGTATCCTTCGGATTCGGAATATGTGGAAGGATTCCATACACAGATACGTGCTATCGCCGACGGTTTCTCCATAGTTCCCACAGAAACGGACAGTGAGCTGTCAGAATCGGGAAAACAGCTGCAACAGCTGGCAATGGTCTTCTGGGAAGCATACCTGAACGGAAATACGGAAAACATCAGGCAGTATCTGTCTGCGGATTTCGAGTCGGATATCGACGTATTTCCGGGCGGAATAGACGGACATGTAGCCTCGGAAGCCATGCTCCAGGCTGTGAAAGGACTGGATATCAGTGATATTGCATCCGGAGAAACCTGCGTCATTTCGTTGGAATTTCGCCCTGCAGCCGGGGTGGATTACCTGGAATACCTGACAATAACGGCAGTCATGGATGGAGACGGATGGAAAGTGCTTTCCTATGGATTGGAGATGTAAAACAACAGCTTCTTAAGGAATGCTTCGCCCCAGGCCCTCCGGACTCGGGGCAGCATCTTCCATCCTTTTTCCAGAACATTCCCGGAGGAAATGACAGATAAACAGGATTTCGTTCTCTTCCCACCCGGATATCGGTAAACGGAAATTGATAATTCTGTTCCTTTATATTTGCAACGAAAAGGCTGATGACTCGCCCAAACGATTCAATACCGCCTCAAACACATTGGCTGCTGCCCACAGATTATAGCTGAACCAGGAACCGTAGGGTTCTCCGCTGTCATACCGCTCCGTCACCAGCCCGTCGGAAGGACACCACCTCTCGGAGAGAATGCCGTAACGCCCATAGCCTGTCTTATCCGGATACAATTCCAATGTCTGCATCATCCAGGCAGCGGAATCCAGCGCCCGCTCCCTGTAATAGGAATCCCCGGTAACCTCTGCCAGATACAGCAAATCCTCATCCGCCAGCACTCCCATGGGATGAATATGAGGATTGGACACGGAAGTCACGGAACCGCCGCAGGCATTCCAGCCGTCTTTCAGCGGGGGATGCTCCGGGCGGGTTGGATAGCCGTAACGCCACAGGAATTCATAGCCTGCGCTGCATTTCATATCCTCCAGATACTGCTTCTCCCCGGTTTCCTCATAGAGAAGCCTGCTGCCGTGAAGAAAGCTCAAATTTCCTTCCTGGTCCACCGCCTTCCAGGTGTCCATGGGCGCTCCCCAGCAATCCAAATTATATACGAAATTACGATAATATCCATGTGCTTTTTCCGCCGCTTCCACATAGGAATGTTCCCCCGTAAGCCTGGCAAGATAGAGAAGCCCCGGCACGAACCAGCAGCCTGCAAAGCCCTCCCAATCCAGTACCTTTTTCTCAGCGGCGGAATAAGTGTAGCCGAAGGCCCCGTCTTCCCTCTGGAGGGAAACCACGGTATCCAGCACTTTCCGGCAGCCCTCCAGCCATGCCTCACGGTAGGGTTCCCCTTTCTTCTTCAGGAAAAGGATGGTCTTCAGAATATAGTATACCGCGCTGCCCTGGGTGTAAGCACAGTGGCAGTCCCTGCACAGGCCATAGTAAGTCCACCAGCCGTTCAGCCTGCCGCTTAGGCCCTCCTCCACCGGGGCATACAAATCCAGGAAAAATCCTGATTCCTCACGGTATCCCCCTACGATTCTGTCAAGCATCTCCTCGCCGGACAGAACACGGGACAGCTTCTCCTCCGCAGACAAAACCTGCATAGACCTGCCGTTTACCTGCAACTCCCCCAGCGTCTTACAGTCCTCCGGCAAATTTCGTGGCGTCTTATCGTCCTCCGGCAAATCCTTCGGCGTCTTATCGTCCTCCGGCAAATCCTTCAGTGCCTTATCGTCCTCCGGCAAATCCTTCGGTGCCTTATCGTCCTCCGGCGCTCCCAGCAGATACCGGCTCATTACCAGAGGATACGCCAGTATCGCCCCTCCCGTCCAGCCGATTTCCACTACGTTTCTCCAGGGTTTTAATTCCAGTTCTTTGTAAGGCCTGCATTTCCTGTTGGTATACTCCCCTGCGTCCTGGTCGTAGTTCAGACAGCAGAAAGCGTCCAGCATGGCCTCCGCCGCCTGCCGGAAGGTTTTCCTGAAGGATGGGCGCACGTGCCTTTTCTCATATTCCCTGCGCACGATATCATGAATGGCAGGCCGCCCCTTGCCTGACAGAGCATAAATCCGTCCCGTAACGGAAGCCTTCCTTCCCCGGCTTCCCGTGGCAGCAGCAGGTACGGAACGGTTCAGGAAGGTTACCGGATCATTGGTATAGCCCAGTGTCACGCCGAAACTGTCCGGCAGCGACGCAAAGAGGCCGTTTTTCAGGTATGCCCCTTCTTCCTCCGAATAAGGATCCACTGATACCGCCGCCGTCCCCTTTTTGCAGCAGAGGGCAGACAGGGGCATGGCCGCTCTGTCAGCGCGGAATTCCCAGTAAGGAGAGCAGAACGCCGCTTCCGGATGCTTTGTGGTCAACAGAGGAAATTCCCCGATGCGTGTCCTATACGCATTGCGTACCTCCTCCGCATGGTTGTCCCCGTAAATATTACAGGGGATTACATGGTAGTAGTCTTCTTCCCCGGGCAGGGAAATCTCCAGCTTCATCCGGGTGTCATAAGAGGCCTCAAACGCCATCCAAAATGCTGTCTCTTCTTCGCTTTTCTGTTCAAAAAATGCCTGATACCTGGCTTCCGCTGTCCGAAAATCCCAGCCTGTCTCCGTACGGCATTCCTCCGGCACGGGAATCCAGATTTCATTCCTGCCGTAATATAGTTTTATCTCCATCGCAAAACCGTTTTTCCTTGTCATCATGGCGACACATGCTCCTTTGTACTCGTGAGCTTTGAATTTTTAAAAAAGGAGTTGGCTAAATGTTTCGGGTTATGAGCATAAATAACTGACCTCCCACTGTCCGGAACCGCATTGTGCAATGAGCGTCCCTTCCTCCGGAACAAATTCCAGCCCCTCAGCCCTGACACGGCATGCTCCCTTTTCCAGACGTATCTCGGCTGTGGTATTGTGGGGAATGGTTATCTGAAGCCTGCGGACATTCTTGTCCTCCTTCCCCTTTTCCCAGCGAACCTTTAAGGTGCCGTATACGCTCTCATAAGCGCCTTCCGCAAAATCAAAGGCATCTCCCGTCTGAGGGCTGATGACGGAATGATGATACCCGGGGTCCCGCTCATCCGGCTCCATCCCCAGAACCACCCGGTACAGCCAGTCACCTACAGCCCCGTAGGCATAATGGTTGAAGGAATTCATATCCGGGCTCCACATGGTTCCGTCCGGCTTCAGTCCGTCCCAGTGCTCCCATACCGTGGTTGCCCCCATCTTCACCTGATACAGCCAGGAGGGGAAATCCTCCCTCAGCAGCAGCTCATAGGCCTCTTTCACATAGCCGTTGCTGCTGAGTGCATGGCAGAAATAAGGAGTGCCCACAAATCCCGTCACCAGATGCCCCCCTTCTCTCCGGAGCAGTTCCACCAGCCGTTTTGCAGTCCGTCCGCGGAATGCCTCCGGCACCAGATTGAAATATAGCGCCACAATATGCGCAGTCTGGGTCTGTGCCGTCATTTCGCCGTCTTCCTTAAAAAAGGTACTCTGAAATTTTTCCACAATCTTACCGTGCAATGCGCCATAGTATGCCGCGTCCTCTGTCCTTCCCAGGATATCCGCGATTTTGGCAAAAAGTCCTGTGGAATAAGCAAAGTACGCCGTACAGGTCAGGTCGTTTGGAGTAGCGCCGAAATAACTCCCCTCCTCCGCATCCAGGGCCACCCAGTCCCCGAACTGCAGTTTATAGTTCCATATATAATCCACGGAATGGGCTTCCATGAAACCAATCCATTTCTTCATACTTTCATACTGCTCTTCCAGAATGGTCCTGTCGCCGTAAACCAGATACAGGGTCCATGGATTGATTACCGCCACGTCCGCCCAGGCAGCCGCCGAATGGGTTCCCTGGGACAGCAGCCAGTCGTTTTCCTCTTTACCGCTGATGATATCCGGTACCACATGGGGTACGCCGCCCTCCGGAGTCTGGTCCGCCGCCACATCCTTCAGCCATTTCCGGAAAAAGCTGTATGTATTCATGAGATAACATGCTGTTCTGCAGAAAATCTGGGCATCCCCTGTCCATCCCACTCTTTCATCCCTCTGGGGGCAGTCCGTGGGAATATCCAGGAAATTCCCCTTCAGTCCCCAGAGAATATTCTGCTGCAGCCTGTTCACCAGAGGGTGGGAACAGCGGAAGGTTCCTGTCTGTTCCATCCTGGAGTACAGCGCATACGCAGAAAAATCTTCCTTCTTCACCTCTCCCGGCCATTGCAGCACCTGCACATAGCGGAATCCCATGAAAGTAAAAAGCGGATGGTAATTCTCCATCCCTCCTCCTTTGCAGATATAGCGGATTTCCTGTTTGGCGGAACGAAGGTTTGCCGTATATACGTTTCCGCAGGCATCCAGCGTCTCAAAGCATTTCAGCACAATCCTGCTGCCTTCCTCTGCCTGTACCTGAAAAGATACCCAGCCCGACAGATTCTGCCCGAAGTCAATCACCGTGTCTCCTTCCGGTGTCACCAAGACTTCCCTGGCCTGCAGCCGCTCCATCTTCCCCACCTTGCTGCCCGCCTGGGCTGTAAGAACCTCTTTCGGAAACGGAATCACCTGCACCGGCTTCCATTTCAGATAATCGAAAATCATACTTCCCCGCTCCAGCCGGGCATCATAATGCTCGCCGTCATATATCTCCGAGAAGATAACAGGTCCGGGCTGTCCCCGCCAGCTTTCGTCCGTCACAAATACTTCCTTCCGGCCGTCCTCATACCGCACGGTCAGCTGCATCAGAAATGCCGTCCTCGTGCCGTAATTGTTCCTCTGCAGCAGAAACCCCATCTTCCCTTTGTACCAGCCTGCCCCCAGCATGGCTTCCAGCACATTTTCTCCCTCCCGCAGAAGCTCTGTCACATCATAGGTCTGGCAGCACAGATGCTTATGGTACGAAGTCCATCCGGGCGTCATTTCATCGTCTCCTGCCTTCACTCCGTTTACGAAAAAGCGGTACAGGCCTAATCCTGTGGCACACACATATGCCGACGCCACTTTGCCGTCTATCCTGATCTGCTTTGCCAGGCAGGTACTGCCCGACTTTATGCTGTCTTCTTCCTCTTCCGCCGTTATGAATTCCGCCTGCCATTCCTCCCGGTTCAAAATCCCCGTCACAAAAGAAGCAGCCTCGCTGTAAGGGCTCCTCTCCACCCCGTCGCTGACCCGCACCCGGACAAAATACTCCGTGCAGGAACACAGCTTCACGGCACCTTCTTCCATTCGGTCAGTCTTCCGGCCATCCTTCCGGTATGCAGGGATTTCTACATGGGCGGACTCACCGCTCTCCACAATCCCGCTGTCATACAGAATATCCTCAAACTGCGGATCCACGGCGATCTGCAGCTGATATGCCTTCTGCACCACGTTTTTCCTGTCGCTCTCCAGCACCCATCCAAACCATGGAAGCTCTCCCAGCCCCACCGGATGTTCCAGATATTCCATTCTGATCTTTACGACTCTCAGCATTCTATTCTATCCTCTCCTCACCCTACAGTCATTCCACCCTTACGGGCAATGCTCCTGCAGCCCTCGCATTCATGCTTCCCTGCCGGCGTTGCTCCTGCAGCCTTCTGCCTTCAGGCCTCCCTGCCGGCGTTGCTCCTGCAGCCTTCCGCATTCATGTCTCCCTGCCGGCGCACTCCTGCAGCCTTCCGCGTTCATGCCTCCCTGTCGGCGCACTCCTGCAGCCTTCCGCGTTCATGCCTCCCTGCCGGCAATGCTTCTGCAGCCCTCCGCATTCATGCTTCCCTGTCCATACTCCCCGGCTCATATCCGTTCCCAGTCTTCCACTGCCTCAATGTCCAGAGCCTCTCCCCTGTATCCCTGTAATTCCACATTCTTCATGCACACCTTCTTCGCATTTCTGATGAAGATGCCCTTTCTGCTGCACTTTTCGCATCCCGTCATCATGGCGGCCATTCCCTCCACTGCATGCTCCGCAAAGGCAATCCTGACATTTTCCATTAAAATGCTCTCAATGGGCGATTCCGGAAGTCCGTAAAAATATACCCCCGCCACATGGCAGTCCTCACAGACCACATTCCTGATCACCACATCTCCCACTCCGGGCGTCCGCTCATCCACCGGCAGTTTCTCTTTTGACGATACATATTCTGACTTTCCGTCCGGATCACAATAATAAAAGCAGTTGATCACAAAGGGAGCCGGCACCCCCTCCATTTTAACTCTGTCAAATACGATTCCCTGCAGATAGGAATCCTTTCCCCTGCCGCGCCTGGTTTTCACCCGAAGCCCTCTGTCCGTATTCACGAACCGGCAGTCCCGGATCACAATATTGTCCACACCTGCCCCAATCTCGCTGCCGATTGTGACACCCCCATGGCCCTTCTCCATCAGACAGTTATGAATCAGGATATCCCTGGACGGTGTTTTGTATGTCTTTCCCATATACAATTTACCCGATTTTACGGCAATGCAGTCGTCCCCCACGGAAAAGAACACACCGGCTATCTCCACATCCCTGCAGGATTCCGGATTCAGCCCGTCCGTATTGCAGGATGCCTCCGGGGATTCTATGTGAAGGTCATAGAATTTTAAATGCTCCGAGAAATAGGGATGCAGATTCCAGGCCGGGGAATTCCGCACCGTAATCCCTTGAACCACCACGTTTTTACAATGGTTCAGGAAGAGCATCCGGGGCCTTGCAGGCGTTCCCTTCAATTTGTCAGGAGTCCACCAGTTCTCAAAATCCGCGTTTCCCTCCAGCACCCCCTGCCCGCAGATGACTACATTTTCCACATACATGCCGGTGATAAGAGCCGCATAGGAATCCCGCGGTTCCCCCTCCCAGGAGGCGGGCAGGAACTCCCCCTTCCCGTCGCAGCTTCCGATTCTTCCCGGAAGCACCGGAATCCTGCCGCTGTCCGGAATGGCGGAGAGAACAGCATCCCTGCTGATTTCCAATGTAAGATTACTTTTTAAAAACAGGCTGGTGAAGCGGAATGTCCCCGCCGGAATCAGGACACGGCTCTCCGGAGGGCAGGTCAGGAGGGCCGCCTGGATGAATAAAGTGTCATCCGTCACACCGTCCCCTTTGGCTCCGAAATCCCTCACATTCAAAACTGCAAATTCCTTTTTTGTACAGACTTCCGCCTCCCCACTGCACAATCCGCCTCTCATAATCAGAATCCTGTACAGCGTATCCGGTTCTAAACCGTAAATTGTCTCTACTGTCTTACAGGATGTAAAACAATACGTCCCGTTCACCCGGACTTCATAGGTTTCGGTCTCATAATCCGCCTTTTCATCTGTCACCTGGAACACCAGGCTTCTGGCTTCCACGAACAGTATACGCATTCCTGTCCCGGAATTTACACCCAAAACTGTCATTGTTATACCTCGGTTCTCATTTGCGACACACTTTCTCACCGGTATGATTCTGCCGTCTGTTCCGATGCCCTTCAAGCACCAAATAAATACAGTTCCATTATTCGCTTAATCCGACTCAATATCAATGCCGTATTCAGTCTTTTCGCAAACTTCTACTGCTTAATTTACTTAAGGGGGCCTGTATGGTCTTTCACCGCTCCGCCCTTCGTTTCGGCATGTCTTTTTCCCGCTCCTGGTTTCTGCCGTGACGGACTCTTTCCCTCCGGTTTCGGAACCTGTCCCCCGGTCAATGCGGGTATCCTCTTCCCTGCATTTCGCCTGTTCACGCTTTCCCTCAAAAGCGCATAGCATGACGACATCAGCGGTATAAAGAACAGCATGCCTGCCACTCCAAAGAGACTACCGCCCAAGCTGACCGCCATCAGCACCCAGATAGCCGGCAATCCCACAGAATTTCCCACAACCTTCGGATAAATCAGATTGCCCTCAATCTGCTGCAGCACCAGGAACAGAATAATAAACCACAGCGCCAGAAGCGGATCATCTATCAGAATCAAAAATGCCCCTACCGCACAGCCAATAAACGCACCCACGATGGGAATCAATGCCGTAAACGCAATCAGCACACCCACCATCAGCGCATACGGCATTCTGAACAGGCTCATGGAGATCACAAACATCGTCCCCAGAATCACCGCCTCCAGACACTGCCCGGTAATAAAGCAGCTGAAATTCCTATACAGCAGGCTGCAAACCTCCATTGTCTTCCTGCTGACAGCTTCCGGCAGATATGCCGTCAGAATCCTGCAACCCTGATTGGCCAGATTCTCCTTCTGCGAAAGAATATACAGTGCGAAAATGAACGAAATCACGGCATTTACTACTCCTGAAATAATGCCGCTGGCGACGTTCACCGTGGAATTCAGTACATCCCCTGCGCCGTTTTTCAGGAAGTCAAATATACTGTTCAATATGGAATCCCAGTTCATTTCCAGTTTTTCCAGGTTGCTGACCTGTTCCGCCAGCTCCGGATACTTCTTCGTCAGTTTGTCCAGTTCCTCTATGATGCTGTCCATAAACGCCGGAATCTTCTTCCCCACTTCAGAGGCTGTAGCGGCCACCTGCGGCACCACCGTCCCTATCACCACCGTGATCACCAGCACCACCGAAACCAGTGAAAACACCATACAGACAGGCCGCTTCAGTTTCCGTGCACTCTTCCCTTTCCAGCGGGATAAAAGCTTCTCTTCAAATGCCCGCATGGGAATATTCAGAACAAACGCAATCACCCCTCCCACCAGAAAAGGGGACAATATGCCAAATAGAAAAGCAATTCCCTGAAAGACCTTTTCGCTGTAAATAAGAGCCAGTACCAAAAAAGCCCCCAACAGCATCAAATGCCTGATCTGCCTGATTTTATCCCTGCTGAATTCCATTTTATCACCCTCCGTACCTTGATGGATAAAGCTTACCACAGATAGCCTCAATAGTCAAACCGTTCCGGCTCATGCTAAGCCATATCTCCAGCTGCGGCAAAAAAGTGGAGTAAAAATTACCCGACAAAAACGGAACCCAAAAGCTGAATAAAAAGACGAGCAAAAACTGAACCAAAAACTGGGGCAAAATCTGCAGGGTAAAAAATTTTAAATTTCATAAAAAAATACTTGGCAAATGTCCTCAGAGGTGCTATAATAATGTCTGTCGAAAGAAAATGCAGATATAGTATATCGGTAGTACATCAGCTTCCCAAGCTGAGGGGGTGGGTTCGACTCCCATTATCTGCTTTGTAAGGATGTCACACATTCCTCTTTGAAAAAGAAATGTGTGGCATTTTTATATCCCCTTACATAATGGAATTCAGCCCGGTTCCTCCTTCTGTCCCTGCGCAATCTCCTCCAGCGTCCTGGGCGTATACCCCATATAGTGAATCATCACTCCGCAGTTAAACATCCTGCACGGCTTGTCATAGAGCGCTTCCATCTCATACTTCACCCGTTCCATCATATTCCACTCAAAGCTGATATGAACATGCCCGTATAAATGGTACCAGCCGTAGTAATGATGATTAAAACAGGGAATGGGATAATGACTGAGTACAATCCCCATCTGATCCGAAAGCTGTATCTCCTTGTAATCCGCAACCTCTGCAAACAAAGACCTGAATTCTCTGTTTTTTAATAACTTTTTGTCGTGATTTCCCACAATAAGATGTTTAATACCGTTTAACTGCTTTACGATTTCTATGGTCTTCGAGGCATTCAGCCAGCTGATGTCTCCCAGTATGAACACTTCGTCGTCCATGCCCACGGCATCGTTCCAGTTTTCCATCAAAACCCTGTCATGCTCTTCAATGGTCTGAAATGGCCTGTTGTCAAAAGCCAGGGCATTCTCATGCCCGAAGTGCGTGTCCGCAATGAAATAGTATGCCATTGCCTTCCCCTCCGATCATAGGCGCATCCATTTGCGCCGCGTTCAATTAGGAATTGTACAGAAATAACTTTTAAGCCTTAATATCGATCTGGCACATCTTCATGGTCTCCAGCGCCGCTTTGTGAGTCTCGGGTGTAACCCCTGCGCAGCAGGAAGCATCCACGGAAATCTCCATCTCCGGGAAATGAGCCTTCAGCAGAAGCGCATTGGATACCACACAGATATCTGTGCACAGTCCCACCAGTTCCACTGTGGTATCTTCCTTCTCCCGGATCCTGCGCAGCTCTTCCACCAGGGCTGTAGAACCGAAAGTCGGCTTCTCAATCGTCTTGTAATCTTTATCCGACAATGCGTACAATACTTTCCCATGCAGCAGCCATCCGTGGGTGCCGCTGATACAGTGGGGTACCGGCAGCTTCTTCCCTTCCGCCGTCTCCAGATAATTTTCGTAATGTGTGTCCAGCGTGGCAAAAATCCTGCCGTCAAAGCCTGCTATCTTTGCCGCCACCCCGTCAACAATCCCCACGGCTTCTTTCGTCCCCAGTGCACCGTCAATAAAGTCGTTCTGCATGTCCACGACAATCAATATTTTTTTCATGATGTCCCCACGCCTCCATTTTCATTTTTTTCTATTGTACCATTCTCAAAAGCAATCCACAAGTCATGATAAAATTTCCCGTCAAAAAACCCGGCAGACTCTCCCGCCGGGCTCATCACCATACCTGCATGTTACCGCTCACATGCAAAAATTATATTTATGCCACCTTACTCCTGGCCAGCTCTGCCAGGGTCTTGAATCCTTCAGCATCATTCACTGCCATCTCAGCCAGCATCTTTCTGTTGATTTCCACACCCGCCAACTTCAGCCCGTACATGAATTTGCTGTATGACAGACCGTTCATTCTGGCAGCCGCATTGATGCGTGCAATCCAGAGCTGTCTGAACTGACGCTTCTTCTCTTTCCTGCCCACATAAGCGCTGGCCAGCGCCCTCATCACGGACTGCTTTGCGATTCTGTACTGCTTGCTCCTTGCTCCTCTGTATCCTTTTGCAAGCTTTAATACTCTGTTATGTTTTTTCCTGGCGTTCATGCCGCCCTTAATTCTTGCCATTCCTGATCTCCTCCTAACTTTATTCCATAACCGCTTCTTTCAATGTCTGCTTACCGCTTCCAGCCTGTTTCCTACAGATAAGGCAAAATCTTCTTCATGTTCTTTACATTGGTTGCATCTGTCATGGCAGGCTTTCTCAGATTACGTTTTGTCTTAGCACTCTTCTTGGTCAGGATATGGCGCTTATAAGCCTTATTTCTCTTCAATTTACCGGTTCCTGTTACTTTAAAACGCTTTGCAGCTGACCTGCTTGTCTTCATTTTAGGCATAACTACTTCCTCCTATACTTTAAATTATCTATTTTAACTTCTTCAGCCAAAGAACCTGCCGGATACATGCCCTGGGTATCCTGTTCCCGCCCCGGGCCGCCCGACGTTTTCCTAACGCTTTTCAGTTAAAAACATTGTCATACTGCGGCCTTCCACCTTGGGTGCCTTCTCCATTACTGCAATATCGGAAAGTTCTTTTGCAAAATCATCCAAAATATGCTTACTGCTGTTCATATGGGCAATCTCACGGCCGCGGAAACGAAGCGTCACCTTCACCTTGTCTCCTTTCGTGAGGAACTTTCTCGCCGCGTTTATCTTGGTATTCAAGTCGTTGGTGTCAATATTGGGAGACAGGCGGATTTCCTTGATTTCGATGGTCCTCTGCTTCTTCCTGGCTTCCTTTTCCTTCCTGACCTGCTCATACTTGAACTTGCCATAGTCCACAATCTTGCACACGGGCGGTTTTGCGGTCGGGGCGATCTTCACCAGATCCAGGCCTGCCTCCTCTGCCAGCCGCATGGCTTCCCTGGAAGACATAATGCCAAGCTGCGCACCGTCTGCACCGATCAGACGCACCTCTCTGTCCTTAATCTGTTCGTTAATCATTAAATCGCTAATGGTTTTGTACCTCCATACAAATGTATTAATAAATATAAAAAAGCGGATAGCAACGCTACCCACTTACGCTCACTCAACAAAACACATAAAACCTCTGTGCAAAACAGTTGAAAAAATAACGCTTACCAGCCCGATTGCCGTAAGGTGAGAGTGGATACTCTGCTTGCTGTCGCATGCTTTTCACATGCCTTTCTATCATAACACACTTTACTTCCGCCGTCAAGAAAAACTTCATTTTTTAATAACTTTTTTCTGTGGCAAAAGAAAATGGAAGCAAGGGGGCTCGAACCCCTGACCTTTCGCGTGTGAGGCGA
>DKVC01000170.1:0-3735 GCA_002490995.1 Lachnospiraceae bacterium UBA7188
ATAAACTTTAATCGTCAAAACTGGTGACGGAAGAAAAGCAATTGTAAAACCTTCCTTTCCATGCTAAAATTATTCTCAAGACCGCCAGAATATACTTATCTGCCTAAAGTGATCATATATGGCTGGCGGTCTTTCGGCGTAGTATGCAGCAAGCTTTATTGACGTGTAGTATAAAATAAAGAAAGGAATTTAATATGGCACAGACAAAGAACATCCTGAAAATAGAAAAAGACACAACAGCAATCCCGCCCGCCGGGTACGCCGCCCAGGACATCACAGAAATCCGCTTCCCGAAAACCGTAGAGGAAATCGGCGAGGGAGCATTTGAGAACTGCACACAGCTGCGCAGGCTCTGGCTCCCCCGCAGCATAAAGCGGATCGGCGGGAAGGCCTTCTGGGGCTGCAGCGGCTTACAGAGAGTGTTCATCCCGAATACCGTGGAAGAGATCGGCCTCGATGCCTTTGACTACAGATACACCGAAATTTTCTGCCAGGCGCCCTCCCGCCCGAAGGGATGGCACCGTGACTATTATGAGGAAATGGGCTATGACGAGGACGGGCAGACCATTGTGTCCATGTATGAGTCCTGGTGCGGGTATGATGTGGACATAGTCTGCCCGGAATGGGCTGCAGGTTCCATCGGGACAGAAGTGGATCCCGACAATCTGCGCTGGGGCGCGAAAGTGGGCCAGGTGCGGGCTGTCTGGGAGCAGGAGGAGCGGGTGCTTCCGATGGATACCAGGGAGAGGAGAAAGTGCTCCATCGGGGAGATCAGGGAAGCACAGCGGCAGTATGAGGAAAGCAGGATGAATGAGATCAACGGGCATATCCAGCGCGCCAGGCAGGAATGGGAAGCTGTCTCAGCGCCCTGTGCAGACGGGATTTACCCAAAGGAGCTTCTGAAGGTTGCCAACGCGTATGCCGATGCCCTGGAGGAAATGAGAAACTATTACGCCAGCCGGCATGAGCTGAATAAAGATTATATGGCCACATGGGAGATCTTCCGCTTTTACTGCGAGACGGCGCCCCGGTTCGAGGACGAGGCTTTCCGCGGGAAAACGGTAACCCTGAAAGAAGAGTTGGAGCGTCAGGTATATTACGGCGCGGGCAGGGGAAACGGGGCAGATTGGGAGAGGAAACTGATCAATCAGGCTTATGAGGGCTTTTTACAAAAAGCGGCAAGATAGTCCCTGTCCGCCAGGTGCCAGTAAGAGACGTTTTCAGACATTTTTTTGTGCGATGAGCCCGGAACAGGGCAGAGGAACCTGCCATGGGAATCTGGATAGGAACTGGCACGACAGAGCCTTACACCCCTTGCATTTTCCGGAGGGGCATGTTATACTTTTAACGATAGAAAATGTTTCCAGACTTCTCAGGGAAAGGTGGAAAACAGGAATTGCATGCAAATGGCAGTTTATTTCCGATCATTCCCGATAAAAACAGGGTGCCGGAAAGGCAGAAAGGATGAGAGTACGAAAATGAAGCAGGGTTTTGATGATATCATGGCAAGGGTTAAGCAATGCGGGAAGAAGACGGTGTCCGTATCCGTGGCCCAGGATTCCGCAGTGCTGGAAGCCGTGAAGGAAGCCAAAGAGAGAGGCATAGCGGACGCGATTCTGGTCGGGGACGAGGCAAAGATCAGAGAAGTGGCCGCTTCCATCGGCATGGATCTGGAAGGGTATGAGATAATCCACGAGCCGGACATGATTGCGGCATCCCTGAAAGCCGTGAAGCTGGCTCACGACGGGAAAGCGGATATGTATATGAAGGGCCTGATCGATACCAAGGATTTCCTGAAGAGCGTCCTGGACAAGGAAGTGGGCCTGCGTACCGGCAATCCGTTATCCCATGTGGCGGTATTTGAGGTGGAGGGCTACGACAGGCTTCTGTTCCTCACAGACGTGGCATTCATGACCTATCCCACACTGGAGGATAAGGTGCACATTATCCAGAACACTGTCCCTGTATGCAATGCCTGCGGCGTGGACATGCCCAAGGTAGCGCCCCTGGCGGCAGTAGAAGTGGTGAATCCCAAGATGCCTGTCACAGTGGAGGCTGCGGAGCTGACGAAGATGTGCGAGGACGGCAGGATTACAGGCTGTATCGTTGACGGGCCCCTTTCCCTTGACCTTGCCGTTGACCCCGAGGCCGCAAAGCACAAGGGAGCCACGAACAGGAAAATCCAGGGTGATGCGGACGTGCTGCTCTTCCCGGATATCCATGCGGGCAATGTAACCTACAAGGCGATTGTACATATGTCAAAGATGCGCAACGGCGGTATCCTCACCGGCACCAAGGTACCCGTTATCCTCACAAGCCGCTCCGACAGCTTTGAGACCAAGGTGAACTCCATCGCACTTGCCGCTGTGGTATCCGAAGAACTCCAAAAGAACGCATAATCAATCCGCATACGCGGAACTTAAAAACAGCGTATCTCCCGTCCAGTGCCCAGAGGATTTACGGACGCGTTTCTTTGCGGCCGGAAATTCTCTGCCTAAGAATGGTACTGGGCGGGAGATACGCGGAACTTAAAATAGGAGAATAAAAATGTCTATCAAAAGCTTAATTATCAACCCGGGTTCAACCTCCACCAAAATCGGCGTATTCGAGGACGAGACCCTTTTATTTGAAGAAACCTTAAGGCATTCCACCGAGGAGATCAGCCAGTTTGCCAGTATTGTGGATCAGAAGGATTTCCGTAAGAAGATCATCACGGATCTTCTGGAATCCAGGAATTATGACTTAAAGACCCTGGACGTGGTAGTAGGCCGGGGCGGCATGCTGAAGCCTATTTCCGGCGGCACTTATGCCGTCACGGATGATCTGCTGGCGGATCTGCGGATCGGGGTACAGGGACAGCACGCTTCCAACCTGGGCGGCATCCTGGCCAGGGAAATCGGGGATTCCATCGGTGTACCCTCTTATATTGTAGACCCTGTAGTGGTGGACGAACTGATGCCCATTGCCAGATACTCCGGTATGCCGGAGGTGCCCCGCGGCAGCATTTTCCATGCCCTGAACCAGAAAGCAGTGGCAAAGCGCTATGCGGCGGAAATCGGAAAACCTTATGAATCTCTCCGGCTGATTGTAGTTCACATGGGCGGCGGCGTGTCCGTGGGAGCCCATGAAAACGGAAAGGTTATCGATGTGTTCAGCGCCTTCGACGGAGACGGCGCATTCTCTCCGGAGAGGGCAGGCGGCGTACCCTGCGGCGCACTGGTAAAGCTGTGCTTTTCCGGAAAGTATACGGAGAAGGAAATATACGGGAAACTGATTGGAAAAGGCGGGTTCAACGCATACCTTGGCACAAACGACATGCGTGATGTGACAAAGCGTGCCAACGAAGGGGATGAGAAAGCGGCGGAGGCCAAGCAGGCATTCCTTTTGCAGGTGGCAAAGGATATCGGCGCCATGGCCTGTGTACTGAACGGCAAGGTTGACCAGATTATCGTCACCGGCGGTATCGCCTACGGCGCGGATGTGGTGGCAGCGCTGAGGGAGCGGGCGGAGTGGATTGCGCCCTTTACCGTATATCCCGGTGAGGATGAGCTGCTGGCTCTGGCCCAGGGAGCGCTCCGTGTGCTGAACGGTCAGGAAGCGGCCAGGGTATATTGATACATTAACAGGAAGTGGAAATTAAGTCAGGAAAAACCCCGAAGCTGTAATCCGCAGGCAGTATCGCACCATGTTACAGCGCGGGGTTTTTGTTACATATAGGAATTGTCGGAAAATAAC
>DKVC01000170.1:4067-11940 GCA_002490995.1 Lachnospiraceae bacterium UBA7188
AACCTGCAGCGGTTATTTGTAGACACTTCCATAAGAACCTTCGGAAAAGATTTCCATACGAACAGCAGGGAGCCGGAAAACCAAAAACCGAGGGCTGTCTGTACAGGGAGAAAACGGCATGAGTATCAGAAGAAACGTGATTGATTATTCCAGAGGAGATAACCTGCATCATTTCTGGAAGCTGTATCGGATGCAGAAGAAGGCCAGGGCAGGTTTTCGCAGGGATATCCTGACCTTTCTGATGAGCAGGAGCGCTCACCGCCATGGCGGGTATGTGGGACCGGATACCGTGTTTCAGGGAATTCCCACGCTTCCCCACGGGCTGCACGGAATCTTCATATCCCGGTTTGCGGTTATTGGGGAGGAGTGCTGGATTTATCAGAATGTGACTATCGGTGAGGTCAACAGAAAAGCGCCTGTTATCGGGAATCATTGTCTGATCGGAGCCGGTGCGATCCTTCTGGGCGATATCAAAATCGGCAATCATGTCAGGATTGGTGCGGGAGCCGTGGTAAATACGGATGTTCCGGATAACTGCACGGTCGTGGCTCAGCCGGTACGCATTATCGAAAAGATACAGTAAGGAAAATGCTTATTTCTGCACAATTTCTAACAGTGCATTAAACTTGTCAGGAGGTAATTGGACATGCAAATGCTTAAGAAATTTTTTGAACCGGTGGATATGACGCAAGGGTCCCCCTGGCAGAAGATCGTATTTTTCACGGTGCCCATGCTGGTGGGAAATATTGCCCAGCAGCTCTATAACACCGTGGACAGTGTGGTGGTGGGAAATTATGTGGGCGACAATGCCCTTGCGGCGGTGGGCAGCGCCGGTCCTATCCTGAATCTGCTGATTGTTTTATTCGTGGGAATCAGTGTGGGTGCCGGTATTATGGTGTCACAGTATTTCGGCGCCAGGGAGCGTGAGGAACTGTCCTCCACCATTGGAAACTGTATTACACTGACGGCCATTGCCACAGTCTTTGTGATGGTAGTGGCATCCCTTTTGGCCAGGCCTCTGCTGGAGCTTCTGGATACGCCGGAATCCATCATAGACTGGTGCCATGGTTATCTGTTGATTTTGTTTATCGGTTCCGGCGGGCTGGCATACTACAACATTCTGGGCGGTATCCTGCGGGGGCTTGGGGATTCCATGTCTGCCCTGGCCTATCTGCTGGTGTCTACGGTGGTGAATATCATCCTGGACCTGGTGTTTGTGGCGAATCTGGGGATGGGAGTCAACGGGGTGGCGCTGGCTACCGTGATTGCGCAGGCGATTTCCGCCCTGCTGTGCCTGTTCCGGCTGATGCGGATGACGGAGATTTTCGATTTGAAGCCCTCTTATCTGAAGCTGCAGCGAAAGCATACCACGAAGATTATCCAGCTGGGGCTTCCTTCCGGCATCACCCAGGCGATTTTCTCCATGGCCATGATTGTGGTGCAGTCCCTGACCAACAGCTTCGGGGAAATGTTTATCGCCGCCAATGTGATTGTCATGCGCGTGGACGGATTTGCCATGATGCCGAACTTTTCCTTCGGAACAGCCCTGACGACCTACGCCGGACAGAATGTGGGCGCGAAGATGTATGACAGGGTGGAAAAGGGGGCAAAACAGGGAACCGTGATTGCCATGGCGGTATCCGCGGTACTCACGGGGCTGATACTGCTGTTCGGAAAGGCATTGATGGGCATCTTTACGAAAACGCCGGAGCTGGTGGATCTGAGCCGGGATATGATGGGCATTCTGGCGGTGGGATATATTGCCATGGCGGTTACCCAGAGCCTGTCGGGCGTGATGCGCGGCGCCGGGGACACCATGACGCCCATGTGGATATCCATTGCCACCACGCTTCTGATCCGTGTGCCCATTGCCTACGGACTTGCTTTCCTGACCCGTTCCCCTGAATTCCCGGGCGGCAGGCAGGAATGTATATTTATCTCTCTGCTGGTTTCCTGGCTGCTGGGAGCGGTGGTTACTTTCTTCTTCTACAAGCGGGGCAAATGGAAGGAAAAGGCCGTCTGAGCCGGAAAAGCCGAAAAACAGCGGCGGATGACCGGAAATAAGACAAAAAAATGTGATAAAAGTGTTGACATTTCCCAAATTCTGGCCTATACTGATAATAGTTTGATGATGATGAGAGTGTGAGAGTGGCTTGCGGGCCACTCTTAATTGTATGTTGGCAACAATATATACTGGGAGGATTGAAATGTCCCGCAGGGAAGAATATGAAATGAAGACAGAACAGCTGCTGCAGCCCATTGCGGAAGCAAACGGCGTCAGCATCTATGATATTGAATATGTGAAGGAAGGCAGCGATTACTATCTCCGCGCGTATATTGACAAGCCGGGCGGCGTGAATATCCAGGACTGTGAAAATGTCAGCCGCCGTCTGTCCGATGAGCTGGACAGAGAGGATTTTATTCCGGAGGCGTATATTCTGGAAGTCAGCAGCCCGGGGCTGGGCCGCGCCCTGAAGAAGGATAAGCACTTACAGGCGAGCATTGGGCAGGATGTGGAGATTAGGCTTTTCAGGCCCGTAGAGAAATGCAGGGACTTTTCAGGAGTGCTTGAGGGCTTTGACGCGGAGCAGGTCACAATCAGGAACGGAGATACCCCCATGACACTGAAACGAGCGGATATAGCCGTGATTCGGCTGGCGATTGATTTTTAGATTCTGGAGACGGAAAGGTTTGGCGGAGAGCCGGAATGGAGGAAATGATGAACAAGGAGTTAATGGAAGCGCTTGATATTTTGGAAAGGGAAAAGGAAATCAGCAAGGAAACCTTATTCGAGGCAATTGAGAATTCACTGCTGACTGCCTGCAAGAATCATTTTGGCAAGGCGGACAATGTGCATGTCGAGATTGACAGGGATACCTGTGATTTCCTGGTGTACGCGGAGAAGGAGGTCATGGCCACCGAGGATGAGGTGGAAGATCCCTGCCTGCAGATTTCCTTGGACGATGCGAGAGCGCTTTCCGCCAGGGCAAAAGTCGGCGACATGCTCCATGTGGAGATTAAGTCCAGGGAATTCGGGCGCATCGCCACCCAGAATGCGAAAAACGTGATACTCCAGAAAATCAGGGAAGAAGAGCGCAGCGTAATCTATAATCAGTACTATGAAAAGGAAAGAGATGTGGTGACTGGAGTAGTGCAGCGCTATCTGGGCAAGAACGTGAGCATAAACCTGGGCAAGGCGGATGCCATGCTGAGCGAAGGGGAACAGGTGAAGGGGGAAGTCTTCCGGCCTACGGAGCGTATCAAAGTATATATCCTGGAGGTGAAGAATACGCCCAAGGGCCCCCGCATCAATGTGAGCCGGACGCATCCGGAGCTGGTGAAAAGACTTTTCGAATCCGAGGTCACGGAGATCCGGGACGGCACCGTGGAGATCAAGAGCATTGCCAGAGAAGCGGGAAGCCGTACCAAGATTGCCGTCTGGAGCAATAATCCCAATGTAGATGCGGTAGGGGCCTGTGTGGGTATGAACGGCGCCAGAGTGAATGCCATTGTGGATGAACTCCGGGGGGAGAAGATCGACATCGTAAACTGGGATGAGAATCCCGGCAATCTGATACAGAATGCCCTGTCCCCGGCAAAAATTGTGGCCGTATTTGCCGATCCGGAGGAGAAAACGGCGAAGGTGGTGGTTCCCGATTATCAGCTGTCCCTGGCAATCGGGAAGGAAGGACAGAATGCCAGGCTTGCCGCCAGGCTTACCGGCTATAAGATAGATATCAAGTCAGAGACACAGGCCAAGGACGCTCCCGGCTTCCGCTATGAGGACTACATAGAGGAGGACTATGGAGAATACGATGAATACGATGACGGTTACGGAGAGTACGAGGGAACAGACGGACAGGATGAGGAAATGACGGAGTACGTGCCGGAGGATGAGGCGGACACATATGAAGAATATGCGGATGCTGACGACCCGGATGCATATGAAGAGGATGACATTCCTGAAGATGCAGAACTGTATGGGGAGGATGATATTCCTGAAGATACAGAGATGTATGGGGAGGATGACATTCCTGAAGATACAGAGATGTATGAGGAGGATGAAATTCCTGAAGATGCAGAGCTGTATGAAGAGGACGAAATTCCTGAAGATACAGAGCAGTATGAGGAAGGTGAAATTCCTGAGGATATAGAGCCGTATGAAGAGGATGAAGACAGGGAGTAAACGATTATATGGCAAAAAAGGTTCCTTTAAGGCAGTGTGTAGGCTGCGGTGAGATGAGGGGAAAGCGGGACATGATGAGAGTCCTGAAAACAGCCGAAGATGAGATATGTCTGGATGTAACAGGCAAGAAGAACGGAAGAGGCGCATATGTTTGTAAGAGCAGAGAATGTCTGCAGAAGGCAAGAAAGAACAAAGGCCTGGAGCGTTCGTTCAAAATGAGTATTCCCGGTGAGGTATACGATACTTTGGAGGAGGAATTTAGCAGGCTTGAGGCAGAATAAGGTTTTATCGCTTCTGGGAATGGCCATGAGAGGACGCAATCTGGTCAGCGGTGAATTTCAGACCCTGGAGGCAATCAGGAAAGGCTCCGCCATGCTGGTAATCATAGCGGAGGATGCGTCGGATAATACCAGAAAGTTATTTGCCGATAAATGTTCCTGGTATGAAGTTCCGGTTGTATATTACGGGACGAAGGAGTCGCTGGGACGGGCAATCGGAAAGGACTTCCGGTCATCATTGGGCGTATGTGAAGCGGGATTAGCGGATGCGATTAGGAAACAACTGAAAGAGGAACAAAGCGCCGTTTAAGGCAGAAATGGAGGAAAGCATGGCGAAAGTAAAGGTACATGAACTCGCTAAAGAACTGGAAGTGCAAAGTAAAGACATTCTGAGCTTTTTGCAGGGAAAAGGAATTGAAGCAAAGGCTGCACAGAGCTCTATAGATGATGAAGCCTCACAGCTGGTGCGGAAGGCTTTCGGTAAGAGTGCGAAGAGCGCTCCTGAGAAAGCGGATGCAGCCCAGAAGAAGGAGAGTATAAAGGAAGGAGTGCCGAAAGCTGCTGTGAAAGATACATCCAAAGCTGCAAAACCGGCAGAGACGCCGTCAGGTGACGCGCCGAGAAAGAAGAAGACAATTATTTTTGTGAGTAACCCTCAGAATTCGAAGATGCAGGGACAACGTCCGGCTCAGGGAGGAAACAGCGGCGGCAGACGCCAGGGTCAGAACCAGGGACAAAACCAGAATCAGGGCGGTCAGAACAGGTCTCAGGGCGGAAGGAATGACCGGAACGACCGCCGTGACAGAAATGACCGCAAGCCCCAGGTGCAGCCTACCGTGAGGATCAAACCGCTGACACCGCCGTCACCCACGCCTTCCGTACAAATGGTGCCGCCCAAACCACAGCCGCCCAAAGCGCGTCCTGAACAGGCGGAAGCCCGCAGACAGCAGGCGGCTGCGGAAGAGCAGAGGGCACAGCGCGCACAGAATGAGAAGCTTCAGAATGAAAAGCTTCAGAGCGAGAAGGCCCAGGCCGAAAAAGTACAGAGTGAAAAACTGCAGAACGAAAAAATACAGAGCGAGAAGCCTCAGGCTGAGAGAAGCCAGGTTCAGAATCCTGTAAGCGAGAAGCCGGTGAGCGACAGATCCCAGAATGAGCGGAATCAGGAAGGGCGTGCCCAGGGAGAGCGCAGTCAGGAAGGGCGTACCCAGGGAGAACGCGGTCAGGAAGGACGTGTGCAGGGAGAGCGGAATCAGAGCGAGCGTCCCCGCGGTGAACGCGCCCAGGGAGACAGAAATCAGGCTGAACGGAACCAGACAGACCGGCCCAGGAGAGACAGGAGCCAGAGTGAACGTACTCAGGGAGATCGTTTCCAGGGCGGGAGAAATCAGGGAGAAGGCGGTCAGGACAGAGCCGCAAGGGGCCGTGGCCAGGGCGGTTATTCCCAGGGGGCGGCGGACGGCCGTGATAACCGCAGCCGCGACAGCCGCAGTTATGGCAGCACCTACGGCAGCGGCCAGGGCGGAAGCCAGGGAAGCAGGCAGGACAGAGGACAGTTCCAGTCAAGAGGAGGCGGACAGAATGGAAGGCCCCAGGGAGACAGACAGAGCGGATTTCAGAGAAGCGGCAGGCCGGGTACTGTGGGTGCTGCAGGTGACCGCCGGGGTCCGGGCGCTGGTCCGGGTGCTGGGCGCAATTTCAATGGTAGTCCGCGCGACGGCAGAAGCGCTGGAGGGCCGGGAAGTGGATTCCGTGACAATAAACCGGGCAAGAGTTTTGTTTCGGAAGCTCCGGGCAAGGATATGGAGAAGAAGCGCGAGGAAGACAAGAGAAGGGCTAACAGCCAGGAGAAAGGAAAGCGCTCCAGGAAAGACCATATCTACGAGGAGGATGAGGCAGCCAGGAAGAAGCCCGGCAGGTTCATCAAGCCTGAAAAGAAGAAAGAGGAAGTGGCAGAGGAAGTCATCAAGGTAGTTACGCTGCCTGATATGATCACCATCAAGGACTTTGCCGATAAGATAAAGGTACAGCCTTCCGTCATTGTGAAGAAGCTGTTCCTGGAAGGTAAGATTGTGACAGTGAACCAGGAGATCTCCTATGAAGAGGCGGAGAATATCGCCATGGAGTATGAGATCCTCTGCGAGAAGGAAGTCAAGGTTGACGTAATCGAGGAACTGCTGAAGGAGAGCGACGAGGACGAGGCTTCCCTTCAGGAGAGGCCGCCCGTCATCTGCGTGATGGGGCATGTTGACCACGGTAAGACTTCCCTGCTGGATACCATCCGGAAGACCCATGTCACCGACAGGGAGGCCGGCGGCATCACACAGCATATCGGCGCTTATACCGTAACCATTAACGGAAGGAAGATTACTTTCCTGGATACGCCCGGACATGAGGCATTTACGGCAATGCGTATGCGGGGTGCCAATTCCACGGACATCGCCATTCTGGTGGTGGCGGCGGACGACGGCGTCATGCCTCAGACGGTGGAGGCCATCAGCCATGCGAAGGCAGCCGGCATTGAAATCGTGGTGGCGGTGAATAAGATCGATAAGCCGTCGGCCAATATCGAGAGGGTAAAGCAGGAACTGACAGAATACGAGCTGGTAGCTACTGACTGGGGCGGAAATACGGAATTTGTTCCCGTATCGGCGAAATCCGGTGAAGGAATTGACGATTTGCTGGAGACGATCCTTCTGACAGCCGATATTATGGAACTGAAAGCGAATCCCAACAGGCGCGCCAGAGGGCTCGTTATTGAGGCAGAGCTTGACAAGGGACGCGGACCCGTTGCAACCGTTCTGGTGCAGAAGGGTACGCTGCATGTGGGAGATTTCGTTTCCGCAGGCGCATGCCACGGCAAAGTCAGGGCCATGATTGACGACAAGGGCAGAAGGGTAAAGGAAGCTACTCCTTCCACACCGGTGGAAATTCTGGGATTGTCAGATGTTCCCAGCGCAGGTGAAGTGTTCCTGGCGCATGAAAATGACAAAACCGCGAAATCCTATGCAGAGACCTACCTTGTACAGAATAAGGAGAAGATGCTGGAGGAGACCAGGACCAGAATGTCCCTGGATGACCTGTTCTCCCAGATTAAAGAGGGTAACCTGAAGGAACTGAACCTGATTGTGAAGGCGGATGTGCAGGGAAGCGTGGAGGCCGTGAAGCAGTCTTTGGTGAAGCTTTCCAACGAGGAGATAGTGGTGAAGTGTATCCACGGAGGCGTAGGCGCCATCAACGAATCCGACGTGACACTGGCAAGTGCATCCAATGCCATTATCATCGGCTTTAACGTAAGGCCGGATTCCACTGCGAAGGCTACGGCCGAGCGTGAAGGAGTAGACGTAAGACTGTACAAGGTTATCTATCAGGCCATCGAGGATGTGGAAGCGGCCATGAAGGGTATGCT
>DKVC01000170.1:12261-12601 GCA_002490995.1 Lachnospiraceae bacterium UBA7188
ATGCTGGATCCCGTATTTGAGGAGAAGGTCATCGGCCATGCCGAGATCAGGCAGATATTCAAGGCCTCCCAGATCGGCAATATTGCCGGATCCTATGTGACGGACGGTGTCTTCCAGAGAGGCTGCAAGATCCGTATCTCCCGCGCAGGCGAGCAGATTTACGAAGGAAGCCTGGCATCCCTGAAGCGGTTTAAGGACGATGTGAAAGAAGTGAAGGAAGGCTTTGAATGCGGACTTGTGTTCGAAGGCTTTGATAAGATTCAGGAATTTGACGTGGTTGAAGCTTATATTATGGTTGAGGTACCACGCTAAGGACACTAAGGAAGTGTCTACAAATAAC
>DKVC01000170.1:12924-17881 GCA_002490995.1 Lachnospiraceae bacterium UBA7188
ATATCATGGTGGAAGTGCCGCGCTAACACGCTGAGGAGTTCTACTAAGGCAGGAAAGTACGGAGATTGCTTATTAAGGGTGATATATGAGAAAGAACAGTGTGAAAAATACCCGTATTAACGGGGAAGTGCAGCGTGTGCTGGCAGAGGTTATCCGGGGGGAAATCAAGGATCCCCGGATCAGTCCCTGGACAAGTGTGGTTTCCGTGGAAGTGGCCCCGGATCTGAAGAGCTGTAAGGCGTGGATCAGTGTGCTGGGGGACGAAGAAGTGCGGGAGTCCACGCTGGCAGGATTAAAGAGTGCGGAAGGCTTTATCCGAAACAGACTGGCTAAAGTGGTGAATCTGCGCAATACGCCGGAGATTACCTTCTTGATGGATCGCTCCATTGCATACGGAGTCAACATGGCGAAGAAAATTGATGAGGTGATTGCCCAGGACGATGAAGCCGCCAGGAACCGGGAGGATATGGAAGGTTCTGAGGATTATGGCGGCCAGGAGTTCGATGCAGGTCAGGCGCAGTGACGCGGGTGATGGAATGCAGGCCGGCAAAACACGTCGTACGACGGACGGAAGAGAAGGATGAGAAAGGAATAAATGGTTCTGCGGAGTTTCTTCGGGAACAAATACAACGGGGAACAGAAAGCTGCCGGGAACGCTATGCGGCAGTTCGGGCAGAGATGGGCGGTAACGCCGGGTAGAAAAGTGTGAAGGGAGGTAAGGAAGTGTCTGCAAATAACTGCTACGAGTTTACAGCTGTTTGCATTGTATTTCCAGGCTTTTGTCTGAACATATTGTAGCAGTGATTTTCCGACAATTCCTAAGCGAATGAGTTTAAATATATTAGAGGAATGCAGGGACGCGGGGCGGATAGGTATCAGTGGGCATGTCAGGCCGGACGGCGACTGTGTGGGCGCCTGCCTGGGGCTGTGGCAGTATCTCTCGAAATGCTTTCCCCAGGCGGAAGTGAAGATCTTTTTGGAGCAGCCGGCGGATATTTACAAAGAAATCAAGGGATTCGATGAGATTCTCTCCGATTTTCCCGATGAGGCTCCGTTTGATGTGTTTTTTGTACTGGACTGTGCTGCCGACAGGCTGGGAGACGGGGAAAAATATGTTCAGAAGGCAGGAAAGACCATTAATATCGATCATCATGTAAGCAACCAGGGAAGCTGCGGGATCAACGTGGTCAGGCCGGATGTGGGTTCCACCTGTGAGGTGCTCTATGACCTGATGGAGCCGGAAAGGCTGGACAGGGAGATGGCTATGGCCATTTATATCGGAATGATCCATGATACAGGTGTATTCCAGTATTCCAATACCACTCCGGCTACCCTTGAGAAAGCGGCCAGGCTGATCGGCTACGGCTTTGATTTTCCCAGGCTGATACAGGAGACTTTTTATCAGAAGACTTATGTGCAGGCGCAGATCATGGGAAGGACCCTGATGGAGAGTATCCGCTTCCTGGAAGGGGCCTGTATCGTCAGCGCTATTGATAAAAAGACCATGGAGTTCTATCATGCGGAGCCGAAGGATCTGGACGGCATTGTGAACCAGCTGCGCAATATCGAGGGGATTGAGTGCGCGATTTTTATGTATCAGACAGGCGTGCTGGAGTATAAAGTGAGCATGCGTTCCGGAGAGAAAGTGAATGTGGCGGAGGTAGCTTCCTATTTCGGCGGCGGCGGACATGCCCGCGCGGCAGGCTGTACTTTGTCGGGTACTTTCCATGACTGTGTGAACAATCTTTCTCTACATATTGAAAAACAGCTGAAGAAATGGAAATCGGAGCATGATAAACGGGATAACAGTGATTTTTAAGGAGGCAGGCTTCACCTCCCACGATGTGGTGGCGAAGATGCGGGGTATCTGCGGCCAGAAGAAAATCGGCCACACCGGGACGCTCGACCCCATGGCGACGGGCGTGCTGCCTGTGTGCCTGGGAAGCGCCACGAAGCTGTGCGACATGCTTGCTGACAGGGATAAGGAGTATGTGGCAGAGCTTCTCCTGGGGGTGGAGACCGATACCCAGGATACCACGGGGCAGGTGCTGGCGGAGCATCCGGTGGAAGTCACGGAAGTGCAGGTCCGCGAAGCCGCCTGTTCTTTTGTGGGGGATTATGACCAGGTTCCGCCCATGTATTCTGCGTTGAAAGTCCATGGGAAAAAGCTGTATGAGCTGGCCAGGGCAGGAAAGGAAGTGGAGCGGAAGGCCCGCCCGGTGGTGATTAAGGAGCTGGAGATACTGGAATGTGCCGTTCCGGTTATCCGTTTCCGGGTGGTCTGCTCCAAGGGTACCTATATCAGGACGCTCTGCGCGGATATCGGCGAAAAACTGGGCTGCGGCGGTACCATGAGAAAGCTGGAGCGGATCCGGGTGGGCAGTTTCCTCCTGAAGGATGCCCGCACTTTGGATGATATGCAGCGGATGAAGGAGGAAGGCAGGCTCCAGGAGGCTGTGCTGCCTGTGGACAGCGTGTTTGCGGAATATCCGGTGCTTCATGTACACAGTGATTTCTGTCGTCTGGTGGACAATGGCAATGCCTTTTTAATGGAACAGACACTGGAGAAGGAAAGCTATGCCCCGGGGAGATGGGTCCGTGTATACAGGCCGGATGAAAGCTTCGTCGGCATCTATGCGTGGGAGGCGGAACAAAAGCGATATAAGCCTGTAAAAATGTTTTTGGAGAAAGAATAATTTTAGAGAAAGACTGAGTTTAGAAAAAGGCTGAATATGGAAAAAGACTGACATGACAATGGAATCTGCGGGGAGTACGGATTTGTTTTTTACCGTGAGCAGAGAAGTGTATGGCAGTTATTTTGGAGCGTGAGTATAGATTGGAAATCATAGCAAATACAACGGATATTTGTTTAAAAGCAGAGACGGCAGCCGCCATCGGCAAATTTGACGGGATACACATCGGACACAGAAGACTTCTGGAGGAGATATTGTCCCGCAAAAGGGATGGACTGGCTGCCTGTGTTTTTACCTTTGATCCGCCTCCGACGCGCTTTTTCGGCGGTTCCGACGACATAGGGGAGCTGACCACGAGAGAGGAAAAGAGGCTTCTGTTTGAAATGATGGGCGTGGATATCCTGATCGAATTTCCGCTGAATGAAGAAACCGCCGCTACGCCGCCGGAAAGCTTTGCAAGGGATATTCTGGCAGGACAGATGAACGCGCGTTTTGTGGCAGCGGGGACGGATCTGTCCTTCGGCGCAAAGGGGGCGGGAAATGCGGAGCTTTTGCGGAAAATGAGTCCGGAGCTGGGGTTTGGGTTCAAGACCATAGAGAAGGTCTGCCTGAACGGAGAGGAAGTCAGCTCCACTCTTGTGCGGGAGAAGGTGGAGAAAGGGGAGATGGAGGAAGCATGCAGGCTGCTGGGGATGCCTTATCTCATCGCAGGAGAGGTGGTCAGCGGAAACCATATCGGCAGAAAAATCGGTTTTCCGACAATCAATATACTGCCGGAGAAGAATAAGCTGCTTCCGCCCAACGGGGTCTATTTTTCCACGGTAAGTACAGGTGGGAAGAACTATCGCGCTATCACCAATGTGGGGTATAAACCTACGGTTGCCGACGGGAAGGTCATGGGAGTGGAGTCTTATCTCTATGATTTTGACGGGGATATTTACGGGCAGCAGGCGGAGGTATACCTGCATTCCTTCCACAGGCCGGAGCGGAAATTTGAGAGCGTGGAAGCCCTGCGCAGGCAGCTGGAAGTGGATATTACGGTTGGGGCGGGGGTTTAGGCAAATGTCAAGAGACTGATTTTCGGATATGTTGGCCAACGTTGGAATAATTCATATAGGGGTAACGGTCATTATAATTTGATTGAGAATATATGTTCTGATAGAAGTTTGTCGTTTATTGGTATATAATGGGATGTATCTTATTTGAAAGAAGGTGATTCATTGAAAAATATACCTTATGACGATTTGGAAATGTTTATGGACTGGACAAAGACAAAGTCAGAGCTTAAATTCAATCCGCAGTCCAGGACTTTCCCTATCATACCAAATTGTATATATTGGGCTTACATGGGTTGTAACATAGGATCGGAAGAAGGGAAACACCGTCCAGTATTAATTACAAGAACCTATCCAAATTCGCCAACTGTAACAGTATTGCCACTTACAACACAACGTTTAAATGATGGTAAGCAATATCATGTTGACTTAGAAAAGCAGAATTCAACTGTTTTAGTTGAGCAATTGCGCGTAATAGATATTTTACGCATTGATAAACCAATGCGTAAAAATGGCTTGATTGTTTCAATTACTGAAAAGGACTGGAAAGCTATTGACTATCAAGTAAGGCGTGAGTATTTACTTACACCATTACCTAAAAATCAACAAAATAATACTGAAAGCAAATAAATGGTATCTTTTCTTCTTGACATACATATAATAAATGTGTATACTGGAGATATAGAGACGTAAAAACATCAATTTTCCACTATTTTATATAGTGAGCTGTATCATCGATTACCCGGAAGCACTTAGTTTTTGCTAGGTGCTTTTGTATTATGTCTACAATTATCTTCAATCAGAATCCGTAGAGATGTAATACGCCTACTTTAGAAATTCATTCACTGTACTTGTCTAAGGATGTTTTCACGGCCTGGATGATATCAGTCAGGATATACATGTCGTGGGTAGAGCAGGAATCCAGAATCGCTGTAATTTCCTGTCTCATTGCGGTTTTGGCAGCCTGGGGAAGACTGCACGTTTTGCGGAATTTTCAAATACATTAGCCAATTTCGTAATAATTCATATTTTGGGTAACCTGTCTATATAGTTCATTTACTATTGAATTGTACAGATAAATGTGCTAAAATTCTCCGTTTTTGTCACGTTTTAATCGCTGCTTTAATGCCTTGACGGTATCCAACAGATAAAGCTGTTCATCCTCAGACAGCTCCTTCGCAATATTACACACCTTTAAGGCTTTTTAGG
>DKVC01000188.1:0-5108 GCA_002490995.1 Lachnospiraceae bacterium UBA7188
AAGCGGTTCCTGTAATATGTTTAGAGAAAAGCCTGGAAATACAATAAAAATTGCTGCAAACTTGTAGCGGTTATTTGTAGACACTTCCTTATTATCTGACGGTTAGACGGTTATCAAAGCCCGTCTTCCTGGACATGCACAACGACCGTCTCCTGCCGCATCTGCTCCGACACTGCAAGGAATGTGCCTCTGTCCTTTCCCGGGGTGTGCCCCAGGGTCTTCACATAGGCTCTGTAAAAAGACGAATAATCCCCAAAGCCGCTGCTGAAAGCCGCATCCTTGGCATGGCATCCGTTATTCAGCAGCAGCTGCGCATGAACCACACGCTTCCGCAGCAGATAATCCATCACCGTAGTGCCGGTGGCCCTGCGGAAAACCTTGTTCAGATGATGTTTGCTGATGTAGAAATGCTCCGAAATATCATCCAGTGTTAACGGCTCGCTCAAATGTTTGTTCATATAAAACAGAATATCCGTCACCGTATTTTCCAACCTGTCCTTCACATCGGGAGCGGCGGCAATACTCATGGCTGCAATCTCAGACAGAAGCGCCTCCAGACGGATTGGCAGCAGCTGTTCCCGGAAAGGCTCCGGCATCAGCCCGCACTCCTCCAGGCTTTTCAGAAAAACCGGAAGCCGGTACTTTTCCCCATGCTCAAAGTATATCGGCCTCTCTTCCGCCCGTCCTGACTGAGGGAAGGGGCGCAGCAGAAATGCCCGCCTCTCCTGGCTCAGCAGTTCCGGATGAAAATGCAGAGAGTATCTCTTATAGGGAAGCGCACTGTTAATCCTGACTCCATGGAAAGCGTGGGGAGAAAGGAGCAGCAGGCTGTTGGCAGTCGGCTTGTAGTGCTGCCCCTCCACCAGATAGTCCACATCCCCTTCAATAAAGTAGTATATTTCATAAAAATTATGGCAGTGCAGGGCATATTGTTCTGTTACCTCCCGGGATGCGGAGTAACCGAATGATATTTTTTCTGTGTGGATGCATGCAGCCGGATTCATATATGCCTGCCCCCCTGCTCTTTTTCTGATACGGAAACTGTTTCATGCCGCAAATACTCGTGAGCACATTCAGTCTTCAGATGAAACGCATTGCTTCTATCAGGTATGCCGGTGGTTTGTCCTGTATCTCAAAAGTGCTATTCGTTATGTATTTACGCCATATGTATAACAAATGAATATAGATTATCGCATACATGAATCTCGAAGCATTTTCTACAGTACCCTATTATTTTATAATACCACCGCTATATTTGCAATGTTTTATTTGTTCCTTGCAATGGTTTTTTTGTCCGTTATGAAATATAGTATGTTTAGTAGGAATCATAGTAAGAAAGCGCCTGCGAATTACAGAAACCGCTTCATCAACCCTGTAATCCAAAGCAGGCGTATGCAATAAACAGCCGGAAATCTTCTGCGTTCTGCAGCAGAGCGCTGAGAAGCGGCATGCAAAATTATCATCAGGAGGTGCATCATGAAAACAGGCGCACAGTTATACACCGTCAGGGCTTACACGCAGACGGAATCCGATTTTGCCCTGACCATCTCAAAAATTGCAAAAATCGGCTACAAAACCGTCCAGATTTCGGCCATCGGCAATATCCGCCCGGAGACTGTCCGGGAAATCTGCGACAGGGAGGGCGTGGAAATCGTCCTGACCCACAGCAGTCCCGACCGTATTCTCAACGACACAAAGGCTCTGATCCGGGAGCACGACATCCTGGGCTGCAAGTACATCGGCCTGGGCTGTATGCCGGAAAAATACCGCACAAAGGAATGGCTCCACCGCTTCATGCAGGATTTCAAAGAGCCTGCAAAAGAAATCGCTGCCGCAGGCAAGCTGCTTATGTACCACAATCACAACCTGGAGTTCGAAGCCTTTGAAGCCGAACAGCTTCCGAACGCAGCTCCACACAAGCGGATTATGGAATATCTGCTGGAGGGCTTCGGGCCGGATGAGCTGGGCATCACTCTGGATACCTACTGGGTTGCTGCCGCAGGCGCAGACGTATGCCAGTGGATTCATCTGCTGAAGGACAGGATTCCCTGTGTACATCTGAAGGATATGCAGGTAAAGGGGATGACCTCTTTCATGGCCCCTGTCATGGAAGGCAATCTGAATTTCCCCGGCATCCTGAAAGCGCTGGAGGACACCAACTGCGAATACCTGCTGGTGGAGCAGGACATCTGCCAGGGAAGCCCCTTTGACTGCCTGGAGACCAGTTATCGGAACCTGAAGAATGCAGGATATTGAAAGGAGCCAATTATGGAACAAGTGAAACTGGGCATCATCGGTATCGGAAATATGGGAAGCGGCCACTGCGGCAATATTCTGGAAGGCCTCACTCCCGAAATTGCTTTGACTGCCGTGGCAGACCTCCGGGAGAGCAGGCGTGAATGGGCAAAAACAGCGCTTCCCGGCAATGTCACAATCTTCAATGACGGGGACAGCCTGATTGCCTCCGGTCTGTGCGATGCCGTACTGATTGCCACTCCCCATTATGATCATCCACGCCTGGCAATGCTGGCAATGGAGCACGGAATGCATGTCATGTGCGAAAAGCCTGCAGGCGTCTATACGAAACAGGTACGCGAAATGAACGAAGCAGCCGAAAAATCAGGGCTTGTCTTCGGCATGATGTTCAACCAGCGCACCAACTGCATATACCGCAGGATGCATCAAATAGTTCAGAGCAAACAGTATGGAGAGATGAAGCGCATGAGCTGGCTGATTACGGACTGGTACCGCAGCCAGGCTTATTACAACTCCGGAGGCTGGCGGGCCACCTGGGACGGCGAAGGCGGCGGTGTCCTTCTGAACCAGTGCCCCCATAATCTGGATCTGCTGCAGTGGATCTGCGGCATGCCCTCCCGTGTGCGCGCCTTCTGCCACAACGGAAAATGGCATAATATCGAGGTGGAGGATGATGTGACTGCATACCTGGAATTCCCGAACGGGGCTACAGGCGTATTTGTCACCACCACCGCTGACGCCCCCGGCACCAACCGTCTGGAGATCACGCTGGATAAAGCGAAGCTGGTAGCCGAAAACAATAAGCTGACATTGTACGAACTGGAAATCAGCGAACGGGAATACTGTTTCCAGACTACGGAAGGCTTCCAGAAGCCGCCCTGCCACGAAAAGGAAGTCATCCTGGACGGCTCGAATCCGCAGCATGTAGGCGTACTGAATGCCTTTGCAGGCGCCATTCTCCGGGGAGAGCCGCTTGTGGCAAACGGCACGGAAGGTATCCACGGACTGGAACTGTCCAATGCCATGCATCTGTCCTCCTGGCTGGAGAAAACGGTGGAGCTTCCTGTGGACGAAGATTTGTTCCTGGAAAAGCTGAATGCGCTGCGCGCTTCCTCCGTGAAAAAGGATGCCGTCCAGGAAGTCACCTTTGACACTTCTGGCAGCTACGGCAGCCAGGCCTCGAAGCCTTAGGAACTGCAGGGAAATAATTAATACCATTTTCTTAAACAGCAGCTGCTCCGTCCCGTACCCCGGAGAATTTACGGACGCATTCCTTTGCGGCCGGGAATTCTCTTCTGATGGCTGGGTGCCGGGAGGGGCAGACGCGTAACTGAAATAGGAGGATGCAATATGAAATCCGCAATTGCCGGCTGTGGAAGCATTGCGCAGCTTCACGGCCGGGTTCTGACAAACTGGATTGACACTACCCTTGTGGGGGCAGCAGACATAGATGCACAGAAGGCAGAAGCCTATGCCGAAACCTGGCATACCAATGCCTACACTTCCCTGGAGGATATGCTCCGTCAGGAAAAGCCGGATGTCCTCCATATCTGTACCCCCCATTACCTGCATGTCCCCATGGCGGAATATGCTCTGGCACAGGGAATCCATGTATTTATGGAAAAACCTCCTGTCATCTCCCGTGAGCAGCTTCACAGCCTGGAGAATGCAGTCAGAAATTCCGATGCCAGGCTTGGCCTGTGCTATCAGAACCGCTACAATCCCAGCATCCGGGAAGCCCGTGACATTCTCGCTTCCGGCAGAGCAGGGAAGGTTCTGGGCGCCCGCGGCATCGTAACCTGGCACAGGAACTCCGCTTATTATACGGACAGTTCCTGGCGCGGCAGGCTGTCTACCGAAGGCGGCGGCGCCCTGATCAACCAGGCAGTCCACACTCTGGATTTGCTCCAGTATCTGCTGGGACAGCCGCTGGCTGTGGAGGCTTCCATCGCGAATCATCATTTGAAAAATATTATTGAGGTGGAAGATACCATGGAGGCATATATTCAATTCAAAGGAGATGTGAACGCCTCCTTCTATGCCACCACTGCCTTCTGCGATGATGTGCCGCCCCTGGTTGAAATTGTATGTGAACATATGAAAATACGAATCGAAGACCTGGAGCTTACCCTCTTCTATCCGGATGGCCGCCAGGAAAAACCGGTGCTGGAACACAGGGAAGCCCTTGGAAAAAGCTACTGGGGCACAGGACACCGGGACTGCATCTTTGATTTTTACCGCGCCCTGCAGACCGGTGAGGAATTTCCGCTGAACCTGTCCGCCATGGCTCCCAGCATCCGGCTGATGCTTGGCGCCTACGAGTCCGCCAGAACCGGACAGGTAATCCGGTTGGACGGAAATGCAGGCGATATCACCTGAGGAGAATGGGGGATAACACGTTCCGTTACTCAGGTACCTGAAACCTGACAAATATAATGTACCGCCTCCCATGGCGGCAAAATGGAGATTATTATGAGTGAAACAAGAAAAAGACTGACATGTTCTCCCATCAGCTGTTTTGCCGATGAAATAGCAGCTTCCTTAGACCGGCAGATTGAAGTGTTACAGGAACTCGGCATCAGGTACATCGAGCTGCGCAGTGCCGACGGAATCAATGTATCGGCATTTACACCGGAATATGCCCGCACCGTTAAGCAGAAACTGGACGCGGCAGGTATCCGAGTATCCGCCATCGGCTCTCCCATAGGCAAAATCGGCCTGGAAGATGATTTCCAGTCCCATATGAAAATGTTGACCGCAGTCGAACATCTTGCCGATATTTTTGAGACGCCCTGCATCAGAATGTTCAGCTTCTACCTCCCTGAAAACAGGACTCCCGAAAGCTGCCGCGA
>DKVC01000188.1:5434-6826 GCA_002490995.1 Lachnospiraceae bacterium UBA7188
CCTTCTTCACGAAAATGAAAAGGCTATCTACGGCGATACCGCGCCACGCTGCCTTGACCTGATGAAGCAGTTTGCCGGTGAGACTTTCCGCTGTACCTTCGATTTCGCCAATTTTATCGAATGCGGCCAGGATACACTGGAGGCTTATCATATGCTGAAGCCTTATATTGCCTACGTGCATGTAAAAGATGCCATCCGGGAGACCAGGGAAATCGTTCCCGCCGGACAGGGGGACGGAAAACTCTCCGAGATTTTCACACTTCTGGATCAGTCCGGCTATGAGGGTACTTTAAGCCTGGAGCCGCACCTGGCCAACTTCAGCGGCCTGAACAGCCTGGAGAAGGATGCCGCCGTAAGAGCCGAAAACGATACGGAAAGGGCCTTCCATGTTGCATACCGCGCTTTGATACAGCTGCTTTCCTGATATTGCCTGCACTGTTTTTCCTGCACCGGCACTCCTGTTTCGGAAGTGTCTGATTCAAACAGGAACTGCCGGGAAACTATATGCTGTTTTTCCCGGCAGTTCCTTAAAAATTGCCGAATAACCGCTGCAACACTATGCGGACACTTCCTCACCCCCGCCGCCACCATGTGAAGATAATGCCCACCATCATGAAAAGGACCGCCATCACCTGTAATAATCCTTTCAGAAATCCAAGCCAAAATGCGGCCTGACCATCCGCATTGATCTCCGGAAGCATCAGCACCACACCGTTCAGAAACAGCCCTACTCCCAAGTAACCTGATATCCTTCTCGTCCGTCCCGACTGTATTTCTTCCCTGTCGCTTCCGATTCTGCCCTTCAGCTCCGTCAGGATCGCGTTGACGCGCATCAGTTCCTTCAGAATTGCCACCAGTATGGCTCCAAGAATAAAAGCAAATGCCCACCCTATGGATGTCCCATTCACGGCACCGTAAATCTCCATAAACAGGCATATAATTTCCAGAACAGCGCCCACCTTCAGCATCCGCTTTATACGGGCGTAATGCTCAATGTTGGATTCCACATCCGTGTAGAGCTCAAACGGTCCTTCGACAGCTTTCTTACGCAATATCACCCATGGACCCCACAGGCACACAATCTCCACATCCATATCCCGCATGAATTCCCTGTAATCATTACTGACCCGGAACAATCCCTCGGTGATATCGATCTGATAGATATATTCCCCGGGCTGGCAGCGGTCAAAATGGTAGAAGCCCGCAAAAAATCCGGTCATGGCATAGCCTTTTTGAGACATCTCATTTATAAAAGCCGTCTCCTTATCCTTGTCATAGTACAGATGAAATTTTATCATTTTTCCTCCTGATTTATACTTAGGAATTGTCGGAAAATAACCGCTGCAACTTCTTGAGGCAAAAACCCGGAAATACAAGAAAAATTGCAGCAAA
>DKVC01000220.1:0-1158 GCA_002490995.1 Lachnospiraceae bacterium UBA7188
ACTCGTTATACTGTGCAGACGGCATTTAATTGCGTTAGTGGGTATAAATTATTCTTTGAGGCTGTCCCACCTGCAAAACTGCCAGGAAGATTTTCGGAGACAATGCAGGACGGACATACCATGCGAAATCGGAGGTGACGCAGGTGGGTGACAATCTGGAAAAAACCGAGATACAATGGCATCCGGGCTTTTACGGCGCAGCAGAACTGGAGCTGATCTCCAACAAGGGCTCGCTGGAATTTCAGCGGGAGATAAACCTGAGCAAAATGCCGCTCCAGATGGATCTGCTGATCATCAAAAAGCTTGCCGATGTAGAGATAGAAAATGAAATAGGGCGTATCTTCAAAAAATACAATGTAGTGGAATACAAAAGTCCGGCAGACGGGCTCTCCATTGATGATTATTACAAGACACTTGGATATGCCTGCCTGTATAAGGGTCTGGGCGATACGGTAAACCAGATACCGGCCGAAGAGCTGACAGTTTCGGTTTTCCGTGATTCTTACCCCAGAGAACTCTTTGGCGCCCTGAAAAAGTCAGGCCGGACTCTGGAGGAACGTTTTCCCGGAATATACTATGTTGGGAACGAACTTTTCGATACCCAAATCGTAGTGACCGGGCGTTTAAGTCGGGCAAGCCACAGCAGCCTCCGGATTCTGTCCTGGAATGCGGATACGGAAGATATCAGGACGTTCCTTATGAAATCGATACAGTTGACGGAACCGGCTGACAGGCACAATGTGGATGCCGTGCTTCAGGTAAGTATCTTTGCAAATGAAAATGTGTATAATCAAATCAGGAGGGATTCCGGTATGTGTGATGCGTTAAGAAAATTGATGAAAGATGAAATTGCGGATGCCCTGGCAGAAGCCGAGGAAAAAGGCATGGAAAAGGGTATGGAAAAAGGTATGGAAAAAGGCATGGAAAAAGGTATGGAAAAAGGCATGGAAAAAGGCATGGAAAAAGGTGTGGCCAAGGGGATTGACCATGCCATACTGTCCTCTGTCAGAAATTTAATGGATACCATGAAATGGACTGCAGAACAGGCAATGGACGCCATAAAGGTTCCATCAGATGAGCGCAGTAAATATGTCTCCAAACTTTAAAACAAACAGGAAATCAAATGTTTATGGGTGTAAGGAAGTGTCTACAAATAAC
>DKVC01000220.1:1559-17669 GCA_002490995.1 Lachnospiraceae bacterium UBA7188
TTTCCGACAATTCCTAAGTATAAAATAAAATTCCCCGGTTGACACCGATGGAAGCCTGTGTTAGAATAAACCTGTCTAAAACAAGGGAGAGGTGAAAAAATGCGGAAATAATCGACTTTTGATTGCATGTAGTTAAGATGGTACTGTAAAAGTATGTACCGTTTTATTATGCTACCAAAAGTGGATTATGTCCCCATAACCTCTCTTTTTGTGTGCGGAAATCCGGCAGTATCCCCATCTTTGAAGTTATGGAAAAATCGAACCGCTTTGGCAGCATTGCGTAACTGGAAACAGCAGGCGCCTGGTTGGAACACCAGTGCTTTTTCAAGCACTGCCGGGGTGGGTTCCAGACAGACACCTGCGGAACTGGAATAAGGAATACTGCATATGTCACAAATTAACGTTACCAACCTGACCTTCTGCTACGAAGGCAGCTTCGACAATATCTTCGAAAATGTATCATTCTCCATTGACACCAGCTGGAAGCTTGGTTTTATCGGCAGGAACGGCAGGGGAAAGACCACCTTCCTGAACCTGCTGTTGGGAAAATACTCCTATGAGGGCACCATCAGCGCCTCCACCGTATTTGACTACTTTCCATACCGGATAACAGAGCCCCAGCGGCAGTCACCGGCGGCTAATTTTCTGGATGAGCTGAAACCCGGCTGTGAAGCCTGGCAGGTTATCTGCGAGCTTGACCAGCTGCAGGAAACCGCAGAGATTCTATACAGGCCGTTTATAACCCTGAGCCCGGGAGAACAGACGAAAATCATGCTGGCAGTCCTGTTTTCCGGCGAAAACGATTTCCTGCTCATCGACGAGCCCACGAACCACCTGGATCAGGATTCCAGGGAAACCGTGAAACAATACCTGACCTCCAAGAGCGGCTTTCTCCTGGTCTCCCACGACAGGGATCTTCTGGACGCCTGCATTGACCATGTCCTGGTCCTGAACCGGCAGAGCATCGAGGTACAGAGCGGGAATTTTTCCTCCTGGTGGGAGAATAAGAAACGCCGGGATCAGTTCGAGCAGGCCGAAAACGAAAAGCACCTGAAGGAAATCGGAAGATTAAAGCAGGCTTCCGCTCAGGTAAACCGATGGGCCATGAAAAATGAAAATTCAAAAATCGGCTATGACCCAATAGCCGAGCACGACCGGGGCAACGGCACCAGGCCCTATATCGGCGCCAAGACCAAGAAAATGCAGAGCCGTGTAAAGCAGATGCAGAATCGGATCAGCCGTGAAATCGAGGAAAAGGAAGGGCTTCTCTCCGACCTGGAACGGCCTGTGGATCTGAAACTCATGCCCCTGGAGCATTATAAACAAACCCTTGTAAACCTCCGGGGCTACACCCTTCAATACAGGGATGCGGAAAAACCTTTATTCACGAACCTGACTTTTTCCATTGAAAAGGGAGAGCGCATCGCCCTGCACGGCAAAAACGGCTGCGGCAAGTCCACGCTGCTGAAAATGCTTCTGCAGAAAGCGGGGGTTTCGGAGACAATCATGCCCGTAGTCGAAAGCGGAACCTTCGAAACCGCTTCCAACCTGGTCATTTCCTATGTCAACCAGGATACCTCCCATCTCACCGGCAGCCTTTCCGCCTTCTGCGAGGTTCATGGTCTGGATGAAAGCTTATTTTTTGCCATCTTGAGGCAGCTCGACCTGGAGCGGGTACAGTTTTCCAAAAATATGGAGGACTACTCGGAAGGGCAGAAAAAGAAAGTGCTTCTGGCCGCCAGCCTGTTGACGCCGGCCCATCTCTATCTGTGGGATGAACCATTGAACTACATTGATGTCTTCTCACGGATGCAGCTTGAAAAACTGCTGCTGGAATACCGCCCCACCATGCTGTTCGTGGAGCACGACACCAGGTTCCGTGAGCAGATTGCCACAAAAACCGTTGTGTTATAGAAAAGTATACCGGTTATTTACGGCAGTTCTTTAATGTATACCAAATGAACGCTTCCGCGATGCGGGACAAAAGAACGACCAAAAAGCTCTTACACATACAAACAAGGAGACAAAAATGACAGTTGCCTTAAAAGAAGCATGCGAAAATATATTCATAGAAGGAATTCAGGGCATGGGAAAATCCACGCTGCTGCAGGCCATCGCCCAAAGCTGCCCCGGGCTGCACGTCTGCCGGGAAGGGGATTATTCCCCGCTGGAGCTGGCCTGGTGCACCTGGATGACTGAGGCGGAATACAGTGAGGTGCTGGAACGTTACAGCGCCCTCCGAAAGGAAATTCAGGAAAATACCTTTCGGGAAGGAGAGCATTACATCATCACTTACACCAGAATCCTTACGGACATTCCGGGCTTTCATAAAGATCTGGAACAGTACGAAATCTACAATGGCAGAAAGCCCCTGGCGGAGATGGAAGAAATCATCCTCTCCAGATACCGCCGCTTCTCCGGAACCGGATATCTGTCCGAGTGCGCCTTTCTGCAGAATATTACGGAAGATATGATATTGTTCCACTGCCTGCAGGACGAAGAGATTCTGGATTTCTACCGCCGGCTTTACGCCACGGTGCAAAAGGAACGCTTTCTGCTGCTTTACCTGTATAATGAAAACATTGCGGAAGGCATAAGGATCATCCAAAAGGAACGCGCTGACAGCCATGGGAACCAGCAATGGTATCCTCTGATGCTGCAGTACCTGATAAACTCTCCTTACGGAAAAGCGCACGGATATAAGGGATTTGACGATCTGATCTCCCACCTGAAGCACAGGCAGCAGGTGGAACTGCGCATTGTGAAGGAAATCATAGGAGAACGGGCTGTCATTCTCCCGGCAAAGCAGTGGCGGATAGATGAAAAAATCCGCAAATTTCCTGACTGCCTGTGCTATCCTACAAACAGAGAATGACATCTGCCAGGAACAGATGCCCCACAGAAGCTTCCGAGCATATCCGAGACCAAATGCTGTCAGCACCAGGCTGATCACTCCCATGAAATTCCCCGCCCTGTATTAGGCCGAACGGCGCAGTAAGTGGCATCCGCGATAAACAGCAGCAAAAGCAGCAGGCACAGCGCGATTCGCCACCTCCGGGAAATCCTTTGGTACAGCCTGTCATAAAGCGGCAGAAGCAGACAAATCAGCGCCGTCCCGCCCAGGCCGAAAACCGCCGCGCCCGCCAGGCAGATTCTGCCGTTCAGGTTCATAAAGTGTCCGCTGTAGTCCCACCAGCGGACATCCCAGAGCTGCTCCAGGAACCAGCTGGTGAAGTACTCCAGCACAGAGCAGGCTCCCGCCGACAGCAAGAATACCAGCAGCGGCTTCCCACGGAGACGCCGGAACGCAAAAACCAGAAGAATCCCTCCCACACCATAAATGGGAAGATACGGCCCTCTGTACACGCCCCTGTTGATAAAGGCATGCTCCGTGCACAGAAATAAAAGCACTTCCCATATCCATCCTATAAAGGCAATGGAAAAAAACAGCAGGACATAATAATCAAATTCACGGGACAATTTTCTACTCTTCATACGCACCAGTATGCCCTCTGGCAATAGAAATTATTGATACCTTATGTATTTTCATTGACACAGGAGAATACTTTGAATATATTTAACCTAAAATCAATCCCCAGAGCGACACTGCATGCATCATTTATTGAATTTGGAAAGAGGTGCCCATCATGATTGCTGCTAAACCCATTGCTTTAAAGGCGAAGCTGAAAGATTACCCTGACAGTGCTTTTAATGGCGATCCCGTCATTATTTCCCGGAAAAACAACAGTAACGGTATACTGGAAATCTTATCCTGCAAAGGACATTACGAAGCTTAAAATCATATGCTATTATTTCATTCGTCAAAAGGTAATGACGAGTCCATGGAAACAAAGAACGAATCCCCGAATCGTGATTCAACACGCTTCGGGGATTCTCTTTTTATGGCGTTAAAACACCCACCAGGTTATTTGCTATATTTCTTTACTGATTCGCCAGGCGAATTTTTTTTACTGATTCGCCAGGCGAAATTTTTTTACTGATTCGCCTTGTACTGCTCATTCACCTCGGCAATGATATCATCATAGCCGCGTGTACGGATGCCGTCGAGCACTTCCTGGAACTGCTCTTTGGTAATCTCGCCGCAGATATACTGGCTCCTAGCCGCTGCCGCTTCATCGTCCAGTGTCTTTCCGTTTGCGGAATACGCAGGAGAATTTACCGTGTAAGGCAAAGCAGGATTAATAATTGCATATTGCAGAGCCTTCTCATAAGCCTCATTCTGGGCTTCATCATACTTGTCAATCTTTCTGGGAACCTTTTCGGTACATGCCTCAGTGGTAGGCAGGAATGCCAGCATCTGATTCAGTCCCTTGTAGTTCTGGGCCAGGGCTTTCATCTCTTCCGTATTGTCCAGCTGAACCAGCAGGCCGTCCTCCATCTGATAGTTGATGCCTTCAAGTCCGTACTGGGTTATGGTCAGCATCTCGGGATCATTGAGCTTATCCAGCAATGTCAGGGCCGCTTCGATCTTCTCGGGCGTGTCCAGTGTGGTAGCGGACAGAGTGAAGAATCCGTTGTAACCTGCAGTTGCCATGGTACGTCCATTTACTGCGCCATACATGGTCATGTGAGCATCCTCGTCAGGATTTACCACAGATGCTACACGGGTCGTTTCGTCTTCGAAATACTTCCAGATACGCTTACCGGAATCCAGCACGTCGATAAATACGCCGTTCTCACCCTTCTTACATCCGTTGGACCAGTCGTCGGTAGGCCTGCTCACCCAATCCTTGGGCATTAAACCATCGTCATAAATCTTCTTGATGTAATCGGCGGCTTCCATGTACTCGGGCTGCATCCATACAGGTACCAGCTGTCCATCTACTTCCGCCCAGCCGTTTCCGCATCCAAACCAGATCTGGATGATGTCGAAAGGACCGGTGTAGGAAGTCATTTCCATACCGATGGTGTCATCCTGGCCGTTTCCGTCAGGGTCGCCATAGGTAAAGGCATACAGCATATCGTAAACTGCCTCGGGAGTATTGGGCTCTGTAAGGTTATACTCATCCTTCAGCTTCTCAAACCAGTCTGTACGATAGCTCATACCATAACGTCCCACCACACGGGTACGGGGAATCGCGATCAGCTTGCCGTCCACGGTAAGGCTGGCTGCCACCTTCTCGTCCATACCGGACAGATTCGGATACTTTTCACTGTCCCAGATGTAATCGTTCAGGTTTACAAAAGCGCCCTGCTTTGCTGCGTCTACCACGTTTCCTTCCATGGTACCTCCCCAGGAAATAATATGGGGCATGGTCTTGGGATTTGTCAGATACAAAGCATTTTTGTCCTTCAAAGCATCATTTGCCACCCAGGTCAGCTCAATGTTTACATTGGTGTAGTCCTGAATCTGGTTCATGATCTGCTCTGCGTAGTCGCCTATGTTGTTTGCGCCCGCATTCAGGTCGATTACACTGAAGGATATGGTCTGACGCTCCCCGGAAGCCTGCTGGCCGCCTGCGTCCTCACTGCTTTCTTCCCCGCCTGCCTCAGAAGAGGTACCCGCATCGGAGCCTCCCGTTTCGGAGCTGCTCTCGTTTCCGGAATCGCTTGCCGGAGCGGAGCTGTTCCCGCCGTCCCCGTTTCCGCAGGCTGCCAGACCCAATGCCATGGCAGACGCAAGGGCAAGTGCCAATACTTTGCTCAAACTTTTTCTTTTCATTTCTTTCCTCCTTAAATAAAATTTATGATCACGGCGGCAGCTTCCCGCCGCCGGAACCAGCATCTGAAATAGATTCTAACCTTTTACCGCGCCTACCATAACGCCTTTTGTAAAATACTTCTGCACAAAAGGATAGATGCAGAGGATGGGAACCGTAGCAATTACGGTACATGCCATCTTTACTGCCTTATCGGGCGGCGCACCGTTCATATCATAGAAATCCATCACCGCATCCGAGAAGGAAGCCGACAGCAATATGATGGAACGCAGCTGGATCTGAATCGGAAATTTCTCAGGTGTCTGCAGATAGATCATCGCGTTAAAGTAATCATTCCAGAATCCCACGCCGTAAAACAGAGAGATGGAAGCAATTACGGGCTTGGAAAGCGGCAGCGCCACTCTCGTAAAAATCTGCATATCATTTGCGCCGTCCATATAGGAAGCTTCGTCCAGCTCCACCGGCAGTCCCGAGAAAAATTTCTTGATAATGATCATATTAAACGGATTGATCAACGCCGGCAGCACCAACGCCCAATAGGTATCATACAAACCGTATGCGGTGATTACCATATAGGAAGGAATCATACCGCCGGAGAACAGCATGGTCACGATGACCAGGTTCATGATCCAGTTTCTGCCCCTGAAATGCATCTTCGAAAGAGGATATGCGAAACTCAGAGAGAAAAGCATACACATAACCGTTCCCAGGATCGTCAGGAAAATGGAATTCTTCAGGCCGTTCAATATGTTCGCCGTACGAATGGCATACTGATATGCATTCAGAGACCATTCTGTAGGGATAATGAAGAAAGCCTTCTCTGTCAGCTCTTTTTCTGTTGCGAATGAACCCGCTACCACATACAGGAAAGGCAGCACGGTACTCAAAGCGATCAGCCCCAGCACCACATAGATAATCACATCCACAATACGGTCGCCGGTGCTCTTTTTCACTTTGGCGCCTTCTTTTACCACATGCTCTTTAGCCATTATGCCTTCCCCCTTTCTAATAAATTCCGCTCTCGCCGCAGGCCTTGGCCACGCGGTCAGAAATCAGCACCAGTATCATACCGACTACGGATTTAAACATACCTGCCGCTGCGGAGAAGGAATACTGCCCCTGCCGGATACCTCTGGTATAAATATAGGTATCAAATACCTCTGCTCTCGCCACATTCAGGTCATTTCTCATCAGGAATATCTGCTCATAACCTGTATTCAGGATACCGCCCACACGGAGAATGAACATCATGACGATAGTGCCTCTGATCGCCGGCAGCGTAATATGCCACATCAGTCTCCAGCGCCCTGCACCGTCCACTCTGGCTGCCTCATACAATTCCTGATCCACACCTGCAAGAGCCGCCAGGAATACAATGGTGCCGTATCCAGTCTCTCTCCAGATATCCTGCCCTACGATCAACCCCCAGAACGTAGAACTCTTGGAAAGGATATCTACAGTAGAACCGGTAATCGACCTGATAATAATATTAATGATACCGTCAGTCACATTAAAAAGCTGATATGTAAGGCTGGCTACGATAACCCATGACACAAAGTGAGGAATGTACACCAGCGTCTGCACCACCCTCTTATATCCGCTGTGCCTTACTTCATTTAAGAACAGCGATAAAATAATCGGAGCCGGAAAATACAAAACCAGCTGTAGTAAACTGATTCCCAAAGTGTTTACCAATAGCCTGGAAAAATCATTATTGGTAAAGAACTTCACAAACTGGTCGAAACCGCACCATGGACTGTCCCACATCCCCAGGAACGGACTGTATTCCTTAAATGCGATTATCAATCCCCCCATCGGCACATAACGGAACAGGATAAAATAAAGCGCCCCCGGCAGCAACAGAAAATACAGCCATCTGTGCTGGATCATGTACTGCATGGTATTCATTTTCTGTACCCGCATGGTCCGCCCATCCTGAAGCGTGATATACCCTTTCTTCATTTTTGTTTTTGCCATACCAATCCACCTTTCTTAAGAATGCAACACATTCTTTTGCATGTTTTCGAGTTTCGGCATTTTGTCTCTCTTCTGACTTATTTGCGCCTCTCGATAGTGCAATTTTATAGCATAAAGCTGATTACGTCTATAATCACTTTCTTTGATTTGCCATTGAGTCTAATTTTTTTGTGCATTTTGCATTCTTTTTCAAAGAAAATAAAAAAATAATCATTTTCTTTTTTGATAAAACCAAGAAAAAGAAAATGATTATTTTCTCTGAAACCCCTTCTAAAATCGGCATCTCCAGCTGTCCTGGAATATTCTGGCTTCTTTCAGTGCAGTTAAAGCCCTTATAGCTGTTTTGTGCATAATAGCCAATTATGACATAAAATGATTTTGCTGCCCGATTTTGTAATGGACAGTTCCTCTTTTAATGACGCTCTTGTCATAAAGTTCCGTTTCGCAAATTCAATACAATTTTCGAAACTTTCCCGGCGTCACTCCTGTACTCTTACTGAAGAAACGAATAAAATTCTGGGCATTGGTATAGTTTAATCTGACTGCAATCTCCGCAACTGACAAGTTTGTCTGTAACAGCAGATGCATGGCCTCCTCCAGTTTATATTCCTCCAGGTAGTCGCTGAAAGATTTCCCTTTTTCCATTTTGAGAATCTTCCATATATAAGTAGGATGTACACCAAGGGCATCTGCGCATTCGGACAGGGTAACATTCCCGTTACTCTCCCTGATCTGGTTCTCAATCTCCTGCATCATGGAATAGGAGCTGTCCTCCAAAAGCTCATTCCTGGCTGCCAGAACAGGGTCTATCAGCATATATTTCAGCTGGCGTCTGACTCTTCCGGGCTCTATAACTTCCGTTATCTCATCGTATACCTTTTTCAGTCCGTTGGGATACAACCTGCCAAGGTCAACCCTGGTGTCAATTCCAGCCAGGAGAATAGCGTTTACCATCCGCAGGATGTATACCATGGCCTTGTCATTGGAGTCCTCCCCACGCAGATTCGCGCAGAATTCATCTATGATCTTGTAACACTGATCCTTATCCATGGCCTTTATGGAATTCTGAATTTCCTTTTCATAAACATTATTGTATGCATTGCTGCGTACGGTAGTACTGGAAAGGAAGAAACGGCAGTCCTCCCTTCCCGGTTCTACTCCGTTATCCTCCGTCTCCGTTTTATGTTCAGAAACCGGCTGCGGACACTCCATCGTCAGCGCGCTGACACTTTCTCTGTAAGCGGCCCGGATATGATGATTGCTGGTATGCGTAGCACTGACTCCCATTAAAGTCCGATATCCGCAATGTTCCTCCGCAAATATCTGTATCCCGTCGTAAAACTTCATAATCCGCTCCAGAAGAAAAGCTTCGTCATCCTCGCCGAACAGGCAGAAGATGGCACAGGCATTGTATACAATGGGCATCCAGGTCAGACTTTTCAGTTCTTCCGGCAACTCCTCCACCAGCTTTAAGCAGATGGCATCCTCATTTACATTGCTCTGGGCCTCGCTTTCATCCCTCAGGTTCAGCACAAGCACCGCAGAGGCAAAATATTTACACTGCCGCAGCTGCAGCCCTTCAAAATACTCGCTCCATTCATCCTCAGAGCGCACTTCTCCCCGAATCAGCCGCAGTTCAAACAATTCCAACAGCTTCTCCTTCTGCTGGTACATCACATTCTCCAGCGCCTGCCTGTCATTTTTCATATCCGCAAACCGGCTGGCCAGAAACTCCAGCTCATTTCCGGGAATTTTCTGTTCTTCCTCGGACACGCCCCGCACAAGCCTGCCGACCGGGCGGTAAATCGTATATGAAGTCATGAAAAAGCAGGTAATCACAATAATCAGTATGGACAGCACTATAACGCCTGACAACCTGGCTCCCACAAACGGCCCCTGCTCCATGTCATAATAAATGTAGTATTCCCAGTTCAGAATAGCGGATTGTCCGGAAGATACCATGTAGTTTGATACCCCCCCTATTTTCACATTACAGCTTTTTTGTTCTGTGAGTCCCTCATTCTGTTGTTTCCTGCAGCTGTTGACAAGCCTGCTGTCTGTGGCATAAATCAGCTCTCCTTCCGGGCTGAGCACCACCAGCTCCTCACAATTGCCAAGCATCTGGTTAATCCAGTTTTTCCACGTGTTCATATTAATATTAACAATAAATACGGCATTCGGATTGGTAATCAGGTTGGACAGAGGCATCACCAGGCTGATTCCCTCTTTCTTTATGTTTACGTTATAATGAAAATTCATAACCCGCTCAATGACCGGTGATTCATTATACAGCCAGTAGTTTTTGTCCAGAGCCTCCTCGCTGCGCGTAAACAGGTCATAGAGCACTCCGCCGTCATTTACCTGGGACAGGGGAAACATTCCCATACTGCCTATCACCCATCCCGTGTCAAAATTTACAAAAATATAGTTGCTGATGTAATCCATAAAAATCTTCTTGCCGGCCATGATATCCTGTGCCGCTTTATTCTTAGTATAATCAGAATATCTCAGCTTGTTTTCTATCGGCCATTTGAAATCATCCCCATCCACAAAGGATATGTAATATTGCTTTAAATTATCCAGCCTTTCATCTATCTGAACCGTCATTCGTTCAACCGAATGTTCCGCCTCCCGCCCGGCCATTTCCTGCCGCTGCCTCTGGTAATCCAGGTAAATATATGCGGCAAAAACAATGAGCATGATACCCATCAGGCCCAGAATGCACAGGCATATAACATATTTATAGGGCAGCTTTCCTACCCCTTCCTTGATCTTCTTCCACAAACCACTCTCTCCTGATTTCGGCTCCGCGGCTTTTCTCCAGTGCGGAGCCGGAATTTTCATCCTTACTGCCAAATCCCCCGGTTCTGCCTCTCTCCGAAATGTCTATCCCAAAATAGTCCTATCGGAAACAACCCTCCAGTTCCGGAAGCACATACTTGAAATCCATGTCACTGCCGTAATAAAACTTCGTGTAGCAGGGCTGGTTATAGCAGTTATTCTGCCATGCAACACCGCATCTGTACTGGGTGTCATGCATCAGTGTAAACAGCTTGTGCCGGGTAATCTCCGTGTTCATGTATATGCGGATGGCGGAATCGTCCGCTTTGCGCAGCAGCAGCTCCTCCCGGAAATCCCCGAAGATATCCGCCACCAGGCAGGGATTCCCCTTGGTGCCGTTGTTGGTCATGGTGCCTTCGGGGGTAAGCATGATGCCATGGATATTGTCATTGATTATCCCCGGCTGTACGGTGCCGATATACTGCACCCCGTCCAGAATCTGGGTGGTCAGGTCGCCCGCCCAGCGGATGCTCTGGTTGGTCCCAAGCAGGGGCACGTCCAATTTATTTCCCCTGCAGTCATACACGTCGTTAACCCAGACCTGAAGGCCTCTGGTCTCCTTATCAATCTTGCCGATCATGCACCTGCCCAGGTCAACGGTGGCATACTCCCCGAATATGGGGTCTCCCGTCTCCGCATCCCGGAGAGCATAGCCATAGGGCACCGCCGCGCCGCCCTCAAACACATTGAAAATCTCCAGCCCCGGCCTGTCGGGGTCAATGTCCGCCACATGCATGGCATCCCCATGGCCGAATTTCGCCCGGACTCCGTCAGGCCTGGTTCCGTAGCTGGAATACAGCAGGGAGCCGTCATGGTCAATCACAGCCGCGCCGTAGATAATTTCCATACAGCCGTCTCCGTCCACATCGGCCGCGGCAAGGCTGTGGTTCCCCTGCCCTGCCAGAATCCCGTATACCGGGTCCTCTCCGCAGATGTCGTGGATTGCATCGTCCCGGAAAGGATTGCTCATGGGGACAAAACCGCTGTCCACGGTAAAGGTCTCCCGGAATTTATTTTCAAAGAAATCGTAAGCCACAATTGTAGTCCTGGTATAATAGCCTCTGCAGATAATGAGATAAGGCCTCTCCCCGTCCAGATATGCCACCCCGGACAGGAACCTGTCCACCCTGTTGCAGGGTTCAATCCGCTTCAGGGCATAATCTCCCCACATCAGGCCGTCATCCACACGCCCCATTTTGAAGGGGATGGTCTCCAGCTCTCTGCCGTCACCGGCAAACATGGTCAGATACTCCGGTCCCTCATAGATAAATCCCTCAAATGCCTCCAGATGATTCTTCTCACTCCTGGAGGGCGCGTATTCCTTTATAAAATAGTCCGTCAGGGCGTATGCATCCTCACGGTTCAGCGGATACCCGTATCGCTTTTCTATCCCGAAGCACTCCTCCAGTGTTTGGAGCCACCGTCCCTTTACCACCTCCGGATGCTCCTGCCAGTGCAGGAAAGTCTCCGCCATATGCTCCCGGTAATCCTCGGCGGAACAGACGAAATTACTCTCATGGGACACCCCGGCGCTGATATCATCTTCCGGCATGGTGATAAAGCGCTCCTCCAGGATTGTACCGTCGGCTTTATATCGGGTCATCTTCGTCCCCGGCGCCGTCTTTACCGCCATTTCCGCTTTTCCGTCACCATTGAAATCATACACCATAAACTGGGTGTAATGGGCGCCTGCGCGGATATTTACCCCCATATCCAGACGCCATAAAAGCTGCCCGTCCAGCTTGTAACAGTCCAGATAGCATTTCCCGGTATAGCCTTTGATGGAGACGTCGTGGGAATTGGAGGGGTCCCATTTCACGATATATTCGTACTCCCCGTCTCCGTCCACATCGCCTACGCTCATGTCGTTGGCATGGTATTCGTAGGGCTCTCCGGCCGGGGTGACGCCGCCTTCGGGCTTCTGCAGAGGGATGTCCCAGTAGGGATGCTGCCAGACACATGCGCTGCCGTCCGGTTCCGAAGATGCTGACTCTGCTGCGCTTTCTTTTGCTCCTACTGTCTCCGACACTCCGGCACCGGCTTCCGCTCCTGCCGTCCCTGGCTCTTCGGCACCGGCTTCCGCTCCTGCCGTCCCTGGCTCTTCGGCACCGACTTCCGCTCCTGCCGTCCCTGGCTCTTCGGCATCGGCTTCCGCTCCTGCTGTCCCTGGCTCTTCGGCACCGGCTTCCGCTCCTGCTGTCCCTGTCTCTTCGGCATCGGCTTCCGCTCCCCCTCTGACCGGAACTACACGGTATCTGTCTGTGGTTTTCCCATCCCTGTCCAGGTAATTCGTGCTGTCCGTCACCAGGGCGATGCGCTCCTCTCCCCGGTAGACGGCATAATCCGTCCCCGTAAGCCCTGTCTCGGAATAACCGGACACCTCGTCCCTGAACATCCGCCAGCTGAGAAAGATGCCGTCTGCCGCCGGGACAGCCACCAGACCCCGGCCAAGCTTTTCCAGCTGCTCCCTGAATACCTTCCTGACAGGAGTGGACAGCACCGGGCCTGCCTGCTGCTCCACTCCTCCCTTCACTGCTGCAGCTTTCAGATAATGAGGCACATGGGTTGCCTTATGTAACGTATATTCCGTCTCTGCCGTCTCTGCCATCAGCCGGTAACACATCTGCGGCGTATCCTTGTCTGCCCAGTATATGCGGTAACAATCCGCATTCTCAGCCGCGTCCCAGGTTACAGTGACATAATTTTCTTCCAGTTCCTTTATTCTCAGTTCCACGGTTCTCTCCTTTTTCACCTGTCCAGGTATTGCCATGTGGCAAATAAAATTTATACTCTAATCTGACATTCCGAATGCGCTTTTTAATTTCCGAATATCTTATTAATATTAAATGGTGGAAGCACCACACTGTCAGTATCTGGTTGTGCTGTTAACAATGTAAGCTCACTTCTGAGATAAGGCATCAAAATTGCCACAGCATTTTTCTTTATTAAATCTTGCCCTGTCTTATCTTCCACTTGCCCTTCAACTATAAAAAAACCAGATAAACTGATAACAACATTATACTCATCTTGTTTTGTGCCATTCAAAACAAGAGTTACTTTATATATGCCATTTTCATCTAATCCTATTTGTACCTGCAATTCAAATTTCAATTCTTCGGTATTCTTAAAACCTTTTCTATCAAATTCAATTCTGCCAAATACCAATCTTTGCAAATTTAATATACTATTATAATTACCCATTCTTTCTCCTTCATGCCGCATCTGCATAAGTACTATCACCTGATTCCACTCTTATGCTTAATTCCTCTGATAGTTCATTAAACGTGCTATTATATACTAATTTATATTTTTCTTGATCCATATATCTATCTGTATCTATCACAATGTTAGTACACAATTCCCCAAACACTTTCAGTGTGCTGACTACTTCACTTGGAATGAAGATATTTCCCAACGTCGACGCAAATTCAACCAGTACATCTGCAAAAGGCTCAATTTCTTTGCTTATTGTTCCCAATGCTTTTGCAATACTTTTATAGTATTCCGCATTATAATGCACATGTTTGTCAATCAATGAAAAATATTTAATCTCCTCTTCAAATTCTCCATCTTCTGCGTACATATACGAATCTTCTTTCGGCAGATATTGGCTGCCCTCATCCCAGTCCGTGTTACTATAAGCTGTTACATATCTGTTTTCAACATAATCAACAGATATTTTTCTTGAAGAATATTCTAATAGCAACTGCCGAATAGTTATCTCATTCCGTAACATTCTTACTACACTTCTCCCATTCGTTTTTCCAAGCAGCCACTTATATCCTTTTTTATTATTTTGGCAACATACAACTATGAAAACATCCTTTCTGTCATTCACACAAGTGAACACTATAGGAAAATATGACTCAAAAAGAATTTTGTCTATATAAAGCTGTCCATACTCATCCAATTTAATAAATTCTTTCATTTCTTCTCATCTCTTTCTTTAAATATAATTTTGAAGATGCTCTTCAAAATTATCTATCATTTCAAACTCATCATATGGCGATGCGTCTCTATAAAGCCACCAGTCTACATGCGAAGTTCTTTTCTTTGTCCTTTCTCTCGTCCTTTGTACCAATCCATGTCTGGGATTGGTCTCTCCAACCGCAATTTGGTACGGAACTTTCATATCAGACATAACGCCCGCAAACCTTTTCACATCTGTAGGTTTCTCAAATGTCGATAAAGAATATTGTCCAGGATCCGCTGAATCAGCTAAAGGATTTAAAACACAACCATTTTGTTCAAAAGAAGGTAAAAAAGAGTTCTTATCACACTTTCCGCTTCTGCATGCCCTATATACCTTTATGGATTCTTCCCTTGCCCCATCCGGCAGTATGAATCTTTGAAAATAATCAGGAAATATTTTTTCAATTCGTTTCACCGTATTTATATCATTCAAATCTTTTCCTCTTTTTGTGAATACAATAAACTAAAGATATTATTTCATAAGACCTGTTCCCAATAATCAGTTACTCATTTAATACCAACTTTCTCTTTTATTATACATCATCTCACGGCTTTTGAACACTAAATTCAATATAAATTTTGTATTGAAAAAATCATGTGAAGAAATTTTCCTGCAGTTCCCTCAGGGATTTTACTTTCCTCTCCGTTACCCTGTCTTCTTCCGTTATCCTGCCGCACAGAATCGGGGAATTCACATCGTAAAGCCGGCTGTTGCGCAGCGTTTTTTCCCTGCTGTAATTTGCGTAGCAGTACAGGCAGCCGTTCCTGCATGTGTTGTATGTGCCAACCTCAACACTTTCCACGCAGCCGCACTCTTTCCGCTGGTTTTTATCCTTGTCCGCATGAATCCGGTATCCGGTAATCTGCTCTATAAGTTCTTTGTCAATGCAGCAATTATGCGCAATGCCGCAGGCAGCCAAATCCAGTGTCTCGGCACATGACGCAATTTGCATGCCGCAGCTTCCGGCAATGGAGGCAAGCTGCTTTCCGAATGCAGCCAGTTCGTCTTCTGTCACGGAACGTACGTTCAGTGATTCCATGTTCTTTTGAATTTTGTCATACATATCCAGAAAACTGATGACACATTTCACCGTGTAGCCCTGAAGGGACCCGGCGATTTGACGGAAAGCCTGCAAATGATATTCCGGTGTGTATTTAGCGGTAAAAAGGATGGGGTCATATCTCCAGATGACTCTCTCTTTTCCGATTTTTCGCGATAATTCCCGGAAAACGGGAATCATGCAGTTCTTCTTATGGGGGATATTCCGCTCAATATCCTGTGCATAGCCTGTCAGAGTGAACTGAAAATAATAGGGATACGGCTCCAGTTCCTCCAGCCTGGAGAACATTGGCCGGGGATTCTTCGTCCAGAATACGATACAGTCCACCAAATCCGGCGTTATCAGGATTTTGCTGACCTGACGGGCATTCATCGGATTACGGACGCAGAGATAGCCCTCTTTTATCCGGTTTAAAAACCATTCGGAATAATAATTCGGAATGTCGTTTCTGCGGCTGACGCTTAAAATCATGTTTCTTTCCTCCCATATAATCGGAATGAATCCGAATCTCAGCCAATCGTTTTCCACAGAGTAACTCCCATAGGAACTGTCGGAAAATAACCGCTGCAACTTCTTTA
>DKVC01000220.1:17928-28418 GCA_002490995.1 Lachnospiraceae bacterium UBA7188
CAGCGGTTATTTGTAGACATTTCCATACTTTCGGCTGCTCAAGCTGCAATTCGTTCCGGCATTCTCCTGGTACAACGAAAAAGGTGTAAACTCCTTCACGGTTCGCTCAGGTTTTACACCTTTTCCACATTTCTTCTGCCTTGTCACCAAATCAGTTTTCCAAAATAATTGTGAATCAGGAAAAATGACCTGTTTTGTTCAGCCATGTCCAGCAGCGAGCCGGCATACTCTGCCCTGTCCGCCCCCGCTGTGTACCGCAATACCATCTCATCGCAGGACAGTTCCAGGTCACGGTTTAGCAGAAACAGCATAACCCAGGCCATGGGGTTAAACCAGTGGATGCACACCCCGCAGAGAGCCAGCAGCTTCCACAGCATGTCAAACCGGCGCACATGGATATACTCATGTGCAAGAATATACCTGAGCCTTTCGTCGCTCACATCCGCTTCCTCCGGCAGAATGATGCAGGGCCGCAGAACTCCCATGGACAGCGGTGAGGCAGCCCGGGCGGAACGCAGGATTTCAAGGGGCCTCAGCATCCTGTGCGCCGCCAGCCACCCGGCAATAAACGGCTCTGTCTCCACCGGACGGGCATCTCTCAGCACCCGGTGGCTCCGTATCAGCATGGCTCCGAAAAAAATGGCCAGGGCAGCCGCCCCGCAAGCCCACAGCACAGCCAGGGGAGAAACGTCAAAAGTACAGCGGCGCCAAAGCAAAGCCAAAGGCGAAACATCGGAGCCTTCCATCAGGCCGCCAGACACCTCCGGCCGAATATGCGCAAAATCATCCCACAGGCCGGACATTTCACCCGCCAAATCAACGCTTTCCCCGGCTGCGCCAATAGAAATACCGCTGAAAATATTGTAAAAGCTCCACTTTGCCGAAACGGAAAAAGGAATCAGCATTCTCAGCAGCACAATGCCCCACAGGAACAGAAAACTTGTCCTGGGCAGCTTATAAAGTGCAGCGGCACGGATTGCGATAACAACTGCCGTCAGCAATCCGGCCTGCACGCTCATCTGCAAAATATTCATTGTTTACCTCATTTCAGCCTTTCCACAAGCCGCCGCAGGCCGTCAATTTCCTCGGACGACAGCCCTTTCCCGCTGGCATAAGCAGACAGGAACAGCTCCGCCGAACCGTCGAACAGCCGGTCAATCAACCCCTCCGCCTCACATTGCCGGACCTGCTCTTTCGTGATGGCAGCCCTGCAGGTGAAGTTCGGTTCCAAGCGCTCAACCGCCCCTTTTGCAATCAGCTTCTTGATGACGGTGTACGTGGTGTTTCGGTTCCATCCGGTCTGCTCCTTCAGAAGCTTCGCCAGCTGGCCTGCGGTCAAATCGCCTCCTTCCCATAATGCTTCCATAACCTTCAGTTCAGAATCAAATAATTTCGTTGGCATAGCTATACCTCGTTTCTTGACTATTGCAATAGTCATGGTGTAATACTATCACAATAGTCAGTGAATGTCAATGACTATTTTAATAGTCACAAAAGATTTTGTCTGTATTTTGCAAAATCGGGAATTGCACAGAAATCACGCTCTCCCCTCACGCCCTTCCGGCAACAGCAAAAGCCGGGACGGAAAATCACTATACAATTTCAGAGGAAAATAAAAATAACTGAGGTTGCACTTCCCCTTCACCTGTGCTATCATTGCCTTACCTGTGGTAAAATCAGCAATTCCTGAGGAGGACCCAGTATGCAAATGAAAAATAAACTCAAAAACGACCCTTTCTACCGTCAGATTTTCAAACTGGTAGTACCTATCGTCATCCAAAACCTGCTGAGCGCCGCAGTCAGCTCAGCGGACGTGGTGATGCTGAATTATGTGGGACAGTCCGCCATATCCGCAGTGTCCCTGGCAGCCCAATACGCCAGCGTGCTCTTCATGGTATTCTACGGTCTGGGCACCGGCGCCACCATGCTCTGCGCCCAGTATTACGGAAAAGGGGACATGCGGGCTATCCAGGCAGTGGAGGGCATCGCCCTGCGTTTTTCCCTGTGCTTCTCTCTGGTATTCGCCGGGCTGGCACTGCTCGTCCCGGAGGGAATGATGCGCATTTTCACTAATGACGTGGAACTCATCACCATCGGCGCGTCCTACCTGCGCTTTATGAGTGTCAGCTATCTGTGCTGGGGTATCACGGAAGTGTATCTGGCTGTCCTGCGCAGCATTGGCAGGGTAATGATCAGCACTGCCATGAATGTGCTCGCTTTTTCATTAAATATTATCCTGAACGCCGTCTTTATTTTCGGGCTTTTCGGTGCGCCCAGGCTGGGGGCTGCAGGCGTGGCTATCGCCACCTCCCTGTCCAGGCTGATTGAGCTGGGAGCCTGCTTTGCGGTATCCTTTTTCAGCAGGGATATCAAACTGAATTTCCGATACTTATTTGTCAAAAACAAGGTGTTATTCTCCGATTTCGTGCGCCTTTCCCTGCCTGCCCTGGGCAATGACATCTCCTGGAGCGTAGCATTCTCCATGTATTCCGTAATCATGGGGCACATGGGAACGGATGCGGTAGCCGCCAACTCCTTCGTAGTGGTGGTACGCAATTTCGGAACCATACTCTGCTTCGGCATGGCCAGTGCCGGCGGCATCCTTCTTGGAAATGTCATCGGGGAAAACCGCCTGGAAGATGCCCGGGAAGACGCGAAAAAACTGATGAAGCTTACAGTTATCACCGGAGCCATCGGAGGCCTGATTGTCCTGGCTGCCACGCCTTTCGTGCTGAAATATGCGGCTCTGACAGAGGCAGCCATACATTATCTGAAGTATATGCTGTTCATAAACACCTACTATGTCATGGGTGCTGCAGTAAATACCACTCTGATAGCCGGTGTATTCCGGGCAGGCGGAGACAGCCGCTTCGGCTTTATCTGTGATTCTGTGGATATGTGGTGCTATGCAGTCCCCCTTGGCTTTCTGGCGGCTTTTGCGCTGAAGCTGCCTGTGCTGTGGGTTTATTTCCTGCTATGTACGGACGAGTTTGTCAAATGGCCCTGGGTTATCAGACATTATCGGAGCGGAAAATGGCTGCACAATATTACCAGGGAGAATCTGTTTGGAGATGCGCAACACTGAGCAGCTTACGCTATTTTCTGCTCCAGTTTTTCAACTCTTTTTGTCAGTCCTTCCATTCAAGCCTGATATCCATATGTCTGATCGCTTTCAGGGTACCGACCTTAAGAACCATCATGATTTCCTTCTGGCATATACTTTCGCCACCTCGTCAGGATGGTTCTCTATCTCCGCCTTCAGCCGGCCGATACAACCACTATTCTCCAAAAAATTATTTTTGTCGGTTGTGATTTGGCAATAAATATGTTATAATGACTCTGTTCAGGGCAGAATGATGCTTCCAGTCAGGGTAGATGAGCCGGCATGATCGTCAAATGGCTTTCCTGCACCGGCTGCTCTGTTTATCATGAGCTTACAGGAGGATTTCGGTTATGTTTATTGTGTTAGGCGGCGGGTTATTGATCATAATCATTGCGGTAATCATCTCGGTGATATCCAGCGTAGTGTCTGCTGTTGCGGCAGATTCCGATGTGGAGTCCTGAGCAGGGATATTTGCCGAAAATTTTTTATTGATGTAAAATCCACTTCCCACAGCTTTTTATGCTGGTTTTAAGCTGTTTCCGACAATTTCTAAAAGCCCCGAGCGAGCCATGCGCTTCGGGGCTTTTTATGGGGGAATGTTAATCCCAGTTTCCTTTCAGGCTTTCCACCATATCCACTGTGGAGGCACTGTGTCTTAAAGGAAATAGCAAACCAAAGTAACTACAGCATACCAAAACAACTGTATAAACAAAACTTACAGGTTCCAGGTAAGCTTTGGGTAAAGGGCGCATTCCGTCCCAGCCGCTTATGCGAACGGATTCTCCGTAGGGTACAGCACGCCCTTGGGCTGATTGTAATTCAAATCTTCCACCGGCACGCCGATATACTTGAACACCTCATACAGAGCCTTTCCGAAATGCCCGAATGCCACCGCGCCGTGATGAGGATAATTCTTCTCGATCAGTACATGGCGGTAGAATCTGCCCATCTCCGGGATAGCGAACACGCCGATACCGCCAAAGGATTTGGTTGCCACGGGAAGCACCTCGCCCTGGGCAATGTAAGCGCGAAGCTTATTATCCGCTGTGGACTGGAGACGATAGAAGGTGATATCTCCGGGAACGATATCTCCCTCCAGGGTACCCTGGGTCACTTCCTCGGGAAGGGTCCTGGCCATAATCATCTGGTACTTCATGCTGCAGGAAGACAGCTTCTTGGTATTCGTATTTCCGCAGTGGAATCCCATGAAGGTGTCGTTATGGGTATAGCTGTATTTTCCGCCTATGGCATCCTCATACATGTCATCCGGCACGGTATTGTTGATATCCAGCAGTGTCACGATATCCTCGCTGACACAGGTGCCGATAAACTCGCTCAGGCAGCCGTAGATATCCACCTCGCAGGATACGGGAATGCCCATACCGGTGAGACGGCTGTTCACATAACAGGGAACGAAACCGAACTGGGTCTGGAATGCAGGCCAGCATTTTCCGGCAATAGCCACGTACTTGCGATAGCCCTTATGAGCCTCCACCCAGTCGAGCAGAGTCAGTTCGTACTGAGCCAGCTTGGGCAGGATTTCAGGCTTCTTGTTCCCCGTGCCAAGCTCCTCTTCCATTTCCTTCACCTTGGCAGGAATCCTCTCGTCTCCCTCATGCTTCTTGAAAGCCTCGAACAGATCAAGCTCGGAGTTCTCCTCGATCTCCACGCCCAGGTTGAAAAGCTGCTTGATGGGAGCGTTGCAGGCAAGGAAGTTCAGCGGCCTGGGGCCGAAGGAAATAATCTTCAGATTGTTCAGCCCAACGATAGCCCTGGCAATGGGAATAAATTCATGGATCCTGTCCGCACACTCTGCAGCGGTACCCACGGGATTCTCCGGGATATATGCCTTCACATTGCGCAGCTTCAGGTTATAGCTGGCGTTCAGCATACCGCAGTAAGCGTCGCCGCGGCCGCCCACCAGGTCGTTCTGGCTCTCCTCGGCAGCCGCTATGTACATGGCCGGGCCGTCGAAATGCTTTGCCAGCAGAGTCTCTGAAATCTCCGGGCCGAAGTTTCCAAGATATACGCACAGGGCGTTACAGCCGTTTGCCTTTAAATCCTCCAGAGCCTGCACCATATGAATCTCGCTCTCAACGATGCATACGGGACACTCATAGACGCTGTCTGTGCCATATTTTGCAGTGTAAGCCTCCATCAGAGCCTTCCTTCTGTTCACGGACAGGCTCTCCGGGAAACAATCGCGGCTCACGGCCACGATACCGATTTTTACTTCCGGCAAATTGTTCATGTCATTACCCTCCTGATATATAATGAATTTTTTGGTTCAATATAGATTATAACTGTTTTGCGAATGCTTTTCCACTCTTTTTATAAAAAAGTCTTTTTAACATCTTTTTAAACCCTCCTCGTTTTATACATGTCCCGACTGGTTAAGGTTGGCAGGTATTTTTCACCTTATACCGGCAATCCTATACGTGAAGCCGAAGGCATCGCCGCGTCAAATGCAGCACAGCAAATAACAGCTTACGCCTGTAAATTACTCTGCTGTAAATGATATCTGCAGTAGATGACGTCTATGGCAGATGACGTCTGTGGTAGATGACATCTGCTGTAAGTCATGCCTGCGGCAGATTCAGTCTCGAAACAGGTTGCCATGCAGCAGGCTTATGGCTGTCAGCTGCGGAGCATGCTATGTTCACAGCAATACCATGGAAAACCAAATCCGAAAAGATAAGACTAAGTCCGTAAACCGGGCAGAAAGGAATATAAATTATGAGCAACAAGACAAACGATACAAATCTCACCGCCGCTCTGGCGAAAAATACCCTGGATGAGATCCCTCAGCCGAAATCAGACGCACGGGAGATCGTCGGTCTGGTAAAGCACAGCGGAAAAATTGACGGCTACCAGCTCTCCGACGGCTCCACCGTAAGCAGGGAAGAAGGTGTCCGAATGGCAAAAGACGGCGATATCAGGGGCGTTGGCGTGGCGCACCGGGGAGACACGGAATACCTGAAATCCATTCCCGACGGCTCTGACAACAATAACCTGGGGAACCTGCCCTCTGTCACAGGATAATATTTCGCCGCCTGAAGCTATTGCACAAAACTGAGGAACTTTCTGTAGACATTTCCCTGCACAGCTTCAGGTGGCTTTCTTATGCTCAAAGCAGGCAGAAGGGTTTCGGCTGCTGACATCGGGCAAGGGGAATGCCGCCTCTTACAGCTCACACTCCAGCTGGCAGTCATAAGGCTCCGCCTCCACATGACCCTGGTGATAGCTTTCTGCTTCCACACAGCCCATTGCGCTGTAAAAAGCCTGGGTCTCCACGGCAGAATGGGCGGATATGTAAAGCTTCCGCCCTCCATGCCCTCTGGCCCAGTCCGTTGCCGCCAGAAAGAGCGCTCTGCCTATTTTCTTTCCCCTCATATCCTCGGACACATGGATGCAGGATAGATCCAGGTATCTCTGTTCTCCTCCGAACAGCGCTGCTTCCACCGAGGTAAACCCTTTCAAAACGCCGTCATAGAAGGCGGCATATACAAAACCGCCTGTGGCAACGGTATTGCGCAGGCATTTTACTAAAAACTGATATTCTTCTTCCGTCCAGTCGTCAATAAACGGATCCTCTTTTATCACCCATTCGCCGTCCACCCGTCTCCAGCATTTCGTTACATTCTGATGACGGATAAAACCGCCGAACAATTCCCGGCAGATCTCATCCTCACACAGTTCTCTGTATTGCAACATTCTTCTCTCCTCCTGACACGCAAAGCGCCTGCAGCCCGGGAGTACAACTCTCTTCCGGGTAATCCCAATCACTCCACTCCTATAATTCCGACCCCGTTTCCCAAAAACATCCCATGCTCCAGCCACAATTGGCATGCATATATCATTCCCAAAGCACTTCCGGCATATGGCATCAGCAAATGCACAATTCCTCATACAGCCGCACTCTGGCCTTTTCATCCCTTACTGCCAGTTTTGCATCCTCATCCCGTCCCAGAGCATACAGCTTTTCCAGCAATGATGCCAGACGCTTTTCTCCCTTTTCCTCCAACTTATCAAGATATTCACACATAATAATGGCGCCCCCTTTCTCCTGTCTGCTCCGCACTTTGGCAATCATATCCGTAAACCATGTATCTTTTGTCAGTGCTTCCATCATCTCGCACAATGCTTCCGCATGGACAATCTTCTGGTTTTTGCGGCGCTCAAAGCTGCCTTCATTCAGGTAATCCACAGCAGAACCTTTTCCAGTATGTCCTTTTCTGCCATTGACTACACCTCTCCCATCTTCAAAATGCCGGAAACTGACCGATACAATTTATTTCCTATCAATTTTCATGGGAGATTCCCGGGAAACTCCCACTTCGTATTGGAAATATAAGCAAGAATTTTCCGATTTGCAGAATACACACAAAAACCTGAAGTTAAGCTGTGAAGAAAATTTGCTTATGTACAACATAACACACCTGGCGGCATTTTTCAACTGCTTTCTTTGCACCTGCCGAAAAATCCCGAAAGGTTGTTTTGTCTCCTATTTTATGCATAAAATTATGAATATTCTTCTATAATATTCATCTTTGTAAAGAATTCAGGAAATTCCTGTGTTTTTTTCCGGAAATCCATTGACATTTTATACACGAAGTGCTAGTATCACTCCATTGGTCCGCATAGTGCGGATACAATGGCAACCTTCGGTTGCCACACAATTTTATTTTGGGAGGAATCTATTATGAAAATGAAAAAACTGACAGCCCTGCTGCTGGCTTCCCTCATGGCAGTGTCCATGACAGCCTGCGGCGGCACACCTGCATCCGGTGACGGAGCAGGCAGCAATGATGCAAGCGACAGCAGTTCCGAGAGCAGCACCGACGCTTCCGGCAGCAGCGAAGAGAGCAGTACCGATGCCTCTGACAGCACCGAGGAAGCCTCCGGTTCCGATTCTGCAGAAAGCTCCGACGGCGGCAGCGAAGCTTCCGGACAGGCAGAAGGCTTCACCACTGCAGTGGAAGGTAAGCTCACTATGGCAACCAATGCGGCTTTCCCACCCTATGAATATGTGGAAGGCGGCCAGATCGCCGGAATCGACGCGGAAATCGCAGCCGCCATCGCCGATAAGCTGGGACTGGAGCTGCAGATTGACGACATGGAATTCGATTCCATCACGGAAGCCATCAAAGGCGGCAAGGCAGACATCGGCCTGGCAGGGATGACAGTTACCCCCGACCGCCAGGAAGAGGTTGATTTCACTGTCAGCTATGCCACAGGCGTACAGGTTATCATCGTGACAGAAGACAGCGACATCACCAGCGCGGACGACCTGCTGGCGGAAGGCGCCAGCCATACCATCGGCGTACAGCGCAATACCACAGGCGACATCTACACAACCGGAGATATCGAGGATGCCGGCCTGGGAACCATTGACCGCTACAGCAAAGGCGCAGAGGCAGTACAGGCTCTGACCACCGGAAAGGTGGACTGCGTTGTTATCGACAATGAGCCTGCCAAGGCTTTCGTGGCCGAGGTGGATGGGCTGAAAATCCTGGATACCGAATACATTACAGAGGATTACGCCGCTGCCATGAGCAAGGAGAATTCTGCGCTTTACGAAGCAGTCAACACTGCATTGCAGGAGCTGATTGCAGACGGCACTGTCCAGGGCATCATTGACAAGTATATCACTGCGGAATAATTTTGCCGTCACACAGTCCGGACTGAATCCGGATACAGGGGCTGCCGCCGAATTGCCAGGTGCGGCAGCCCCGTTACAGTTTTTATCCTTTCCGGAACAGTCAGCGAAGGCTGAATCGGATACTGCAAAACCTCTGTACACAAATCATATGACAAAAAGGAGATTCACCCCATGAGACCATCCGCTTCTCAAAGCTGGCCCCTGGTAGCGCCTGACTGGATACAGAACGGCCCCGGGTGGCTGAACGATTTCGGATACGACGTCTATAAAAGCTTTATTTTTGACGATCGGTATCAAATGTACATAAAGGGGTTGGGAAATACCCTGCTGCTGACCTTCCTGGCGCTTCTCATCGGCGTGGCTCTGGGCGTGGTTGTCTCCCTTGTCCGTGTCTCCTGGGACAAAAACCATACGGAAATGCGCGGCCCCGGCAGATATGCGTTAGGCTTCTTCAATGCCGTCGCAAAGGTATACCTGACAGTCATCCGAGGTACGCCCATGGTAGTACAGCTGATGATCATGTATTTCGTCATCTTCGCCTCCAGCCGGAACAAGGTCATGGTAGCCGCGCTGTCTTTCGGCATCAACTCTGGAGCCTATGTGGCGGAAATCATCCGTGGCGGCATCATGTCCATCGACATCGGGCAGACGGAGGCAGGGCGCAGCCTGGGCTTCGGCTATGTGCCCACCATGCGCTACATTATTCTGCCCCAGGCCTTCAAAGCCGTGCTGCCCACTTTGGCAAACGAATTCATCGTCCTGTTAAAGGAGACCGCAGTGGCAGGCTACGTAGGGCTGACGGATATCACCTACGCCGGCAATATCATCGGCGGCAACTGCTATGATTATCTGTTCCCCCTGCTGATGTCCGCGCTGATTTACCTGGTGCTGGTAATGTTCTTTACTTTCCTGGTGGGAAAACTGGAGAGGAGGTTACGAAGCAGTGAGCGATAACTTTATTATTGAGGCAAAAAATGTACAGAAATACTATAACGGCGGTGAAATCAAAGCTTTGGACGGGGTGACCGCTTCTGTCCGCAAAGGAGAAGTGGTCGTGATCATCGGCCCCTCCGGTTCCGGGAAATCTACTTTCTTAAGATGTCTGAACCTGCTGGAAGTCCCCACGGGAGGGCAGATTCTGTTCGAGGGCACGGATATCACCGACAAAAACACCAATATCAATCTCCATCGCCAGAAAATGGGAATGGTATTCCAGCACTTTAATCTGTTTCCTCATATGACAATTTTAAAGAATATGACCCTTGCTCCCATGAAGCTGCTGAAAAAATCCCAGAGCGATGCGGAAGCGCAGGCGAAAGCTCTGTTGGAACGTGTAGGACTGGGAGACCGGGCAGGCGCCTACCCCAGCCAGCTGTCCGGCGGCCAGAAGCAGCGAATCGCCATCGTCCGCGCCCTCTGCATGGATCCGGAAGTCATGCTGTTCGACGAACCCACCTCCGCACTGGATCCGGAGATGGTGGGGGAAGTACTGGAGGTTATGAAGGAACTGGCCAGGGAAGGAATGACTATGGCAGTAGTCACCCATGAGATGGGCTTCGCCAGGGAAATGGCGGACCGGGTGATTTTCATGGCAGAAGGGAAAATCGTGGAGGAAGGTACTCCGGAAGAAATCTTTTCCGCGCCGAAGCAGCCCAGGACGCGGGATTTCCTGGCCAAGGTGCTGTAAAGGGTCTGTGAAACGTGCCGCTTCCTATAGTTGAATAC
>DKVC01000245.1 GCA_002490995.1 Lachnospiraceae bacterium UBA7188
TTCGACTCCCGTCTACTCCATTGAAAACATCAGTATTTATGTGGGTTTGCGGGCACTCTAAGACAGAGTGTAACCGCAGGTGTAACCCCGGATGCTTCAGGTGTTAAAGTATGTAATAAGGAAAGGAGATTCTGTAGGGTGCTTTCCTTTGAAAAATAATGCAGTAACTGTATTAGCCAGCGGTTATAGAAAGTAGGTGATTGCATGCCAAACGGACTTGAAATTACAAAAGCTGCTCTTGATGACTTTAAAAAAATTCAAGCATATATGCAGCTCGCAAAAAAAGAGAATGCTATAGAAACATATGCCGAATTAAAAAAAGAATATCATACCTTAAAAGCGGTTTTAAATGTAGCAGGTGTAAATCTCAATGATATTGATGAAATCAAGGAATAGTAAAATCACAACAGAATAGCAACTAATAAACCGGGTGCAAAGTCTTTATTGAATTATCAGGAAAGGGATGCTGAAACTACATTGTTTGAGCATTCTTTTTTTGTCTTGTAGAAGGTTTCTGATGGGTAGACATTACAGGGTTCGCGAAGCGGTTCCTGTAATATATCCAGGATTACAGGGTTCGCGAAGCGGTTCCTGTAATATATTCCAGGATTACAGGGTTCGCGAAGCGGTTCCTGTAATATATACAAAATATATGAAGGAGGCATATTGAAATGAGGCTGGAAGAATTGTTGGAGTATAATGATATTGTAATCCAGTGCCACGACAAACCGGATGTGGATGCCGTTGCCAGTGGGTTTGCGCTGCTGAAGTACCTGGAGGGGAAAGGGAAAGCGCCGAAACTGGTTTATTCCGGCCAGCAGAGAATCATAAGAGGCAGTCTGCATGAAATGATTACAAGGTTTGAAATCCCTCTTACCTATGTGGAAATGCAGGAGGGAAAAGCGCAGCTCTATCCGGAGGAACCGGGGAAGGAAGCCGGGCTTTTGATAACGGTGGACTGCAGGGCAGGGGAGAGGAATGTTTCGGCGCTGCCCTACCGACGCCTGGCGGTTATCGACCACCACATGGTCAGGGACGGGGAGCGGCTGCCGGAGCTGCACGAGGTACGTACGGAAACGGACGGTTATGCATCCTGCGCTACGGTTTTGTGGGCTATGCTGAGAGAGGCAGGCTATCTGGTGGAGGACGGCATCCTTCCCACCATCCTGTATTATGGCCTGTATATGGATACTCAGGAGCTCAAGACTGTGGGGAAAATGGACAGGAATATGCTGGACGAATTGAAATACGACATGGATATCGTGACGGAGCTGCAGAGTGTCAACCTGTCTCTGGAGGAAATCAGGATTACAGGCCGGGCATACGACAGCCTGCATATCGACCGGAAGCATCGTTTCGCGGTATCGCAGGTGGAACCCTGCGACCCGGATCTGCTGGGGATCGTGAGTGACGAGCTGATGAAGGTGGCTGGGGTGGATGTGGGTGTTGCCTACTGTATGCTGGAGGGAAAGAGGGGCGCCAAGGTTTCCGTGCGCTGCCGCAAAAAAGGGCATAATGCTGCCGATTTGGTACATTGGCTGGTCAGAGATATGGGAAATGATGGCGGCGGGGCATTGACCAAGGCGGCAGGGCGTCTGCCGGAGGAGTTTCTGGAGGAGGCCTGCGCCGGGGATCACTGGGATGACCTGAGCGGCGCCACAGGACGGCTGATTTACAAGCTGCTGACCGATTACTTTGAGATTCCGCCCAAACAGATCCGGACAGGGGAATATGCCGCGGAGAAAGTAAGGGATTATTGCGGTTCCGAGGCGGTTCTCTATCGCAAGAAAAAAATGCCCGTGGGCTATGTGAAGGCCACGGAACTGTTTCCGGAGGGAGAGGAAATTCTGATCCGGATGCTGGAGGGAGACGCCAGAAGGAAGGTGACGCCGGAACTCTATATCATGATCGGTGTGGACGGCGAGACATATCACAATGATGAGGCTGGTCTTCGGAGGAACTATGTCCTGTTGGATGAGCCGTTCCTGGTCAACAGTGAAAGTCCATGGCAGCCGAAGATATACCGCTATGCTGACAGACAGGCCCGGCTGCTGGCTCCTTATGCCAGAAAATGTATTGCAAAGGACGGGGCCCTGATTTGGGCCGCACAGCTGAATTGCCGGCTGGAAGTGCTTACCAGGTGGGGAGAATGGCACCTGGGCGAGGCCGGGGACTGGCTGGCCAGCCAGGATGCAGACCGTCAGGATATATACATTATCAAAAAAACGATTTTTGAAAGGACATATGAAAAAAAGGAGCAAATATGAAATTAGCGTATAAGACCAGAGGTGATTCGCTGCCGTATGGCAAAAGGCGGGTGTACTTTTCGGCACACCCGGAGGATTATGATCTTTTGGACGTGATAGCCGACGATATTCTGAAGATGCAGGATTGTGCAGTTTATTACGATGCGGAGCCTCTGGCGGCGTATGAAAAGAAGGAGCTTTATGAAAACCTGGCGGCCATACAGTTATTGGTGATTCCGGTTACCGAGAAACTGCTGCGGGAGAAAAACAGAGCATTGGATGTGGAATATTCTTATGCCATCAGGAATCATATTCCCGTGCTTCCGTTTCTGCAGAGAAAGGGGTTAAGTGAAAGCCGGCAGGAAGAGAGGGGTTATTACGGGAATCTGGCGAATGAATTCAATGAAAGGCTGAGGCTTCGGTTTTCCAGAAGAACGAAGAAGCTGGAGGCAGGTCTGCCCGAAAAGCCGTGGAAGGCCAGGCGGCTGCCGGCGGCCGGGCGTCTGAAGGAAAGCGGCGAGAAAATTTCCAGGTACCAGAACCTGCAGATGCTGAACAAATATGACAAAGACCCCACAGCTATTCCCTATGAGGAGAAGTTGAAGAAATTTCTTTCCTCTGTGCTGGTCAGTGACGAACTGGCGAAAAGAATCCGGGATGCTTTTGATGCCTATATTTTTCTGAGCTACCGGAAAAAGGACCGTGAGCACGCCAATAAATTAATCAGGCTGATCCACGGGAATGAATTCTGCCGCAGCATCGCCATATGGTTTGACGAATTTCTGGTGCCGGGGGAGAGTTTTTCCATGGCAATCGAGCAGGCAATGGAGAAGAGCAGCCTGTTTGTCTTTGCAGTGACGCCCAATGTGCTGGAAGAGCCGAATTTTGTCAAGGATGAGGAGTATGTCAGGGCAAAGAAGGCAGCGGACCAGGAGGGAAAAGTGATTTTTCCGGTGGAGCTGATACCGTTGGACGGGCAGGAAAAAGCGGAACTGCAGGAAAAATTTCCGGGCATTCCCAGGCGTGTGGGCGCGGTTGGGGACATGGCCGATGAGGAGAAACGGAATGCCTTCTCACGGGAACTTCTGAATGCCGTGAAGCGTTCCGGAATCCGATTTGGAGAAGGAACGCCGGAACATAACTTTCTGCTCGGCATGGCGTACATGAACGGGATTGACGTGGAGAAAGATGTGGCCAGAGGGCTGGAGCTTATCCGGGGAGCTGCCCAGAGCGGCCTTTGGGAGGCCGTTTTCGAACTTGTCGATATGTACGGCACGGGAAAAGGGGTTGCGCTGGATTACCGGGAGGCAGCCAGGTGGCAGGAGAGGGCGGTACAGCAGCTCCGGGAAGCCTATGCCGCAGGGCAGGACATGGAGACGGCGCAGAAGCTGATTGACGGATTGGCCGAACTGGGGGATTACCGCTACGGAGTGCGTGATTTGGAAGGCGCCGAAGCGGCATACCAGGAGATGGAAGGCATTCTGGAGACGTTTCGGGAGTTATCGCCCCAGGAAGAGCTTGCGTCAGGATATTTTGCCGAATACTGTATGAAGATGGCGAAAAATTTGTATGCGGCCGGGAAGCTTGGAATGGCGGAGGAATACTGCCTGAAACAGAAGAAATACATCGACAGCTGCAATAACGATACAGTTAAAATGGAAAACCGGACCATGCTGGGGCATCTGCACAGAAAACAGGGGAAGCTTGACCAGGCGGAAAAGGATTATCAGGAGGCTTACGAAATCGCTGCGAAATCTCAGGAGTCAGTCAGCGCTTTTCTGCGGGATTTCGGGGAGAAAGGGGAAATCCGGGAGAATTTTACGACACTGGAGCGGATGTGCAGGACCAATTTTATGTACTGCTGTAATACAATGGGAAGAATCAACGCGGAAAAGGGAAATGCCGTGACGGCAAAAGCGTATTACAGCCGGATGCTGGAGATGTGCCGTCAGCTGGAGGAAGAAGATAAGACGCCTGAATCCCGGAAGAATCTTGCCCTGGCATGTGCAAAGATGGGAGATGTGAGCGGTAGCCTGAACCTTTTGGAGGACTCTGAAAGCTATCTGCAGGAGGCGTTGGAAATTTACGAGGATTTATATACAAGGTATGGAACCATGGAAGTCAGGAGAGGGGTTTCTCTTGCCAATGAAAGATTGGGAGATATCTGTATGAAGAAGAACAGGCCGGACGAAGCGATGGAATATTATAAGCGGAGTTTTGAACTGAACGAAGCTTTGTATGAGGACATGCATTGAGCGTGCGGTGCTGCGGCCGGTGTCTCTGCCCTTTCAGGAAATGGATGTTTCGGCAGAAGCAGGCTCTGGAAGATATACTCATTCTTAAAAACGTTTGTCAACGTAAATGCAGAACGAGTGAGCGCTTCTGCAAAACCAGGACAAAAGGCGGCAAATGAATGCGCTCACGAGGATAGATTCAAACCTCAGAGAGAATGGCGATGTGCGGAGCGATGAAAAGAATACGGAACTTGTCAGGAGAGCAATGATGGGAAGCGAACAGGAAATCAGAAATCTGGTGGTCAGCAGCTGCAAAATGGGAGATGCCTGTTATGCGCAGAATAAGCTGGAAGAAGCACAGAAATATTATCTGATAGCTCTGAAAAGGGCGCAGCAGCTTTACGAACAGTCGGAAAATTTATATGACAGGGTGGAAACTCTGCCGATAGTTTATGAAAAAAACGGGTTGGTCTGCTGTTGTTTAAATAGTTTTCAGGAAGCATTCGAATATTACCGGGCCGGATTGGAACTGCGGCAGAAAGCATTGGGAATGCTGCAGGAAAAAAGCTGGGTTACAGGGACAAAAAGGCGGATTGCCTTGATATGCAGGCAGATGGTTTCCATTTGCGAGGAAACAGGAGATAAAGAGAAGATAGTCCGATATTGCCGGGAAGGTCTGACGGTAAGCGCGGAGCTTTATAACAGCGAGAGAACGGAAGAAGACGGCAGGTTTTTTGTGACTTTTGCCCAACGGCTGGGTTCTCTTGCCTATCTGGAAGATAATATAGAGCCGGCATTTCGGTATTTTCAGGATGCGCTGACAGTGAGAAGGCAGCTGCAGGATGAGGATGGGGATGTGCGGACAAGGGAAGAACTTGCTGCTAATTATGAATTCCTGGGACATATTTATTTCAAAAAAGGCGATTACCAAAAGGCGGGAGAGTGTTATGAGTGGAAATTCGAAATCCACAGGAGGTTGTATGAAGAGCAGCCTACAGTGGACAATTACGGCAAATGTGCATGGGCATATTATCATTTGAGCACGGTGCTTGACGATGCAGGGGAATATAACTGCCTGAAAAATGCCATTGCCATACTGGAAGATATCATGGAGCGCTTCCCGGAGAAATTTGAGGCGGAATACCGGGGGCTGGGAATGAACTGCCTTGGAAAATTGCAGCGTTTTCAAAGATAAGGAGCGACAGGAAGCTGAATTTGCTTCCCGTCGCATTTACGAATGCAGTATTTCCTGCTATGGCAGCATACAGCTATTGAATTTCACCGCATTTCCCAATCTCATAAGTCAGCGCATCCAGATCAATCCGCACTCTGGTGCCGTCACTGAATACACTTTCCTGTTTTCTTCCGTCCGGTGTCAGCAATTTATGAGACACCATCTCGCATGTGGCAACCTGTTCATGCAGTCTGGATACCACCCGGCAGCGTTCATAATTTTCCCTGGCGGTAAAGGTACATTCCGGCTGAAAGGAGCCGTCGATGCCGGGGTAAGCGCCGTCTCTGATGAGGTAGGGGGCGCCGCCGTTGAGGAGCGCATAGAGCATGTAATCGGTCTGTTCATTCATTTTCTCCATCATCCATGGTATGATGACACAGTCGTGATAAACCAGATTAAACAGTGGGACAGGAATCCCCTTCTGCGGCGTGCCGGGCCTGTGCATCATAAACTGATAGGGCGCATAGTGGCAGAATACCAGGCTGCCCATGCTCCAGTCGGATACCTCTTCCGAGCTTGGGAGAATGCCTTGGGATAGCAGGTATTCAAAGCATTGTCCGCGAAATTCCAGGCAGTCCCGGCGCGTCATACAGTGCATGGGATTGGCGCATTCATCGGGCTCGTTGCAGGTGAAGACATCCAGGTAAGCGCAGTCCAGGTCAATACCGTGTTCCGCCAGCTGACGGAAATTCCGCTTCACATAGTAAGGCGCCTGGGTGGCGCAGAGGTAGGTCTGGTGTCCGCCGGCCCAGTGGGAATGCTCCGGTATGGTGCCGTCCGTCTGAAGGCAGCCGAAGGAAGCATCGAAGGTTTTTCCGTTGAAATAATAGTCCCTGTACTGGTCGTGAATCCCGAAAAGGTAACCGCAGGCATGCATGGTGTCAGCCAGCTCTTTCATTCCCTCCCAGCCGCCGGCTTCCTGGCAGGGCGGCAGGTAGTCGGGATGCTGGTTGTCATATCCGGGCTCTCCCCAGCCGTCCAGATGGAGGAACAGCTTTTCAAAGCCCTGTGCGTGGAGTTCCCTGATTTCTTCCGTCCGGACCCGGAAAGGCACCACCCGGTTATATTTGTCGGGATGCTCCGGGTCGTACATGGAAGATTCCTCGCATACATGGTTTTTGATGCCCCGGTGGAGGAAAAGGCTTCCGATAAGCTGATTTACTTTGGGGGCTTTTGCGGCTTTTTCCTTCAGGCTACAGAACAGTCCTTTTTCCCTTGCATAGGTGCGGTATACCTTGCAGAGCGCATTGTAGTCACAGCCGGACAGCATGGTATAGCGCATAATCCGGCGGTAACGGATTTTCCCCAGGCTGGCTTCCCAGCGGACACCTGCTTTCGTGTAAGGCCCGCCGGCGGGATGCTCGGCATAAAAAGCGCAGTCCCAGGGCCGTTCGCAGATGGCTATGTAGCCGTTTCCGGCCTTTACCTGTGCAAACCAGGGCATATAGCTGGCGGCGGAACACAGGAAGCCGTCAAAAGGCAGTCTGCCCAGCTCCACATCCCAGGTATTGGGAATCAGCAGCCCCTGATGCTGGTTCAGCAGCGTGTACCAGTCCGCCCTCTCCGCCGTAAATTCCATGGGGCCCGGCCAGAAGACGGATTTGACGGAAATGTCATCCTCACAGAGGGGAATCCACTCGAAGAATACATCTCCCGTGGAACCCTCAATCCATACATAAGTGGCAAAGGAGAAGGCGGACCTTTCTCCCTTGATGAGGAAACCTTCGTACCGGGAAAGAATGCCTCTTCCCAGGCCTGTTTCCCTTGTTTCGTGGGATACGTTTCCTGCGTTCAGGAAAGATATCTCCTCATTCCCCACGATAAATTTGGGAACATAGTCCGGTTCCCAGTTCCAGTCGGTTCCATTCCGGCGCATGGAAAAATGCAGACTGTTTTCGTCGAATTTCAGTTCGGTTCCGGCAAGTGTAATATGTATCATAATGTAACTCTCCTTGAAAAAACTATATCATTCACCGGGCAGAAATGCAATCATAACCTTGCTGCGGAGATGTGAAACTTTGGCGTGGTGACTTTGAAATTGAATTTGGACCTGGATGGGTTGACGGGGATTTAAAATTGGATTTGGACCTGGATGGGTTGACGGGGACTTAAAATTGGGAATTGGATTTGAAAGGATTTGAAATTGGGAATTTGGAATTGAATCACTTTGCATATTGCCGGCTTTCGTTTTCTGTGCTATAATAATGCGAATGTTTGTGAGAGCGCAATTTATACCCACAGACGCAGATAATTGACGTCTGTACAGTAAACGTGGAACGCATGGGCGATCCGTAGTAGAAAGCGGCAAGTAAATGCGTTCACGAGTATGAAATGAGATGCCCGCCCGGTGTGAAGGAGGCGTTCTGCGGAGAAATGGAAGGGGATATTTCTGCTGCAGAGTATCATGCACGGAATATGGTAATATGGGATATTACTGTTCTACGCAATAAATGACCTGGAGCGGGAGAGGGGAGAGGCTATGAAAGCGTTTTTGATTTTGGAAGACGGCACCGTGTTTGAAGGAACTCACATCGGCGCCGACAGAGAAATAATCAGCGAAATCGTGTTTAACACATCCATGGCAGGGTATCTGGAAGTCCTGACTGACCCATCCTATGCGGGGCAGGCAGTGTGTATGACCTATCCCCTGATTGGCAATTACGGTATCTGCAGGGAGGACATGGAGTCCATTCATCCCTGGCCTGACGGTTTTATCGTACGGGAGCTTTCCCGCATTCCGAGCAATTTCCGCTCTGATCTCAGTATTCAACAATTTATGGAAGAAAATAATGTGCCCGGCATTGCTGGGATTGACACCAGGGCGCTGACGAAGATTCTTCGGGAAAAGGGCACCATGAACGGAATGATTACCACGGACGGGGCTTTCCGTCTGGAAGAAATTCTTCCGAAATTAAAGGCTTATACCACGGGAAAAGTGGTGGAGAAGGTGAGCTGTAAGGAGAAATACGTAGTAAAGCCTGCCATGGACATCGCGGAGAACGGCCCGCTGTCCGGCTCCGCCAGATTTGACCGGGAGGCATATGAAAGGGGAGAGAGGGAGCCCAGGCCTACGCTGGTGAAGGAACTGAACGGAGCGGGACTAAAAGTAGCTCTTCTGGATCTGGGAGCGAAGGCCAATATCGCACATTCCCTGGCGGAGAGAGGCTGTGAGGTGACGGTATATCCCTGTTCCACCACGGCGGAGGAGATCATTGCGTCGAAGCCTGACGGCATCATGCTCAGCAACGGCCCTGGAGATCCGAAAGAATGTACGCAGATCATCCGGGAAATTAAAAAGCTTTACGATACGGAGATTCCCATCTTCGCCATCTGCCTGGGACATCAGCTTATGGCGCTGGCGACAGGCGCGGATACTTATAAAATGAAATACGGGCACCGGGGCGGAAATCATCCGGTGAAGGATTTAATGACCGGCAGAGTGTACATTTCTTCACAAAATCACGGCTATGTGGTGGATATGGACAAGCTTGACCCGAAGGTGGCAGTTCCGGCCTTTATCAACGTGAATGACGGCACCAACGAGGGGCTTGCCTATACCGGGAAAAATATTTTTACGGTACAGTACCACCCGGAAGCCTGCCCGGGCCCCCAGGACTCCAGGTATCTCTTTGACAGATTTATCCAGATGATGAGACGTAACGAAGTGGAGTC
>DKVC01000024.1:0-14541 GCA_002490995.1 Lachnospiraceae bacterium UBA7188
TATGGTAGTACAACACAACTTAACAGCAATGAATTCCAACCGTATGCTGGGCTTGACTACGAAGACCCAGGCAAAGGCAACCGAGAAGCTGTCATCCGGTTACAGGATCAACCGTGCTGCTGACGATGCGGCAGGTCTGGCTATCTCCGAGAAGATGAGAAAACAGATCCGCGGCCTGACACAGGCTTCCGCCAATGCACAGGACGGCATCAGCGCAGTGCAGACTGCAGAAGGTGCCCTGAACGAAGTGCATGACATGCTGCAGAGAATGAATGAGCTGGCAGTAAAGGCCGCTAACGGAACCATGTCCGAGAGCGACAGGGATGCTATTCAGAACGAGATCGACCAGCTGACAACTGAGATTGACCGTGTTTCTACGACAACCAAGTTCAATGAAACTTATTTGCTGAAAGGTGCTCATGGCAGTGTGGCTGGCAGCCTGACGTATACAAAGGTGCAGACTAGTTTAACTACATTAAACTTCCAGCAGACAAATACAAATTACAAAGCACTTGATACCCAGACGGGAACTGCACAGCTTGGTTTTGGCGTTAAGCTTTCAGGTGAATTTTACGGCAAGACATTACCGACAGGCAAAACGCAAACTCAGTTTGAGAATGGTGCGAATACATCTACTGTCAAATTAACAGGAGTAGCTGCAACCAACACCAAGTGGACCGGCAAGCAGATTACAGTAGGCAGTACCACATATGTTTTGGTAGAGAGCACATCCGCTAATGTGTCAGGCAAGGACAAAGCCAGCGCCAGCACTCTGGTGAAAGCCATTAACGATGCTAAGATTAAGGATGCTACTGGTAAGTCCGTTATAGTAAAGGCCTTCACCAGCATGGATCAGTTGTCCTCTGCGATCCGCCGTCAGTATGGTACAGAATTGAAGTCCGTAACATCTGTATATGATCAGAAGGCCGGAACTGTCGTACTGAAGGTAGAGGCTTTCGCAGACCTGAACGATGCCATCAACTTCAGCTTGCATGTAGGTGCTGATTCTTCCAGCGACAACAAGATCAGCGTGAATATCTCTATGATGAGCGCAAGAGGCCTTGGTGTCAACGGTCTGAATATCGGCGGCAGCACGGTAGACAACGGCACAAGGGCTATCGATGTAGTAGCAGATGCTCTTCAGAAGGTATCCGACCAGAGAGCTGCTCTCGGTGCTGTACAGAACCGTTTGGAGCACACTATCAACAACCTGGACAACGTAGTAGAGAATACCCAGTCTGCAGAGTCCGCAATCCGCGATACGGATATGGCGACGCAGATGGTTACCTACTCCAACAACCAGATTCTGGCTCAGGCTGGCCAGGCAATGCTGGCTCAGTCCAACCAGGCGAACCAGGGCGTACTGTCCCTGCTTGGTTAATTCATAGCTGTAGGTTAAGTACAAAAGACAATTCCTTAAAGAATCAGAAGGCATGGCATGGGAGGAATCCTGTGCCGTGCTTTTTTGTGTGTTTTTCCTTGTATTTTTCCGCCGCTGCCCTTATAATGGAGACAATGAGGGAAAACAGTTGCCCGCGCTTGGCTGTTCCGGAAGCAGGGAAAGGAAGGATATGGAATATGGGCGATTATCTGAATACCACAGCATTTCGCGATGCCTATCTGAACGCATACAACAGTCCTTACTTTGTCGATAAATCCCAGCTGCTGGGGGAACTCATCCACAGTGTGGACACATCTGCCAACTGTATCTGCATTACCAGGCCGCGGCGGTTCGGGAAATCCGTTGCGGCGAATATGATCGCGTCCTTTTTTTCGAAGGAATGTGATATGGAAGCCGTATTCGGCAAGTTAAAGATAGCCGCCAATGCCTCTTACAGGGATTATATGGGAAAATATGATGTTATATTTATCTCTTTCAACGAGCTGCCAAGGAAATGTACGAATTATGGACAATATATTGACAGGATTGAAAGCCGCCTGCTCCGGGACTTAATGGAAGCGTATCCCAGGGCCGACATTAACGAAGAGGACGCGGTGTGGGATGCGCTCCTTGCGATATACCGTGTATATGATTCAAAACGCTTTATTTTCGTCTTTGACGAGTGGGATTTCATATTCCACAGGAATTTTGTGACAGAGCGGGATAAGCTTTCCTATATTGATTTCCTGAGTAATCTTCTGAAAGGAAAGGCTTATGTAGCGCTGGCATATATGACGGGAATTCTGCCTATTGCAAAGTATTCCAGCGGCTCCGGGCTGAACATGTTTTTAGAATATAATATGGCCTCCAGAGAGAAGTATAGTGAATACTTCGGTTTTACGGATGAGGAAGTGGATGACCTGTATCGGAGATATCTGGAGACAGAGAAGGAACCCAGGGTGAGCCGGGAGGGAATACGCTTTTGGTATGATGGGTATCAAATGATATCCGGTAAAAGGCTGTATAATCCACGCTCAGTGGTGGGAGCATTAAGTGATAATCAATTGGGTAGTTACTGGACCAGCAGCGGTCCTTATGATGAAATTTTCTATTATATCCGGGCGGACGTAGATGCGGTGAAGGACAGCCTGGCGCTGATGATATCCGGTATCCCGGTGCCGGCAAAGATGCAGGAATATGCGGCTGTTTCCATGAACCTGACTACAAAAAATGAAATTTTTTCGGCCATGGTTGTCTATGGATTTTTGACTTATGCCGAAGGATATGTGCATATACCAAATAAAGAGCTGATGGATCAATTTGACCATATGCTTTTGAAGGAAACTTCATTGGGCTATGTGAACAGGCTTGCCAATATGTCGGCCTGGATGCTGAAAGCTACGCTGGAAGCGGATACGGATAAAATGACCGAAATTTTGGAGTTTGCCCATAATTCCGAATCGCCTCTCCTGAATTACAATCATGAAACGGAATTGACGGCGGTTGTAAATCTGATCTATCTTGCTGCAAGGGATATGTACCGGATAGAGCGGGAAGATAAGGCAGGGATCGGCTATGTTGATTTTATTTTTTATCCGGAAACCCGTCACAATGCGGATGGCATCATACTGGAACTGAAGGTTGGCCATACGGCGGATGATGCCCTGAAGCAGATCCGGGATAAAAAATACGCCATGAAATTTGAAGGGAAATTAGGTGAAGCCCCCAAATACACGGGCAGAGTGCTGGGGGTCGGAATGGCTTATGACAAAGAGACCAAAGTGCATTCCTGCAAGGTTGAGGTATTGAGGGAGGCGCTGGGGGGAAATGGCGGGAATAGAGTATATATTTAAAGTGGGCGCTTCAGCATTGCGGAACAAAGTGGAAAAGGAATGTGTCCGCGTCTTTATAAAGGAAAGGAAATGACTACACATGAGTAATCATATTATACTGACCATCTCCATCCTGATTTCCAACCGTCCGGACACAGTGAGAAAATGTCTGGACTCTATTCAGCCGCTGCTTAAGAAGATACCATCGGAATTGATCCTGGTGGATACAGGGTGCGGGGAGCAGGTACGGCGTATCATCGAGGAGTATACGGACAATATCGTGGACTTTGAATGGTGCAGGGATTTTGCCAAAGCCCGAAATGCGGGACTGGAGCGGGCCAGAGGCGAATGGTTCCTGTATCTGGACGACGATGAGTGGTTTGACGACGTGAAGGACATCATCCGGTTCTTCAATTCAGGGGAATACAGGATATATGGGGTGGGACTATATACGATACGCGATTATATCAGGCAGGACGGCTCCCAGTATATCGACTCCCTGGCGGCGCGGATGGTCCGGCTGGAACCGGACATCAAGTTTATCTACCGGATCCATGAAACTTTTAACCGCGCACCCGGCAAGGCGAAACGCATAAACACCCTTACCCACCATTACGGATATGCTTACCAGTCGGAGGAAGAATCCCGGAAACATGCCGCCAGGAATATTGGCCTTCTGGAGGAAGAATTGGCGGAGCATCCCGGTAACATGCGGCATATGCTGCAGCTGGTACAGGAGTACAATGCCCTTGGCGAAGCGGAGAAATCCCTGGAACTATCCCTGGAAGCCATCGACAGGGCCGAACAGGGAGAGATCGAGGAGGAATACTGCCTCTCTTCCCTTTATGGAAATGTGATCAATGGATATATGGTTACATACCAGTATGACGAAGCCATACAGAAGGGAGAGGCGTATTTCAAGAGCAAGCGGACGGATAAGATGGTGAAGGCACTGATCGCCGGACGGCTTGCCATGGCTTTCCTGGATAAGGAAGATTACGAGAAGTCTCTTGAATACGAGAAGGTTTATTGGGATACCTATCAGGCCTACCAGAGGAACCGGGACAGCTTTATCAGCTTTGAGACGCCGGTGACACAGAGCTGCTTTCAAAAGGAGAAGCGCACCCCTATCCTGGGCAGTGGGGTGAGGGCTGCACTGCATTGCGGACAGGCTGGTTTGGCTTGGAAATGGTTCCAGGAGATGGACTGGCAGAAGGATAAATACAGCCTTGACTATGGGGTAATCGGGGATATTCTGAAATACATGGCGGAAGCGGAGTCCCGGGAGCTGCCCATTTATGAGAAGATGTGCCATGTGCTCCTGGAACGTCAGGATCTGGAGGATGTTATCCTGGAAAAGATCCTGGAGACTATTGAAGAATGCTGCGGTATCCCTGAGATTTCTGCTTACGCCAATTTGACCATAGAACATTGGAGCATAAAACTTGCCAGGCTGACTTCCGCTGCTTTTCTGCCGGAGCGGGGGATTGGCTGCGGCGGTGAGGAAGCGGAAGCCCTGGCCCTGGAAATCTGGGAAGCCCGGGAGAAAAGTATGCCCTATATGAAAGCCTGCCATATGCCGGAGGCGGTGAAGCTTCTGGGCGGGGATATGGGCCATATGCTGGAGGAGATTCTTTTCTCCCAATGGGAAAAGGAGCTGGAGGAGCATTTCAGCCGCTATACCTGGAAAGAAACCCTGTGGCTGGCGCAGGCGCTGGCGGAAGCCCGGGAGCAGGACAGCATGCATATGCTTGCCTGGAGAGCAGCCTGGGGCATCAGCCGGGCAAGCGGGGAGGCGGCAGCGCTGGAACAAGGATCTGCGGACATGGCATCGGCGGAGGAAACCTGCGGCTCTGTGGAAGCAATGATGGCAGGATTGAAGGAATTTGCCCTGTGCAGAATAGCTCTGTGCGAGAGAATCTACACAGAGGAAGCCATCCGCGAGATGCCGGATGTGCTCCCTGAGGAATACCGTGGGGCATACGCTATCCGAAATCTGCTGGAAAGGACGGAAGAAGCCCGGTACGGGGAGGCGGTGGAAGCTGTCAGAGAGATCAAGGACCTGCTCCCAGGGCTTGCCAATATCATGAAGCATTACCTGAAATGGCTGGAGGCGCAGATGGAGCGTCAGAAACGGGAATCCGTACAGGCAGCAGGAGAATTCCAGGTGCTGGCCAGGCAGATCAAAGGGAAAATTTATGCTCTGATGGAGGCCGGGCAGTATCAGGCCGCCCTTGGGGTGACGGAGCAGATCCAGGCGCTGCTTCCGGGAGATGAAGAGATCAGTGGGCTAAAGGAGAAGCTGGAAAGCCTTCTATAGCCCCCAGAAAAAGCAGGTTGAGGAGTAAGACTGATTTTTCTTGAAAGCTCTTTGAAAATATATTATAATAATTATACTGCACGGCGAATAGATTTGCAGTCGTGTCATATAATGAAATGCTGCCGGCCATATCCCTGGTTTGACAGATTGCTAGATATCAGTAGCTTTGAGTATAACAACAGTTGGCAGCCTATTTCGGCGGTAGAAGCATATACGAAAGGGAACTCACAACCATGAACAGGAAAGTTTTACTCACCATTTCCATATTGATCTCAAACCGCCCGGACACCGTGAGGAAATGCCTGGACTCCATCAAACCATTGCTGGATCATGTCTCTTCCGAGCTGATTCTGGTGGATACCGGATGCGGAGAGCAGGTGCGGAAGATCATAGAGGAATATACGGACAAAATAGTCGAATTCGAATGGTGCCGGGATTTTGCCAGGGCACGCAATGCCGGACTGGAGAAAGCCAGCGGGGAGTGGTTTCTTTTCCTGGACGACGATGAATGGTTCGAGGATGTAACGGATATTATCCATTTCTTCAATTCCGGCGAATACAAGGGCTACGGGATGGCGGCTTATACCCAGAGGAATTATCTGGAGAAGGATGGAAGCGTCTATACGGATCTGCTGGTTGGCAGGATGACGAAGCTCTATCCGGATACCAGATTTATTTATCGTATTCACGAATATTTTAACCATGTGCGCGGATGTACGAGGAAGCTCAATGCCTATGTACATCATTACGGCTATATCTATGATTCTCCCAGGGAAGCCAGGGAACATTCCCTGCGGAATATCAGCCTCCTGCTGGAGGAACACAAGGCGGATCCCGGGAACATGAAGCATACACTTCAGCTGGCCCAGGAGTACAATGTAATAGAGGAATATAATAAATCGCTGGATATGTCCCTGGAAGCGATTGCTCTGTCCGAGAAGGGCAAGATTAACAATGCGTATTTTCTATCCTCTCTTTTTGGCAATGAGATCGACTGCTACATGGAACTCTACCGCTTTGACGAAGCCATACAGAAGGGGGAGCAGTATTTAAAACATCCCAAGACCGACAAGATGGTGAGGGATTTGATTGCCGGACAGCTGGCGGCGGCCTACATGGACAGGGAAGACTATGGGAAGGTTTTGAAATATGCCAGATATTATTGGGATGGCTACCAGGATTATCTGAGGGATGAGGAATCTTTCCTGGGATTTGTCACCAATATCACCGGTAAGTGTTTTGAGGAGCATTTTCGCAGCATTGTGCTGGGGCATGGAATCAGGGCTGCTGTAATATTGGGTGAGGGTGAGCAAGCCTGGCAGTGGTTTGACAGTTTTGACTGGAATGCAACACAAATTTTCCTCAACGAGAAGATGGTTCAGGCTATCGTGAGGAGGATGCCCAAGGCGGAAGAGCGGGAACGGCTCCTGTATGTGAAGATGTGCAATGTGATGCTGGGGCGGGATGAGCTGGAAACTTATTTGCTGCAGGCAATTTCGGAATGCTGCAGGGCCGGGGCGACTCTGGAAGAGAGAGTGAAGGCCATGGCAGCTTACGAGGGGGTGCAGTCGGGGCACTGGTTTTTCCGGTTAAGGGAAATCGTGCTGGCGGCGGATTGCCTGGGGAGGGAGAACAATGAAATTGGGCAAATGACAGGGGATGAAGCGGAGAGCCTTGCGTCGGAGGTGTGGGAGAATCCCAGCCTATGCATGTCTTCTGTCAGGGCATATGCCATGCTGGACGCGATGGAGCAGCTGGGCGGCAGCAATCAAAAGGTATTGGAAGCGATTCCGTTTTATCGCTGGGAAAAGGGAATAGAAGCATATTTTTCGCAATTTTCATGGGAAGACGCAGACTGGTGGAACGATCGTTTCAGCAGTATTTTCCATCCGGAGAATACGCGGATGCTGGTCTGGAGGGCAATGTATGGCCTGTCCGGTGCGATCCGTGCTGCAGGGCAGCTGGAGAAGGACAAGGCTGCCTGTTCTGCTGTTGCCCCTGACACCACAGCCAGTGACGCTGTAGAACGTGATTTTGACCGGATCAAGAAAGGAATGCAGGAATATGCGTCCTGCCAGATATCTCTGTGCGAGATGATGTACAGGCCGGAGATTCTATCCCAGACCCGAGACATGCTCTCAGAGGAATACCAGGGAGCCTATCTAATGGCAGATTTGCTGAAGCAGACAGAGGCAAGGGAGTATGGACAGGCCGTGGGGACGATCAAACAGATCCGGAAGCTTCTCCCCGGGCTTGATAATATCATGAAACCCTATCTGCAGTGGATCCAAGAACAGCTGAAGCGCCAGGAACAGGAATCCCGCCAGGCGGCCGGGGAATTCCAGGTATTGGCAGTTCAGATCAAACTCAGATTACGGAATCTCCTGGCAGCCGGCCAGGATCAGGCAGCCCTGGCCATTGCCAGACAGCTGCAGACCCTGCTCCCCGGGGATGCCGAGATCAGGCAGATCATTGAGAAGTTGGATCGGGTTCCCCAATAGAGAGAAGATAGTGATGCAGCTGGGTATGATGCCGGAAAGGAAGAAGGGCGTCCTCCGATAAAGAGGAGGGAATATTATGGTCGGTATCTATAAAAATTTGGAGATCAATCTGGAAAGTATGGTTTCTTTTGCCAAATAAAATGGGATCAGTGGGCGCTTCAGTAAGCAGAGTAAAAAAGATAAATGGAAGCGCTCGCAAATCACCGAAGGGGTGTGTATTCAAAACAAACATCTGTTACTGCATATTTCAATGGCGTACAGAATAACTTGACTTGAAATACGCTTTCGTAAGGATATGATAAAATTTAAGAAGTATATATATATTATTATATAAGGGTAAGATGCCTGGCTTTATGCGGCAGAGAATGGAAGAAAGTGAGTGAAGTATTATGACAAAGGTAATTACATACGGAACCTTTGACCTCTTTCACGAGGGACATTACCGTCTGCTGCAAAGGGCAAAGGAATTGGGGGATTATCTGATCGTAGGCGTGACGACGGAAGCCTATGACAAGGCCAGGGGAAAGCTGAATGTAGTGGATCCATTGGTAACCCGGATAGAGAATGTCAAAAGGACCGGCTTCGCGGACGAAATTATTGTAGAGGAGTCCGAGGGCCAGAAGTTTAACGATATCAAGAGGCTGGGAATCGATATCTTCACAGTGGGATCCGACTGGACAGGCGTCTTTGATTATCTGAAAGACTATTGCAAAGTAGTCTACCTGGAGCGCACCAAAAATATATCAAGCACCATGCTGAGGGAAAAAAACAGCCGTATTCAGAGGATCGGTATTATTGGCACAGGCAGGATCGCCGGAAGGTTTATTCCGGAGGCAAAGCTTGTCAGCGGTGTCAGCACCCAGGGAGTGTACAATCCCCACAGGGAAAGCGCTGAATGCTTTGCGCGCAGGTGGGAGATTGATGCTTATGGCAATCTGGAGGATTTTTTTTCTGCGGTAGATGTGGTTTATATTGCATCTCCTCACGAAACCCACTATACTTATTGTAAGGAAGCTCTGGAACATGGAAAACATGTGCTGTGCGAGAAGCCCATGGTGCTTCGCCAGGCTCAGGCGGATGAACTTTTCCAATGCGCCAAAGAGAGAGACCTGATTCTGTTCGAAGGCATCAAGACCGCATACTGTCCAGGCTTTCAAAAGCTGTTGGGAATCGCCTGCAGCGGAAGTATTGGGAGTATCCGCAATGTAGAGGCTTGTTTTACGAAACTGGAATCTCCAGACAGCAGAGAGCTGACCGACAGACGCTGGGGAGGAAGTTTTACTGAGTTGGGGAGTTATTGTATGCTGCCCATCCTGAAATTGTTCGGAAAAGAATATACGAATATACGTTTTGATTCTATAAACGGGGAGAATGGATTGGATCTGTTTACCAAAGTGTCCTTACGATACCCTACGGGTATGGCGACTGCAACCTGCGGACTGGGAGTCAAGTCCGATGGGCGGCTTCTGATCGCGGGAACCAGGGGATATATCGTGGCGGAAGCACCCTGGTGGAAGACAGCATACTTCGAGGTACATCATGAAGATCCCGGTAAGGTACAGAAATATTCGGAGGTATTTCTGGGAGACGGGCTGCGGTATGAGATCTGTGATTTCCTGTCTATGATTAACGGGAGAGAACACAACAGCTTCAAGCTGACCAGAAGTGATTCGGTGACACTGGCAGGCATGATGGAACAATTCCTGGAGCAGTCAGGACGGCAGACGGAAGAGGGAGGAATAACATTATGAGAATATGGGCACACAGAGGATGCAGTCAGAGATATCCGGAAAATACGATACTTTCTTTTGAGAAAGCTGCCGCAATCAAAGGCCTGACAGGGATCGAATTGGATATCCAGCTGACAAAGGACGGGCATATGGTGGTGATCCATGATGAGAGAGTTGACAGGACGACGGACGGGATAGGCGATGTGGGAGGCTTTACACTGGCGGAATTGAAGAAGCTTCGGATTCCTGCCGGGAATGGCAGGACAGAGTGCATCCCCACCATAGAGGAAGTTCTGGAACTGTTGACACCGAATTTTCGTGACGGTTTTCAACTAAATATTGAACTGAAAAACAATAATTATCCCTATGAGGGAATGGAGGAAAAGATAGTAAGCCTGGCGGCGGAAAAGGGGCTGCAGAGAAACATTGTATATTCCTCCTTCAGTGCCCTGTCGCTGGAAAAACTCCGCAGGCTGGATCCGGAAGCACAGATTGGAATATTGGATTGGAAGGTTTCAGACTGCCTTTTCAAGGCCAGGGGAGGCTGCGGGGCGGATGCGCTCCATCCTTTCTGGCGGGCGATGGATCTGCCTGCGGAGCGGCTCAGGGGCTATACGGTGCGGGCCTGGCTGACAGGACATTTATACCCGGAGACGCCTACGGGAAATCGGTTGGATTTGGCGGCATTGGAGGAGACGGGGATCACGGATGTGTTTTTGAATGAGCCGGAAATGTATTGTGGAGAAAGGTGATTTTGGGCTTTAGAAATTGATGCAGACGGACGATATATACTCGAGAGAGTATTCCTTTGCCGTTCTTGATCTGCATATAAAGCGCTCAGTTGTTATTTATACTGAACGCAATTGAATTTTGCAGTAACCAACAGCAAAGCCACTATCCCTGTAGTGGCTTTAAGACCGCCAGCTATATATGTTCGTCAAAGACACATTAGTAAAATCTGGCGGTCTTGAGTATAGCAGATAATTTGGACCGTAGTTTTTGTACTTGGAATGAAATAAGGGTGATGTCTGGCCAGCGTAAACCGGCAGCCGGGTTAGGACATCTTTGAAACGCGCTGAAATATGGATATATAATAGAAGGAGAGCTGCTTATGAAGAAGTCAGTACGCATGATCGCGGTAGCGACTGCGGTGTCAGTAGCCGTTGCAATGACACAGATACCGATGGCGGCATTGGCCATGGAAGATGGCGGGAAGGCTGTTTATGGGGAAGAATCCGGATTGAAGGAAGTCTCATCCGGTGCGGACGAGGCTTTGGATGCTGAGATATCACAGAACGAAACAGGTGACGAGAGTGAAACTGCCTCTGCGGCATTGCCAACAGAGACTGTGCCTCCAGCAGAGCATGCGGGGAATGTGTCCAAAGCAGAGCCGATGGAGACTGTGCCTGCAACATCGCCGGAAGCAGCTACACCTACGTCAGGTTCGACAGGGCCTGCATCTACCGTAAAGCCGGAGGAAAGTTCGCCCACGTCAGAACCGACAGGGACTATTGCTACGACATCTCCCGCAGATGTTACGACTACAACGAAGCCGACAGGAACGGAATCTGCAGCATTGCCAGAAGGAATTATGCCTACATCAAAACCCGTGGAGACAGATCCGGTGAGCGTCACGGTGCCGATTTATGATTATGATATTGTCGATGTGGTAGTGCCCACTTCCTATGCGCTTGCCTTAAACCCCCATGGACTCCGTATTGAGATTGGGGACGGTACGGTATCCGAAGCACAGGTAGTTTCCAGAAACTTTGGAATCGTCAATAAAAGCTCCCGGGACAAGATTGTGACGGTGCATTTGACTATGGAAGATATGAATGGCGGGCAGATAATTCTTGTCGATTCCGCGCAGGAGGCGCTGAATGCGGATAAGGATACCTATGCCATCTATCTGGCGGCAGTCCCGGCGGATGCAGGTGAGATCGGATTTGGGGATGTGCCTGTGGATGAGAACACATCGCCGGAGTCTCTGTCGAATGTCCATATGACAAAAGCGGGAAATGGGGCGGTAGCTTTGAAAAAAGGGGAAAACAGCTTTTCCTTCAAACTGTCCGGGGCGATATATGATTTTGAGGGCGGCAACATTACCCTGGAAGACACACCGAACCAGAGCGGAACAGGGCAGTTTAAAATGACAGGCCTGGCAGAGGACGGCAGAGGGGTGACAGCATTCACCTTTGACGGAGCCATGAATCCCCGGGCGGATTGGTCGAAGCTGTCAGGAGGATTGAAATTCTCGGTGGTGTACACTTATCAGAATGCAATAGGAGATGAAAAGATTATCGAGGGCACTGGGGCTATGGTGGAACCCTGATGCCATGAAGAAAGCCGGATGTAATCTGCGGTTTTGCCGATTTTATATCCGGCTTTCTTCTTTAGTAAAATTTGGAAAATTGGAGGTACCATTTAACGAAAGCACTCGTAAAATGGGAAGACTTATGATATAATTTTTACAGCTTATATTTGTGAGCGCATTCCTTTGTTGTTTTTTGCGTTACAATAGTTCAGAACTGTGGCGGTGGGGCAGAGGGTTATTGTGGAAGCAGTAGTGTGAGAAGGCGACGGCTACAGGTGGCTGAAACCATACGCTGGCTGAGATGCAGAAGGGTCCCAGGACTGAAACCGTGTTTAAAGGAGGAAGCACAGTTGAGAAAACAATTCAATACGACAGGCGATGCCTTCCCGGTCGGCATTATATGGTAGATATGGAAAGGCAGCTTTCACAGATGGAACACATGGTGGAGCAGGGGGACTATTTCTACATCAACAGGGGACGGCAGTATGGTAAGACCCCCCCGCTTTCCCTTCTGAGGAAGAGGATGGAAGACCGCTATACTGTATTTTCCGTCAGCTTTGAGGGAAGCGGGGAAGCGCCTTTTGCATCGGCGGAGAATTTAGCGTATACACGAAACTAACCTCACAGATTTGTGCCGCTTCCATGACACCTGTAGTTCTGTTGATAGACGAGGTGGACAAGGCGTCAAATTATAGTGCGTTTAATGGAGTATCCGGAGGCTTTTCATTTGGAGAAAGGGTACTTGCTGAGATTTAATTTCAATTAAGAAGAAAGAGGTTGGGGTGAAGGAGATACGGTTGGGAGAGTGGGTGTTGGTGGAGGCGGTGGTGTGAGAGGAAACGCAGGATACCTGTGTAAAATGTGGTGCTATGCTCTTTTATGGAGACTGTTGTGGAGTGACCCGCGATTGCAATAAAGAGACGGGTATGTTATAATTTTGGAATAAGAGAGGGGGATATCCCATGAACAACGATAAGAAAAATAATTATGCGGAAATACTTCTGAATGTTTACAATAAGGGATTGCTTAGAATAATTTGGAGTACATCAGGTTTCTCATTAGGAGTTGATGCGGATAAGAGGGATTTAATTCCTGAATTAAATAAAAGGGAATTTATTGATTATGCGTTTTCTGTTATTAAAATTGTGATTGATCTTGCGGAAGGCAGAAATGTAAATGATATATCGAAAGAGGATTTAGAAGTCGCTGAGGCAATTTACGAGCAGGAGGATGACTTGAAAACTCATCTTTATATAAGGAAGCACAGTAAAATTCATTGCTTCAAATTGCTGGAAGGCCAAATTATCAGTTACAGGAATGATGAAGATCCTAAAAAAACAGAGGCTGCATCAGCAATATTGAAGCTATCTACAGAAAGTGGGGATGATGAGTCATCGAATGCTTTTGAGGTTTCAGGAAGGGATTTGGAATTTATCATAAAATATTTAACAGAACTCAAAGAAAAAATGGATTTAATTTGATGGAGGAAAGATGGCAGAGTTGTTAACGAAGAATTTTGATACTGTTTTTCGGGAGTTACCCAGGTTTACATATAAAATGAAAAAAGAATATACATCCGGTTTAAGCAGTAAATTCCAGGCATATAATAATACTACTATGAAGACTGGAATTATATATTTGAAAAATGAATCCGGAAATGGCAGAGATATAGAACGGTACTTTGCCGAAATAGCTAAAAAATTTGATAAAATTCAGAGCAGTACTGCAATTTTAGGGGGGATGCCGACCATAAAAGGAACCAGAATACCTGTCAGTCTGATTGCTGCTTGTTTTAAAGATGAAATGACTGTGCAAGAGATTTGCGAGGAATATAATCTGACATGTGATGAAGTTGAGAAGGCTATGGAGTATATCATGGAAATCCTAGATACTCCATTTCAGGAAGGCTTGGAATGAAAGTATTACTAGATGAAAATATTACTCAAAAATCAATACCTGTTTTAGAAAAATATGGACATGATGTCATTCATGTATTAGACAGGTTTAGCGCCGGTGAAAGTGATGAGACCGTATTTCAACTTGCTCTGAATGAACAACGTGTATTAATAACATTAAATGGAAAGGACTTCATTATCTTTATTCCACCTGTTACTGATTTATCGTTGCATTATGGTCTGATATGGTTGAGAGGATTTCAGGTAACAAAAAAGAGTTATGAAAAAGTGATGGATATCATAGGGAGCTTTTTGAAAAACGAGGGCAGTTCTGTGAAAAATACATATTATGCCATGAAAAAGAACAATGATCAATATGAAATAGTCAAACGTTTTCCGGTAACGAAATATCGTATTGTATCTGGTTAGTCCAGTTTTTTTCGAACGAGGCGAGCGGTAGTTGTTGGAGTATCTTGAGGCTTATCATTTGGAGAAAGGGTATTTGCTGAGTTTCAGCGTGAGATGAGGACGGAACTGTTGACTGTGGAGTGACCCGCGATTGCAATAA
>DKVC01000024.1:14826-15069 GCA_002490995.1 Lachnospiraceae bacterium UBA7188
TGGAGTGACCCGCGATTGCAATAAGAATACGGAAAAGGGAATGAGGCGGAATTTAACACGGACGCAAATTTTTCCTGTGAAATTTCTATTTTTTAGTACTTAAGGAATGGAGGTTGGTGGACGATATAAGAAGTAAGATTGGTAACAGGAAGGATGCGCTTTGCGGGCAAGTTTCATAGAAGAGAGATAGTTTGGTAGGTTATATTTAGTATATATATAATATTATATTATAAAGATGTTATA
>DKVC01000123.1:0-7371 GCA_002490995.1 Lachnospiraceae bacterium UBA7188
TATTTGTAGACACTTCCTTACGCCGGCAAATGTTTCTGCTTGCGAGTAAAACATCATAAAATCAAGGAAATGATTATAAGGAGACGCCCATGTACACACTGAATTTCTGCGAATACAACCGTTCCAACAACGATTATGACACCATTTACCGCCCTGGAGGAAGCGGAGATTACCTGTTCCTCCAGTTCAAGTCCCCCATGAAGGTGTATCTGGAAGACAAAATTGTCATCACAAAGGACAATGCCTGCATCCTCTATCCTCCGGGCATTCCCCAGCATTATCAGGCAGTCCAAAGGTTCCGGAACAATTATCTTCACTTTTCTTCCGACGAAAATCCCGCCCGACATTTTTCCATACCGGAAAATACAATCTTCTACCCGGAAAATACCATGGAGATCGATTCCCTGATTTCGCGCCTGCAGCAGGAGCATTTCTCCGGCCTGCCCTTCCGTGAGGAATCCGTCCATGCCCTGATGCTTCTGCTGTTTCTGTCCATCGGCCGCAGCATGACCAGGAAAGCGGTTCAGAAGGATGAGACAGAGCATCTCTACCCCCTGTTTCAGAGACTGCGCCTCCAGATGCTCACCCAGTGCGAAAAAGACTGGGACACCTGCCGGCTTTGCCAACAGGTCAATCTGGAAAAAAGTCAGTTCTATGTCTATTACCGCAGTTTCTTTTCCTCCACGCCGAAAAATGATCTCCTCCGGGCACGCCTGGAGAAGGCCAAAACCCTGCTGAGCAACGAGGCCCTGCAGGTAAAGGAGGTGGCCGGACTGTGCGGCTTTGGCAGCCAGGCCCATTTTACACGATACTTCAAGGCCTGCTGCGGCTGTGCCCCGGGAGCATTCCATCGTATTTCCGCGGAACAAAACGCAGAATAAATTTTTCAGAAAACGCCCGGATACCTGTAGCATTTCCCGCCGAAATGGTAGTATATAGGTAAGAGGCTGTTTTATAAGAACACCCGGAACCGATATGCGGAGAATCACAGGAAAGGAGGCACGCCATTGTCAGACGACGAAAGAATCATCCAGCTCTTTTTCGCCCGCTCCGAAGATGCCATGCGGGAAGTGGATCTGAAATACGGCAGAATCTGCCACAGGCTCTCCTGCAATATACTGAACGACAGACAGGACGCGGAGGAATGTGTCAACGATGCCTATCTCGGCTTATGGAACGCAGTCCCTCCGTCAAGACCTGACCCGCTGCTGCCCTATCTCTGTAAAATCGTCCGGAATCTATCTCTGAAAAGATACCGCCAGAACCGGGCTGCCCGGCGAAACAGCGCCTGCAATGTGGCCCTGGAAGAGATCGAGGCCTGCCTGGCGCATCCGGACACCCCGGAAAGCCGGCTGGAGGCAAGGGAACTGACCCGCGCCATAGAGGATTTTCTGGATACACTGACCAGGGAGAACCGTGTGATTTTCATGCGCCGCTACTGGTTTTGCGACAGCTGCAGGGAGATTGCCGGACAGGTGGGCCTCAGCGAAAAAAACGTCACGGTACGGCTCACCCGCATCCGCCGGAAACTGAAGGATTATTTGACGGAAAGAGAGGTATTCCTATGAAGTCAGAATTATTTTCCAGGGCCCTGGGAGATGTCAGCGACAGCTATATTGAAGAAGCAATTCTGTACGAAAAAACGTCACGAAGGCACGGTCTGGCAGTGTCCCGAAAATGTCGTCCGGAGGCGTCCCGAAAGTGCTGTCTGGCAGCATCCCGAGAGTACCGTCCGGAAGCGTCCCGAAAGCGCCATCTGGAAACATCCCGAAAACGCCATCTGGAAACATCCCGAAAATGCCGTATGGCAAAATGGGGTGCCGCTGCAGCCTGCCTTGTCCTTCTGCTTACCGTCTGCAGTCTGTTTCTGCCCTTCCGCCGGAGCACAGCGGTAACCGTTTACGCTCACGGCACGGACGAAGAAATCACTGCCGCAGGCGCGGTGCTCAGCACGGGTTCCATCAGTGACAGCGGGAAGATGAAGGGAAAGCCGTTAATGTTCTATCTCTCCGGAGAAGACATTGCCACCGTCCGCTTCTCCTGCAGGAACCAGAAGCTTAGCTTCACGGACTGGACGGAAAAACGGGAGGAATACAGGAATGCCGGGAACTTTACCGTGGCCTACGGGACGGACGATAGCGAATACTATTATCTGACCGTTGACTGGACGCCTGATGCCATCATCCGGGAGCTGACCGACAATCACTCCAGTACCATCGCCGGACTGCCGGAAGACATGCGCGAAGATATCATTGTGCTGGAAATTACGTTTGGGAACGGCGGGACTGCCACGAAGGCAATTCAGGTTTCGCTTCTGGACGACGGCACCTTCTTTGCCTCCTTCGATGATTATGAAATCAGCCCGGCAGACACTTTCGTGCAACGCGCCGATGCTACGGCCATTCCCGGTGAGTTCTTTTACTCCCAGGGCAGCGAGGCAGTGGGCAGCAGCGCCGATGCCGCGCCCATGGTCTATGTAAACGGCATCCTGTACAGACAGTCTCCGCAGCAGATATGCTATGATGAGAAAAAAGCCGGATTCCTCTATTTAGGGAAAATTGTGAGCGATATCACTAAACAACAGCGTTCCGAAGACAGCTCAGATAAAAACACTGCAGATACGCCGTCAAAAAATACTGCGAAGGGTTCGCCACAAAACACTACAAACGGAATGGAACGACTCGCTTCAGAAAGCATACCGAAAGAGAACCTTCAGGCAAATACTCCCATCGTGGGCGCAGAGGTCTATCAGTATGACAGTGACATTGTAGTGCTGATAAACGGGAAATACTGGCTTTATCAACCGCTTATAAATGAGGGCGGGATGATTTTGGAAGAATATCTACCGGAAGGAGAGGCAATGCTGCTCGCCCCATCCCATGCAGCACACCTGCCCGCTTCAAAAGAAGGTACAATATCGGCGGAAAACGCACAGGATACTCCCGCCAGCGCCAGCGGAACCCTGTCCTCTAAGGCTCCTGGAGAAGCGGAAGAGAACCAGGAAGCCGAGGAAGCCGCCAGAGCCTACTATGCCGGAACGGTTTTTGAAGTTGTATCCCTGGAACCGGAAAGCCGGGAGGGCGACACAATCACCTTCGCCGTCATCGTAAAGAAAGGCGGCGTTATCCAGGAGCCGGAACGCAAAATTACCCTACAGCGAAAGCAGGGAACATGGGAAGTGACGAATGAAGGGTACTGAGCCATGCCCGTCCGGCTCACCACATGGCGTTTTGGGGCTTCACGGGTATATCCACACCCCTACTGCGGCCATAACGGTCGCATGGATTTCAGGTTCCCATGCGTCCGGCTGCTACATCTCCTGGCACCCGGGACAGAAATACACCGTGCCGCCCAGGTAACTGGCTTTCTGAATCACGGTTCCGCAGTAAGGGCATCCCTTCCCCACGGTGTTGCGGCTGAGCATGACAGGATAGCCCCCCGGTTTTCCGAACAGATCTTTCTCTGTGTTCCTTCCCCCGGAAGCAGTCATTTTCTGCAATGTGTCGGTGACTGCCTCGTAAAGCTGTTTCCAGCGGCTCTCCGGTACAGTGCCGGTCTTCTTTTTGGGATGCAGTCCGGCCCGAAGCAGAATATCCTGGAGCACGCCGTTCCCCAGACCGGGAATCCGCTGTTCCGTAGCCAGGAAGGCTTTCATGGACAGTGTCCCCGAAGCCTGTTCCTTCAGCTCCCGGAAATAAGCGTAGTCGAACTCCCCGCTTCCGGGCATGGGCTTCTGCCTGGCCACATGGTAGTAAAAATTATCATACTTCTCGGGAATCACCAGAAACATGGAGCCGTACATCTGCACAGTGCATACCAGATTCCCGCCATTCTCCAGTTCGATTCTGGTTTGATAGCGCGGCGGAAGCTTCTCACCCGGCGCATAGTATCTTAAATTCGTTCCGTCACCTACGGCGAAGCGGTAATCCCCCACTTCTATCTCCACATAGCTGCCCCAGCCTGAAGCTTCTCCCAGGCGCTTTCCCTCCATGGTTTCCGCATAGAATTCCGGCTCCCCTGTATACCAGGCAAAGGAATGCTTCGTGTGAGCCGCCTCCACACGGCGGATTTCCTGCCCCTTTACGGTCTCATTCAACTGAGCGGCAATCGTAACGCTTTCCGGTATTTCCAACATGGCGTTGCCTCCCTCCTCTTACCTTTTCTACTTTGTCCCGCTGCTCACTTTTCACCCTGTCGTTGTTGCTTCCTTTTCATCCTGTCTCCGCTGCTCACTTTTCATCCTGTCGTCGCCGCTTCCTTTTCATCCTGTCTCCGCTGTTTCCTTTTCATTCTGTCGCCGCTGCTCCCCTTTCGTCCTGTCGCCGCTTCCTTTTCGTCCTGTCGCCGCCAGGCCACCCGGCAATTTTACCTTCATCCGCCTTTTTTCGCGATAATAATTGTTGCCTCCTCATGCTCGTCCCACACTTCTTCGCTCTGAAATCCGGCTTCCCTTAACAGCTTCAGCTCATGCTCCAAAGTCAGCGGAATATCAAAATGGACAAAACAATCTTCCGATATCGCGTTCTGTTCTCTCTTTTCCCGGTATGCACTGCGCAGGAGCTCTTCTTCCTCGTCGCAGCAGGCGATGTAGTCCCCCAAAAGGAAAATACCGCCCTCCCTGAGGCTGTGATAAATCTTTTGATACAGCTCCCTTTTCCGCTCCGGCAGGAAATGATGCAGGCTTTCAAAGGAAATCACGGCATCCCACCTGCCGTTGCCAAAATCGTACCGGAAATAATCCTGGCACACTGCGGTAAGGCGCTTATCGGGATGCTTTTTCAGCAGCCGCTGCAGCATATCCTGGCATAAATCAACTCCCGTAACTTCTATATCGGGGTTCTTTTGCCAGATTTTATCCAGTTCCAAACCGGTTCCGCAGCCCAGGTCCAAAATCTCCCGGCACTCTGACGGCAGCAGTTCCGCAAATTTTTGATAGGAACGTTCCCAGATTGACATATGTTCTTCATAATCATCCAGCCGTCGGACAAAGAAGTCAGCCATCTCCTCCAATGGGGCATCTGACGTATCCCGGAGCCATTGCTTCAGCCCCTGCATGTATTCTTCTGTTGATTTCACTTTCCTCTTCCTTTCCACGAAGATATTGTAAACGACTTTATCTCTCCTGCAATCACCGGATCTGCACTCACTTATGCCGTACATAAGGAAATGTCTGCAAATAACTGATACGAGTTTATAGCCATTTTCCCTGTATTCCCAGGCTTTTCCCAAACAAGCTGTATCCGTTATTTTCCGACAGTCCCTTTGTTGTTGGTTACTGCAAATTTCAACGGCTTGCAGTATAAATAGATTTGCAGGCCACTATTTTCTGTAACTGTAAAACCGATATGATTTTTCTGTCTCATCGTCAATATCCTGATACAGTTTCTGCTCTGTCAATACAAATCCTGCTTTTTCTATGGCTCTCCATGAAGGTATATTGTTTTCTCTGATAGTGGCTATTATTTCATCCTGTTCATACTGCTGTAAAAAACAGGAAGCATATGCCTTTATTGCCTCCGTCGCATAGCCATGATTTCTGTATGCAGCCCCGATAAAATACACAATGCCGATTTTATCGAGATCTTCATAATATGTGCATCCGACGGAGCCGATTACCTCATGGGTTTCTCCAAGCTCCACAGTATAAGCCAGATAATCGGCGGTTGGATCGTCGTCAGCCGCAAGCTTCCTTGCCTCTACCATCCATTCCTCCATCCAGTCCGGGCTTTCTGTGTCAATCCAAATCTCACCGAGACTGCCGTCAGATGCCATGTCAGAAAATATTGTCCCATCGGTCGTTTCCAAATCCCGAATCAACAGCCTGTCCGTTTTTAGTAACAAAAATACCACCTCCCTGAATTCCTTAAACTCATTTTTACGGGCGCGCTTCCGAAAATGACGTAAGACCGCCAGCCATATATGCTCACCTTGGACAGATTTGCAAATTCTGGCGGTCTTAAGGAAATGCCTTAAAATAATTTGTTCGAGTCTGCGGAAGATTCTGCAGTTTTTATCCTGCTTTAAATAAAACGCACAGTACAAATTATTTCACGGCAATTCCTAAGTATAAAGTACCATATCTTCATCATGCGCTCCACCCCATGAATTTTTATAAAAAACAAGGAGCCGTCGGTCCTGAGTATAACTCTATTCAATGTGCAGTACATATTACGGAAATTCCATAGTCCAGAATGACATTTCCTTCCCCGTCCGGCGTGGTATACCTGGGACAATTGTATCTCTCAAAACACCAGTCGTCCTCTTTTCTGACAAAACCGCCCTCCCGCAGCGCTTCCAGGCACATGTCATGGGTTTCCATGGTAAAAAAGTCCCCGCTGCCCTCTTTGCCGGACAGATAACAGACCCCGTAATCCAGCGGTTCTATGTCAATGGCTTCAAATCCCTCCGGGGATTCCGTTCCAGCCGGGAAAAACATGCCAATCCACCGCTCGGGCATCCCGTTTACGATGTGTACGGCGCCAATATAGGCATCCCCGTTAAGGGGAAGGCGCTGTTTCCTCTCCAATACCGCAAACCAGTCATGTTCCCACCATTCTCCCCAGTTCGGAGCGCCTGTATACTATCTGCCGATCAGCCGCGCCGCCGGCCAGCTCTCTTTCTTTATCTCCAACACTTTAACTGCCATATCAGTCTCCTTATCACCTGCTGTTTTTTTCTACGGTTCCTTCTTTTTTCTAAGATTTCTTCTTTTCTTCTGCTGCGGCCTTCTGCATGAATACCATGGTCTCGTGGCTGACCTGTTCCAGCGTCGTCATAGCAGGTTCCCTCATCTTTTCTCTGCATTGGAAAACAGCAGCCGGAACCGGAAGCGCCAATCCCGGCTGCCTGTTTTAAGCTCTCCAGCGCTCCAGTGTGGGGAAATATTCCCGAAGCATGCCCCTGGCTTCCTCCACTGTTTTGGCTCGGCCTCCCTCCACTTCAAAGGGCGCGCAGAAGTCGATCATCTCCTCCAGGCTGCAGTCCTGGGCAAAGGCTCCGTCCTTGTAGCAGTAGCAGCAATACTTCTCGTTCCTGCTGCCGTCCTGATTGGTTCCGTACTGCTCTTCCTGCATGGGCATCCCGCAGCTCTGGCAGATCTTCAGTTCCTGTTTCATTGTGTTTTCCATTGTTGTTCTCCTTTCGTTTTTCCTGCTCTCCCGCACCGGGGTGGTCTAAGGAAGGCCGCCCTCTGTCTTGTGTCAACCTTGACACGCTCTCCCATGCCAGGGTAGTCCGGGGTTGCAGGCGTGTTTCTTTGCGCCGGATTCAACTATAGAAAGCTCTACCTGCTTCCTGATAGTATATACTGCGCACCGATTAAATTTGCAGTGCAACCCGACTAAGTCACTGCCTTAAGCAGTGACTTTTAGA
>DKVC01000123.1:7666-11535 GCA_002490995.1 Lachnospiraceae bacterium UBA7188
TCACTGCCTTAAGCAGTGACTTTTAGACCGCCAGCCAAGTACTTTCCCGGAGGCACCACTGTAAATCCTGGCGGTCTGCAGTATAGCTCTATCATACCCCCGATAATATGACACAAAGATGTCATATTATAAAAATTTTCTCCTTTATCCTGAATTTTATAAACAACCCCACCCAGAGGCCGGTTCTCCGGACAAATGGCAAACACGAATGCTCTTTTTCCTGAATGCCTCTTCATCAGGAGCCATAAATCTCTGCCATGCGCCGGATTCTCCTTTCCAGCTCCTCCCGCACCCAGCCAGGCCCCAATACCCGTGCGGACGGCCCGAAAGATAATAACAAACCATAGACCCAGTCATCCACCATGCACCACATCCGAATCTCAAAATCTCCCTGGGGCAGCACCGTAATCTCCTCTTCCTCGAATCTGTCATAGACCCGGTAAGCTTCCTTCCGTTCTATGCGGAAAACGACTTCTGTACCGTGTCCCGCCTGTTCCGCGTCCGCAGGCCCCAACGGCATGTCATTCTTCTGTTTTGAAGCATCTTCCAGGTCTTCGGTTTTTGCCGATTCTTCGGTTTTTCCGGGTGTTCCGGAGCCTGCTGCTTTCCCGGCTTCTCTGTCCTCCTGCTTCTCCAGGTGCCGTTCCCCCGGTTCAAAGGTTTCCTCCCGTATCTCCACCCGCTTCATCCGAAGTACCTTGAAAAGCCGCATGGCTCCCCTGACGCGGCAGAAAGCCTTCACATACCAGGTATATTCCTTGAAGAGCAGCTGAACCGGCTCCGCCTCCCGGTGCGTCATATCTCCGTACTGTCCGTAATAATCAAATGTCATCACATGCCTGCCCAGGATAGCCTCCCTGATCTGGCCGAACAGATCACCCCGTCTGCCGCTCCAGTCGGAGAAGTCGATAGATACCCAGTCCAGCGGCTCCGCCTTGAAAAACGTTTTCAGCTTTTCCAAAGTCTTCCCGTCTCCGGAAGCCCCCGTCTCCCGCAGGCTGGCCAGGGCCGCCAGGATTCTCCGCTGTTCCTCCCGGGACAGAAGCAGCTTATCCAGGACGAAACGCTCCATCAGACGGATGCCGCCGCCCTTTCCCCTGCTGGCATAAACCGGGATTCCCGCCATGGACAGACTGTCAATGTCCCGGTAAACAGTGCGTGTGGATACCTCGAAATGCTCCGCCAGCTCCTCCGCCGTCACTGTGCCTTTCTTCATCAAAATATAGATTGTTTCCAATTGTCTGTTTATCATAAATGCTTACCTGTCAGCGCCTTTTTGCGGTATTCAGAATCCGGTTCACTGCCGCCGGAGCCGGATGCATCATTTTCGCCGGACAGAATCAGATCGGAATCCTTCAGAATATAGCGCTCCTCTTTCGTGCCGACAAAGGCCCCCGATTCAAACTGCCTGGCCAAGATGCCGTCCGCTGTCTCATATGTGCCGCTTCCGTCATACACAGCCTGCAGTTCTTCCAGGGAAGGCATCAGGGCCGGGCCGCAGGACATCAGCCAGGATACGGTGGACATCCCGAAAGTCTCCTCTGTCAAAGCTTCCGCCGCTGCCCCATCCACATCTCCATAACCCGCCATACGGATCCTTTCCGCCAGAAGCGCCCGGAATTCTTCCGCAAGTGCCTCATAAGCCGCCTGCCTGCAGGCCTCATAGCTTTCCGGCAGAACACTGCTGCGAAAGGTTCCCCCCTGCCGGGAAGTCTGTTCAAAACTCAATTCCACCTGAACAGCCAAACCCTGCATACGGCTCTCCGTCTCTTCCAGCGTAACGGAAACTGCCTCTATATCCCGGAGCCAGATAAAGGCCGTCACCGCTGCCTGCTCTGTCATATCCAGCTCTGCCGTCCACTCCCCGGAAAGATTCCCACTGTCCGCCGCGCCAAAGTGCAGATAAGCCAGCAATGCAGTTGAGACGCCCAGCGTCAGAAACAACAAAATAAATATGGTAGTTCTCACAGTTTTTCTCATAAAATGACCCCCTGCCCCCAGTATCGGGCATCCTTTTCCGGAATGCATGTCCTCAGGAAAACCGATTCCATGTCCTTCCTATATTGATAACCCTCGCCGAAGATATTTCCACTATCCATCATAACAGAAAAAAACCGCCATATCAATCAAAAGTAAATGCCCTTCCCATTAAATGCGGCGCTTCCGGTTTTCTTTCCAGACGCCGCTCCGGGACGCTCCTCGCCCAGTTCTTCCAGATGGGTGACGTAAATCCCCATACAGCCCTGGGCCAACGGATGCTCCAGCACCCTTTTCCCATGATACAGGCGTCATAGTTGGTGGTGGTGAACAGCTCGTTTATGACTTCGGGGTTTCCCTCACAGCAGGCTTTCATGGTCGGCACCAGCCTTACCAGCTTATCCATCGCAATAAATCCATACGCTTTTGGTTGATTTCATGCCCTTTTCCGTCTATAATGATACTCGTGGGCATCCTAAGGAACCGGGTTCCTGTGGAATCGTCCGAAAACCCAATGAAAAGGAGCATCCCCAGCCATGTCACTTTCGATTGCTGTATGCGATGACGATGAAACGGATTTACGATATATCACCGGCCTGGTAGGCGCCTGGGCAGAGCGGGCTCGGATCCCTGTCTCTGTCAGGACGTTTCCCTCGGCGGAAGCCTTTCTGTTCCACTATGAAGAGAACAGGGACTTCGACATTCTGCTTCTGGATGTGGAGATGGGGAAATTAAGCGGCATGGACCTGGCAAGGCAGATCCGCGCCCAGGACAGCTTCGTCCAGATCGTGTTCATCACAGGGTATTCCGACTTTATGGCAGAGGGGTACGACGTCTCCGCGCTGCACTATCTGATGAAGCCGGTGAAGCCCGGGAAGTTCGAAGAGGTCTTGAGCCGGGCGGCGGATTTATGCAGACAGGAACGCCCTTTTCTGCTGGTCACCTCCGAGCGGGAGACCATCCGCGTCTTTTTCGACGATATTTACTATGCGGAGTCGCAGGGGCACTATATGATCCTCTACACCCGCGAGACCCAGTACCGGGTGCGGCTGACCGTGCCCGGCCTCCTGGAACAGCTGGACCAGGGGTTCTACCGATGCGGCCGCTCCTTTGTGGTCAACCTCCGCCATGTATGCCGGATTACCAAAAGCGAGGTATTTCTTGATAACCACTCTTCCCTCCCTCTGGGACGGGGGCAGTATGATGAAATCAACAAAACCATGATAAGTTATCTGAGGTCGATATGATGTTTGGACGCAGGGACAGGAAAGTAAACGAATATCAGAACGCTCTGGTGGAGCAGCATTACGCCGAAATAGAGAACATCTACCGCACCATGCGCGGGTGGAGGCATGACTGGCACAACCATATCCAGGCCCTCTCCGCCCAGCTGGACAGCGGGGAATACGAAAAGGCGAGAAGCTACTTGGACGAAATCAACCAGTCCATCCTGACCATCGATACCGTCTTAAAGACCGGCAACACCATGGCGGACGCCATCCTGAACAGCAAGATATCCCTGATGAAAAGCAAGGAGATCCAGGTGGAGGCCGAAGCCCAGGTTCCGCCCTCCCTTTCCGTGCCCGATGTGGATCTCTGCATCATCATCGGGAACCTCCTGGACAATGCCATGGAAGCGTGCGCGAAGCTGGAGCCCCAGAACCGTTTCGTGCATATCTATATTCATGTAAAAGGAGCCATGCTCTATATGTCCTTTACCAATTCCGCCGGGAAGAAGCAGCCCAAAGTGGGCAATCTGTTCCTCTCCTCCAAGGGCCGCGACCATGGCTTCGGGCTGAAGCGGGTGGATTCCCTGGTGGAAAAGAACGGCGGCTATCTCACCCGTGCAAGCGAGGACGGCGGGTATACCACGGAAGTGACGCTGCCGCTGT
>DKVC01000200.1 GCA_002490995.1 Lachnospiraceae bacterium UBA7188
AGCGGTTATTTGTAGACACTTCCATACTCGCGCTCAATAACATTTGCCAACATAAATGTATAACGAGTATAGTTCAAATTTATATAATTCATTTTTGAAGTATTATAATACACCATTTTATCTGCGTCAATTAAGAGGCAGTGTAACTTTTATAAACATTCTGTAAAAAAGAAAGGAGATTTTCCTTGCCCGATGACCTGGGGGTGTGGTACAATGAGCCGGAATGCCAGGAAGTGGCAGATTTGTATACATATGTTTCTGATTGTGAGTATATACTGCAGACCGCCAGGATTTACAGTGGTGCCTCCAGTAAAGCAGCTGGCTGGCGGTCTGCAGTTGGGTTGTACTGCAAATTTAACCGGCGTGCAGTATAAATTCCAGAGCGGATGAATAGCATGACAGAGGAGGGAGTGTAAGATTATGTGTGGGATAGTTGGCTTTACAGGAAGGCATCAGGCTGCGCCGATTCTGCTGGACAGCCTGTCGAAACTGGAATACAGGGGATACGATTCCGCCGGACTTGCTGTCCGGGACGGGGATAAGATGGCGGAGATAGTGAAGGCAAAAGGCCGTCTCACAAATCTCGCCGAAAAGACGGACGGCGGCAATGCCCTGGCTGGTACCTGCGGCATCGGCCATACCAGGTGGGCGACCCACGGGGAGCCCAGCGTTCCCAATGCGCATCCCCATGTCTCCGGGAACTGCGGCCAGTCCGGTTCCGGGGAGGTGGAATCGGAAGTGGTGGGCGTTCACAACGGTATCATAGAAAATTACCAGGAACTGCGGGAGAAGCTGTTACGGCACGGATATGTTTTTTACAGCCAGACAGACACAGAGGCGGTCATCAAGCTGGTGGATTACTATTATAAAAAATATAAGCTTGGCCCCATTGACGCCATTGCGAAAACCATGGTTCGTGTCCGGGGTTCCTACGCCCTGGAACTGATGTTCAGGGATTACCCGGGCGAGATCTGGGTGGCCCGCAAGGACAGCCCCATGATCATCGGCATCACAGACGGGGAGACCTATGTGGCCTCCGATGTGCCGGCCATCCTGAAATATACGAGGAACGTTTATTATATCGACAACCTGGAATTCGCCAGGCTTGCTCCCGGGGAGGCTGATTTCTACAATCTGAACGGGGATAAAGTGGAAAAGGAGACCACGGAGATCAAGTGGGATGCGGAAGCGGCGGAGAAGGCCGGGTTCGAGCATTTTATGATGAAGGAAATCCATGAGCAGCCCAAGGCGGTGTCGGATACGCTGAATTCCATGATCAAAAACGGCAGGATCGACCTGGGCGCCCTGGGCATAACGGATGAGGAGATCCAGGCCATCGGGCAGATTGACATCGTGGCCTGCGGCTCTGCCTGGCATGTGGGCATGGAGGCTCAGTATGTAATAGAGGATCTGGCGGGAATCCCTGTCCGGGTGGAACTGGCATCGGAATTCCGTTACAGGAGGATGCCCCTGAGGCAGGACACGCTTGTGATCGTCATAAGCCAGTCCGGGGAGACCGCGGACACCCTTGCCGCCCTCCGCCTGGCAAAGGAGAAAGGACTCAGGACGCTGGCCATTGTCAATGTGGTGGGCAGTTCCATCGCCAGGGAGGCCGATCATGTGCTGTATACGCTGGCCGGGCCTGAGATTTCCGTTGCCACCACCAAGGCCTACAGCGCACAGCTTGTGGCAGCCGACTGCCTGGCAGTGCAGTTTGCATATGTGCGGGGAGCCGTCACGGAGGAGCAGTATGGCAATTATATCTCGGAACTGCTGAGCATTTCGGCGAAAATGGAGCGGATTTTGGAGGATAAAGAGCGCATCCAGTGGTTTGCGTCCAAATATGCCAATGCCCATGACGTGTTCTTTATCGGCCGGGGTATTGACTATGCGGTAGGATTGGAAGGCAGCCTGAAACTGAAGGAAATTTCGTATATACACAGCGAGGCTTATGCCGCCGGGGAGCTGAAGCACGGAACTATCAGCCTCATCGAAAAGGGCACCCTGGTGATCGGCATCCTCACCCAGAGCGGACTTTATGAGAAAACGCTCAGCAACATGGTGGAATGCAAGAGCCGTGGAGCCTATCTGATGGGGCTGACCACTTTCGGAAAATATGAGACCGAAGACCAGGTGGATTTCACCGTATATGTTCCCAGAGTGGATGAGCATTTCGTGGGGAGCCTTGCCGTGGTGCCGCTGCAGCTGCTGGGGTACTATGTCAGCGTGGCCAGGGGCCTGGATGTGGATAAGCCCAGGAACCTGGCCAAGAGTGTGACAGTTGAGTGAGGCTTCGGAAAAATACGGGGCTGCCGCACAAAACCATGCGGAACAGCCCCGTTTCTACGAGTCAGACAACAATTTCCATATTTACGGCTGGCCCCCAACAGGTGAATCCCCGGCAGGTGCAGCTGAAGGCTCTGCTGCAGTGTGCTCACAGGTATTGTAGCGCAGCTGCAGGAACTGCGAGCGGTCCTTATTGTAGAGCTTCTTCAGCTCGTCGGAGTATCCTACAACAACCCAGGGAAGCATGGTATTGATCAGGGTAAGCATATCCTGGGCGATGGATTCATTGGCAACCGGGAAGGTGTGTCCCTTGGGAGTAATCTCGTCAAAAATCATTACATTGTAAGTAGTTCCGGTCTTGACGCCGTTGGTGCGGTGGGTGACGGTATTCTGGTAAGCCCACATGATTTTATTGTTGGGAATTGCCCTGGCGTCGGAGCCGGAGATATAGTAGGTCATCAGGCGCCCCATCTTCAGTGTGCCTTTCTTGTCGAAGGATTTGGCGCTGCGGTAATCGGAATCAATCATGGACTCGGAGTAACCGGCTGCGGCGATATCCTTCCGAAGCTTCTTCAGGGAGCTGCCGCCTGCCACCTTCGCGACCCGGAAGATACCGAAAATCAGCAGGAATGCGCCAAGGGCAAAAAGCGCGATGTAGACGACGTTCATGCTGGTTTTGCTGGCGAATACATTGATGTAATAAGGGATCGTTGCTTCATCAATCTCTTCGTCCGTCAGCCCGACCTGTTTGAGATAGCTTCTTAAATAAGAAGACTCTTCCGAATCCAGCTTCTTAATTTTACCGCTCAGCAGGACGGGCTCGGAAGCTGCCTGGGTGGCCAGGGTAGCCTCGGTGAGGGTATCCATCGCACTCTCATAGCCTGCGGGAACTTTTACGGACATGTAGCGCCAGTCGGTGGCATATATGTCGCCGGTGGGGATGAGGTAATAGAGATGCGTAATTCTTTCACGGCCGGTTTTAGTATTGCGTTCATAGGCTTGCAGATAGCAGCCGAAGCTTTCCGCCAGATTTACATCCACCAGCTGACTCTTAATCTGTCCGGGTGCCAGTTTTGTGAAATCCACGTAACCTGTGGCGGCATAGAACGCATCCATGGCATTCCACCCGGCCAGCCCCAGGCCTGCGATAATCAGGATAATGGACCAGAGCAGGGAGCTTTTGAGTATTTTCTTTTTCAGTTCTTCAAACATTTCCTTTTTCCTCCGCATTTTATACTCTCTGATATATATTACCACCGGATTATTTGGATTTCAAGATGAAAAAGGATGGAAAAATGTTTTATCATATGAATATTTACAGAAAGGAAAGAATCGGGTACAATAAAGGAAAAGCGCGTGATTATGGGAAAGAAAAGGAAAGCGCAGAAGAGAGGTTGACAGGATGAAGTTTAAGGATATGCAGTACCGGCGTGTGGACTTTGAGCAGGTGGAAAAGGGTAGGAGGGTACTGCTGTATCAAAAATATTGTGGAAAAACTTGAAAAATATGTGAAATAGCTTCCCATTTCGCGGAAAATGCTGTAAAATATATATTCGTGGTTCACGGGCACACAGGAAGCCGGTAAACAGCTGCAGAGGGAAAGCTTCGTTTATACGGAAAAGTGAAAATAAGGGAAGGGAGACTGAAACATCATGCCTAAAAAGGAAACACAGAATACCGGACAGGAGCCGGAAAAGGTAGTTACAAAATATGACCTGAAAATGCAGAGACGGAAGGAGCAGAAGGAAAAAGCAGCCAGGGAAGAGAAAATCAGCCGGATGATAGGAATCCTGGTGGTGGTTGCCCTGGTATGTATCGTACTTTCCTTCCCCATTCGGAATTATCTCACCGTCAACGGGACCTATGCCACGGTGAACGGGGAGAAGATATCCAGAGTGGAGTTTGATTTTAACTATTATGTGGCACGTACCAGTTATCTCAACCAGTACGGCGCTTATCTGAGTTATTTCGGGCTGGATACGAGCAGAGACATCGATTCACAGATGTATTCGGATACGCTTACCTGGGGTGACTATTTTGACGAGATGGCGGTAGAGAATATCGCGCGCAGCAAGGCTCTTAAGAAAGAAGCACAGGCAGAGAACTTTGTCCATGATGTCACTGAAGATTACAAGGAGTTTCAGGAATCGTTGAAGAATGTGGCTTCTGATGCCGGCACCACAGTGAAGAACTATCTGAAAGAGCTGTACGGGCCATATGCTACGGAGAGCAGGGTGAAGCCTTATCTGGAAGATAATTTCTATGTCAGCGCTTACGGCGAGGTGATTGCGGACAGGCTTACACCTTCCCAGGAAGAAATTCAGAGTTATTATGACGAAAATAAGGCGAGCTATGATTCCGTTAACTATTACAGTGAGATCATAGATGCGGAACTGCCCACTGAACCTACAGAACTGGCTGACCCGGTGGAGCCGGAGGAGGGTGAGGCGGAAAGCACCGAAGGAGAGGACGAAACCGAGGAAGCTTACCAGCCTTCGGAAGCCGAAATTGCCGCTGCCATGGAAAAGGCGAAAACGGAGGCGGACAGTCGGGAAGGCACTGTCATGACGGAGGGTGAGCTGAACACCAATGTAAGACAGTCTGCTGTCAGCAGTCTGATCAGCAGCTGGCTGTTCGATGAAGAGAGAAAACAGGGTGATACTACCGTGATTGAAGATTCCACAAATCACAGATACTATGTGGTAGGATTCGAGAGCCGTTATCTGGATGAGACACCCTCTGTGGATGTGCGCGTGACGCTGACGGCAGAGGATAACGGACAGGCCATTCTGGATGAGTGGAAGGGCGGCGCCGCTACCGAGGAAAGCTTTGCTGAAATCTGTGACAAATACAATGATCCGGAAATCACATCTGTTGAGGGAGGTTTGCTGGAAGGCGTACTGGTTTCCGATATGCCTCAGGAACTGGCCGACTGGATGGGAGACAGCGCACGCACAGCAGGTGACACGACTGTCATTTCTCCTGCATCCGAACAGTATACTTATGTAGTGTATTATGTAGGTACCAATGATGCCGGATGGATCCAGAGTATCAGGACGACGCTGCGGAACGAGAAGGTTTCGGAATATATGGAAGCCTTTACGGAAAATATAGACGTACAGGATCCGGGGGATAATCTGCGCTATCTGGATATCCGTGCGGCAGAGGAAGCGGCAGCGGCAAGCTCAGAGGCGGCAGCCGAGGATTCCGGGGGAGCGGATTCGTCAGAGGCAGGCGCTGAGAATTCTGAAGGAGCGAATTCGTCAGAGGCAGGCGCTGAAAATTCTGAAGGAGCGGATTCCTCTGAGGCGGATTCTGAAAGCAGTTCCTCCGAAGGTGAGGCGGATTCTGAGGGCTGACACTGTAACCGGCGCAACCGGATGAAAATGAAGTATTTTGACGGCCTGTTTCAGGTGTCGGGATGAGAGGTTCTGCATCTGCGTGTCTGCAGGTATGGCGATTGTGGATTGTCATTGTCTGAGGTGCCGCAGGTAAGGAAGTGTCTACAGATTACAGGAACCGCTTCGCGAACCCTGTAATCCAAGAGAAATAACCGCTGCAAGTTCATAGCGGGTTTTATTGTATTTCCGGGGTTTTGCCTGAATAAGCTGCAGCGGTTATCTTCCGGCAATTCCTAAAGACGGCGGCTGCACCCACATGGTTCCGCAAGTATCTGTTGCAGTAAAACGCAAAGTAGTGTAAAATGATACAATTCAAGGAGGTCTTGCCATATGTCCTACCGTATATTGATAATCGATGATGAGATAGAGGTTGCATCCATGCTCCAGAGCTTCCTGCAAAGGAAATCCTACCAGGCAGAGTTCTGCCTGGATGGCGCCGATGCAATACGCATGGCAGCAAGCCAGCCGGATCTGATCCTGCTGGACATCAACATGCCGCAGATAGACGGAATCGAAGTCTGCCGGGCGATACGGGATTCCGTCTCCTGCCCCATCCTGTTCCTGACAGCCAGGGACCAGGAGTCTGATAAAATAGAGGGTTTCTCGGCAGGCGGCGACGACTATATCGTAAAGCCTTTTTCCCTGCCGGAGCTGAATGCACGAATCGAGGCGCACCTGCGCAGGGAACGCCGTGAAAAGATGATCCAGAGAAAAGTATTCGGAGACATAACCATAGATTACTCAGCCCGGGTAATCTATGTCCGCGGGGAAAAGATACATTTCAACCGTAAGGAATATGAAATCATATGCCTGCTCTCCCTGAACCGGGGCCAGACTTTTGAGCGCGGAAAGATTTACGACAGGGTCTGGGGACTTGAGGGAAGCGGCGACGACACAGTGATCATGGAACACATCCGCAAAATCCGCCAGAAATTTACAGGCGCCGGATGCGGGCCATGCATAGAAACAGTATGGGGGATAGGATATAAATGGATAGGATAAAGAAATGGGTACATCAGATTCCAGGGAAAACCTTTCTTCCATTACCTGCTGCCTTTGTCATCTGCGGCATGGCTGCGCTGCTGTTGGCCCTCTCTCTCACCAGGGCCACCATATGGTTTTCCCAGAAAAACAAACAGGAAATCGCCGGAAGTTATGCAGAAGTGGTGCCTGTCGAACAGGAACAGCAGATGCAGCTCGGCTTTTCCATAGCTGACCCGGGGCTGGTTCCTTCCACGGAACTTCCCCAGAAAGAGGCTCCCGCACAGTCCGGCCGGGATGAGAATGCCATCGTATATATATTATCTCCAGATGCCGAAGTCATGATGCAGGAGGAAGACCGGGTGAAATATGAGTTTTATGAAAACCTGGACAACACCGCCGCTATTTTGTGGTATTCCCTCTGTCTCTGTCTTGCCTCCCTTATTTTCTACCTGTGGAAAATGAAAAAGCCGCTGCATGTCCTGAACCAGGCCGCCAGGAAGATTTCCGATAATGACCTGGACTTTAAGATTGACTATAGCAGCCGGGATGAACTGGGAAGGCTCTGCCAGGCTTTTGAATCCATGCGGCAGGAACTGGTGCAGAATAACAGGAAGACGTGGGATTCCGTAGAGGAACGCAAGCGGCTGAACGCCGCATTTGCCCATGACATGCGGACACCCCTTACCGTGCTGCAGGGGCATACGGATCTTCTGCTGGATACCCTGGCTGACGAAAAAGATGTGGGTCCGGAAATCCTGTCCTCTGTCCGGGCCATTTCCAGCCAGGTCGCGCGCATGAATTCTTACATGGACACCATGAGCGCCCTGCGCCGTCTGGAGGAATATGAACCATGCCTGAAAGCGCTTTCCTCCGAAAGCCTGGCTGAACTGCTGGAAGATACTGCCGCTTCTCTCTTTCCCGGTGGGAAAGCGGCCGCTGCAGGAGGCATAAAAGCTGCCGTCCGTTTTGAGGTCAGGGAAACTGAAACCTGGATGGACAGGGAAGCTTTCACCCAGATTTATGAAAACCTGCTCTCCAATGCCGCCCGCTATGCCAGGGAAAGCATCTGCATCCGCCTTTGCAGGGAACAGGATTTCCTGATTCTGGAAGTTTCTGACGATGGCAGGGGATTTACCGAAAAAGACCTGCAGAATGCCTTCGCCCCCTACTACAGAGGCGAACGCAGCAGGCCTGCATCCTCCTCCCACTTCGGTCTGGGGCTGTATATCTGCAGCCTGCTTGCCGGGAAGCTGGGCGGCGGGATACAGCTGGCCAATGGGGAAAACGGTGGTGCAAAGGTCACCGTCAGAATCGTTTCCTACCAAAAAAATCCGGGGAAAATTTGAGAAAAATTTGAGATTTCCATAGTATCATTCCGGTATAGGGCATCCGGCCCCCTATGCCGGATTTTTTACTGCCTGGCAGCAGGATGCCCGTCACAGAGACTTAAACGGGAGGAGCAACAGAATATGAGAACAGGAATGAACAGGAAAAGACACAGAATGAAAGGCTTGCTGCCCGGATTGATTGCTTTGATGGTAATGCTTCTGGCCACATCATGCAGCGGGGACAGGGAGCCTGATAACAGCGGCAGCCAGGTATGGGTTTCTGAATTCCTGCCTTTTGAGCTTGATGAGGATTCTTACGGCAGCATGGCATTTCACGGGGATGCGCTTTATTATATTTCCTGCCTGCAGCAGGAGGAAGGCTTCAGCTACCGGCTGAGCGGCTATTCCCTGGCAGACGGCCCCCTGCCTGACGTTCCCCTGAGCCGGGAAGATGGAAAGGGCATGTTTATCACCAGCCTGCTTGCCATGGATGCGGACGGCAGTTTTTACGTCATTGCCTATGTCACGGAAGAGGACGGTTCCAGGATGCACCTGTGCAGGTTTGATGCGGAAGGAAAAACGGTCTATGATACCGATATCTCCGGTGAAACGGACAATGCGGACCTGCTTGCGGTGGACAGCATGGGGCGGGCCTATATTTCCTGCAGCATCTCCGGCAGGCCCTGTATATTGCTTTATACACCGGAAGGAAGCTTCAGCGGGACTACCGTTCCCGATGTCCCTAACGGGAGGATCAGCAGCATGGGACGCGGACCGGACGGCAAGGTATATGCCGGCTGCTGCAGCAACAGCGGGGGCGGCGATCAATACTTTCTGACAGAGATTGATTTTGACAGCGCCAAAACAGGGGAACCCTGCCCCGGTTTTCCAAAAGGGGACAGTCCCGTCCTGATTCCCTGCCCGGAAGACAGCCTTCTGTCCTATGACCGGACCACCCTTTATGCCTATAACCTGGCAGACCGGAAAGGGGAAGCACTGTTCGACTGGCTGGACCAGGGTATCAACGGCTCCCATGTGGCCGCAGTCAATGTGCTGGAAGACGGAAGGATCCTCGCTGTCACCAGGGACTTTTCATCCGGGGGCAGTGAACTGGCCCTGCTGAAAAAAGTTGACATTGCCCAGACAGCACAGAAGCAAACCATTATCCTGGGCACGCTCTGCAGCAATTCCGCCCTGCGCGGCGCTGTCCTGGAGTTTAACCGCGGAAACGATAAGTACCACATAAAAATCAGGGAGTACCTGGACCCCCAGACACATGACCGGACTGACGCCCTCATCCGGATGAACAATGATATCCTCTCCGATGACTGCCCTGATCTCCTTGACCTTGCGGACCTTGACCTGAAAGCCCTGGCGTCCAAAGGGCTGTTCGAGGATCTGAATGCTTATCTGGACAGCAGCTGTCTGCTGGACCGTTCAGACTTTCTGGACAGCCTTCTGGATTCCTATACCGTGGGCAATAAACTGATTACCATTCCGTCAAGTTTTTCCCTCAGGACCGTGTTTGGATGGAGCGCTGAGGCAGGGGATGCTTACGGCTGGACACTGGATGGGCTGATGGCTTATGCAGATGCCCATCCTGAGGCGGAGCTTTTCGACAATGCTTCCAGAAGCAGCATGATGCAGTATCTGATGGCCTGCAATGAAGATACCTTTATCGACTGGTCTTCCGGGGAATGCCGCTTTGATTCCGATGCCTTCAGGCGGCTGCTGAAATTTACGGCCCGTTTTCCCGGGGAAGCACAAAGGAATCCCGGGCAGCCTTCCACGCCTGTCCGGATCCAGAATGGGGAAGTCCTTCTGTATGAGGCGGACATTACGGATTTCGACTCCATACAGCTGCCCCTGGCGATTTACGGCGATGCCGGAACCTGCATCGGTTTTCCTTCCGGGGACGGCAGCGCAGGCTGCATCCTCGTCCCCTACGGGGCTTATGCCATTACCGTGAAATCAGACCAGAAGGAAGGCGCATGGGCATTCCTGGAAAACCTGCTGGCCTCTGCAGACAGCAGCTCATCCTTTTTCCCTCCGCTGAAAGCAGGGCTGGAGGCAAAAGCCGCGGATGCCGTAAAGGCTGAATATCTTACCGATGAAAGCGGTGAAATCTGTCTTGACGGGAACGGGGAACCCATTCCCAAAAACTCCGGCATGACAATCTCCTATCCGGATTGGGAGTACACTTACCGCACTGCCTCACAGGATGAGGTTGAGACCGTACTGGCTTTAATAGATGTGGCAAGGCCGATGCCTTTCAGTGACACCGGTGAAATCATAGGCATCATCAGTGAAGAAGCCGAAGGCTACTATCAGGGGCAGAAAACGGTTGACGAAGTGGCGGAAATCATTCAAAACCGTATCCAGCTCTATATCAATGAAGGCTGACTGTTGTACGGGCTCATCCAGGGTGGTGTAGAGAGGGCGGGTGGCCCTGTCCGAATGTTTCAGCGCATTGGCGCCGGATGTCCCGGTAAAGGCACAGGCCCGAGTCCCTCTCTACACCAGGCATCCGCCACCGCTGATTTTCGGTATTATGCCTGGTAAGGGAATGGCGGTATGATTTTATATCCGATGTGGTATGCATCCAGATCTCCTATAATACGCAGCACATTTTCGGCATCACCTTCATAAACCAGGAACGAGCCCTTTGCAAGCTGCCTCTTTATTTCCAGGTAATTCAGGCAGGCTGCCCTGGAAAGCATCCTGATCTGTCCACGGCTTGGATTGCTTATGCCATCGGCATATACGCTGTACACAGTCATGTCCGCCCTTATTGGGGCGATATAGGTAGTTACAGCATTCCAGCCGCACTGCTCACAGAACATTCCCTGGACGGAACCTTCTATCTTATGTATCATTTTTCTCCCGCATCCGGGGCATAACGCTGTCATATCTGTCATCCGGGTTCGCTCTTCCTTCACTGGCGGCCGGCATCCATATGCCAGGCACTGTTTTCCGTATCGCGGGGAATGGCCATGCACTCGATTTCCTGCGGATATTTTAGGCCATATATCCTCAGGATCCTGAACTTTATGTTTGGGGGCAATAAGAATTCCTGTTCATTCAGGCATGACCGCCCATCCTTAAATGATACATAAGCGCCCGGCAGCCCTTTTGGCAGATAGAGCTTCAGTATACAATCACACCAGTTCTCTTTCCCGAAGCCTTCCAGAAGCGGGCGGACCAGTGTTGTGCTGAAAAAGGCTCTGTCTGAAAATACATCTCCTTTATGTACAAGTTTACTGTTGCAGAGCCGTCTGATGATTCTTTTATGGGTGAAGCGATAGACAACGATATTTTCCGGAAGCGTATGTTCCAAAAGGACTTTATTGATCTTTTGAATCTCTGCTATTTCCTCCCTGCTTTCCCTGAAATCGATTTTTTCAAATTCATCACTGCCCAAAGGCGTACAGTCACGCAATAATTTATTATACAGCCGGTAGCAGCTTCCGGTGTAAAAAAAGACAGACCTGCGTATCTCGTTTTCCGGTGGAAGCCCCAGTAAATCGGCATAGTGTCTCTGCGCCCACGCTTCTGCCTCTTCTGCATCATTGAACTGCCGGTATGTCTCTCTGTCTGTTTCCGGCCCTGGGCTGTCCGTTGCCTCATGATATTTTTTGTTATGTTCATTCATCCTCATGTCCCTGTATAGCCGGTGTACTGATTTACCGTTCCTCATTATATATGAAAATCCCGGTATATACTTTCAGCAATAATTCCACCGCATGCTTCTCTCCCCATCAAAGGAATTTCAGGTCATACAGAATCCCATCCTCTACCTCTCCCGGAAATTCCCCACGGCATTCCTCCAGCGCCGATAGGATATCCCTACGGAGGGTTTCCGGAACCTTTGCATACATGAACCGGCTGCGGATGCCCGCCAGGACCCGGAGCCGCTCCTGCTCCGGCATCCCTTCCCTGTACAGGCGCAGCAGGTGGAGAGTTGTAAATGGATGGCAGTTGTATCTTACTGCTCTTTCAA
>DKVC01000004.1:0-1598 GCA_002490995.1 Lachnospiraceae bacterium UBA7188
CGTACTTTGACCGCTTAGAACTTCTTCTCACACTTAGCCAAGCGCTTCCGCACCGGCAATAATCTCTGTCAGTTCCTGTGTAATGGAACCCTGGCGGGCCCTGTTGTATTTCAGCGTCAGATCGCTTATAATCTCTTCCGCATTGCTGGTCGCATTATCCATCGCCTGCATACGCGCGCCGTTTTCACTGGCCACCGACTCCCGCAGCGCCCCGTAAATCAGGCTGGTCACATATTTCGGGATCAGCATATCCAGCGCTTCCGAATCCTCCGGCTCGAAATTCATGATTGCAGAGGTTTCTTTCTCCGCGGCTTCTCCTTCTGCACCCGATGCCTGCACCGGAAGCAGCTGCAGCAAAGTGGGGATATGGCTTACCGTATTTTTAAAATTGGTGTATGCCAGCCAGATTTCCCCTATCTCACCTTCCGCAAAGGATGTCAGAAGCCTGTCACACAATGCCGCCGCGTCCTTGTACAAGGGGCTCTCCACAATCTCGGCATCGCATTCCCTCACGGAATAACCGTTTCGCACGAAAGCATCCCTGCCCTTGGTACCCAGGCAGTAAATCTCCAGATTCTCTTTCTTCCACTGGGGATGCCTGGTCACCAGCTTGATTACATTGGAATTATAGCCGCCGGCCAGACCCCTGTTACCGGTTATCACGATGACGGCTTTCCTTGAGGAAGCACCGGAGGTTAGATATTTGTGATCAATCTGCCCCACACGCTGCAGGATGCTGTTCACAGTATCATACATGCAGTTGAAATATCCCTTGGAGCGTTCTGCGCTTGCCCTTGCGCGCTGCAGCTTCACGGTGGACACCAGCTTCATGGCTTTGGTAATCTGCTGCGTCCCCTGAATACTGCTCTTGCGGCGCTTTATATCACGCATTGATGCCATATTCTATATCCTCTTTCTATTTATACTCACGATCAAAAACATTTGCCGGCTTAACTGTATAACGAGTGAGCGCCTGTGCAATACCTTACAGAAAAGCGGCAATTGAATGCGCTCACGAGTATAGACTCACGCCTGAAAGTATTTACCGACAATTCCTGACCGTGCAGCGAGTGAGTGCTGCCATACCCACCCGTTACACATGGCTTTCATAAGAACGTGTTTCAATATGCACGCATAAACTGCTTCTTGAATTCCTCGATTGCCTTCTGAAGCGTTTGTTCGGTCTCGTCGGAAATCACTTTCTCTGACGCGATATTGTTCGGAACCTCCGCATACTTTGTATCCAGGAACTCGAAGAATTCCTTCTCGAACCTGGTGATCTCCGCAGTCGGAATATCCAGCAGATACTTGTGTGTCACCGCATAGATAATGATAACCTGATACTGCACCGGCATGGGAGCGTACTGGGGCTGCTTGAGCACCTCGCGGATGCGCTCGCCCTGGGCCAGCTTCTCCTTGGTGTCATTGTCCAGGTCGGAACCGAACTGTGCAAAGCTCGACAGCTCTCTGAACTGCGCCAGCTCCGTACGGATAGGAGCTGCAATTTTCTTCATGGCCTTGATCTGTGCGGCGCCGCCCACTCGGGACACGGAAAGTCCTGCGTTGATAGCCGGACGGAAACCGGAGTTGAACGCCTC
>DKVC01000004.1:1909-2105 GCA_002490995.1 Lachnospiraceae bacterium UBA7188
ACGGAAACCGGAGTTGAACGCCTCTGTCTCCAGATAAATCTGGCCGTCAGTGATAGAAATCACATTGGTGGGAATATATGCGGACACGTCCCCTGCCTGGGTCTCGATAATCGGAAGCGCGGTCAGAGAGCCTCCGCCGTACTCCTCGTTCATTCTGGCAGCGCGCTCCAGCAGCCTGGAATGCAGATAGAATACG
>DKVC01000004.1:2287-11858 GCA_002490995.1 Lachnospiraceae bacterium UBA7188
GCGGACACGTCCCCTGCCTGGGTCTCGATAATCGGAAGCGCGGTCAGAGAGCCTCCGCCGTACTCCTCGTTCATTCTGGCAGCGCGCTCCAGCAGCCTGGAATGCAGATAGAATACGTCTCCGGGATAAGCCTCACGTCCGGGCGGACGGCGGAGCAGCAGGGAGAGTGTACGGTATGCCGTTGCATGCTTGCTCAGGTCATCGTACACTACAAGGACATCTTCCCCCTTTTCCATCCATTCCTCACCGATGGCACAGCCTGAGTAAGGAGCAATATACTGAAGGGGAGCAAGGTCGCTTGCCGTAGAAACTACTACTGTAGTATACGCCATGGCGCCGTACTCTTCCAGCGTCTTTACGATATTGGCAATGGTAGATGCTTTCTGGCCGATTGCCACATAGATACATTTAACGTTCTGTCCCTTCTGGTTGATAATGGTATCGATGGCGATGGCTGTCTTACCCGTCTGACGGTCACCGATAATCAGCTCTCGCTGGCCGCGCCCGATGGGAATCATGGCATCGATAGCCTTGATACCTGTCTGAAGGGGGGTATCCACGCTCTTTCTTGTGATAACACCGCTGGCCACACGTTCGATCTTGCGGTATTTGTCCGTCTGAACAGGTCCCTTGCCGTCGATAGGCTGGCCCAGCGCATTGACCACGCGGCCCATCAGAGCATCGCCCACAGGAACCTCAACCACGCGGCCTGTGGTCCTGACCGTATCGCCTTCGTTAATATTTCTGGCGCTGCCCAGCAATACCACACCCACGTTATCTTCTTCCAGATTCAACACCATGCCGTACACTTCGCCGGGAAATTCCAGCAATTCACCCTGCATGGCATTTTCCAGTCCATGTACACGAGCAATGCCGTCCGCCACCTGAATAACCGTACCCACATCGGATACATCAAGGGTGGATGCATATCTCTTGATCTGATCCTTAATCACAGAACTTATTTCTTCTGGTCTTAAATTCATGGATCTGTCGCACCTTTCTTCCAGCCGGTCAACCCAGCTGAATTTGTAATAATTGTTTCGTTAAGCCGTTCAGTTTTGTGCGGACACTGCTGTCCACCACTCTGTCATTGATGCGGATGATCATTCCGCCGATGATCGAGGCATCCACCTCGTAATACATTTCCATTTTCTTATATCCGCTGGTCTCAAGCAGCTTCGCTTCCACCGCTTCCTTCTGTTTTTGATCCAGTTCCACCGCAGTGGTCACATAAGCCACGCCAATCCCGCATTCCTCCTTCACCCTTTCGGTAAAATACGCGAAAATGGCAGGCAGCTCCTTATAGCGCTCCTTGGATACCACAACCTCCAGCAAACCTGCCAGTTCATCGCTGACCCGTCCCTTAAAGGTATCCTCCACCACCTTAAGTTTATCCTGTTTCGGAACTCCAGGATGCTTCATCAGCTCATCGAACTGGGGATTTTCCTTCAGTATCCCTTCCAAGCAGCGGATTTCTTCCATCAGACTGACAGCCCTGTCCACGCCTGATTCCATGGCCACTTCATACAGAGCTTCGCCGTATGTCTTGGATACTAATTTAGCCATGTCTTATCACCCATTTCCTTTATGGTCTCGTCAATCAGCTGATTCTGCTTCGCTGTATCCATGGATGCGGCCACAAATTTGCCGGCCATAAGAGATGCCACCACAATGATCTCTCTCTTCACATCGTCGGACATCTTCTGCTTCTCAAGCTCTGCTTCCACACGGGCTCTCTCCAGAATCCGGGCCGCCTCTTCCTTCGCCTGGGCAACTATCTGGTTCTCATTTGCCAGGCCTTTCCGGCGCGCTTCGCTTAAAATGGCTTCCGCTTCCTTTTCGACGCCCTGCAGCTTTGTCTCATATTCCTTCTTTAAAGCCTGCGCATTCTCCATGGAAGTCCTTGCCGTATCCAGCTCGGTCCGGATCTTGTCCTTACGGGCATTCAGCATCTTCCGCGCAGGGTTAAACAGAAAATAGCTCAAAATAAGGAACAGGAAAAAGACGGCTATGATCATCAGTACGGAATCAGCCAGCAGCTGCCAGTCCAGGTCAAACAGCCTGGACATGGACTCGCCTCCTGTTAAAAGTATCATTCCAAGCCTCCTTTCTACCTTTTCTACATTGAAAATCTCTGGAAAGAACGCCCTCTCCTGGCGTTCTTTCGTGTGGGATTTAGAAATTCTTAACAGGCGTACCATGCCGAACGCCGTTCGGCAAGCCGCTTAGAATTTCTTCCCACACTGTTAAGGCAGAAGGGGTTTCACGAACATAAGCAGAATAGCAACCAGCAGACCGTACAGACCAGTGGTCTCTGCCACTGCCTGGCCAAGAAGCATGGTCTGCATAACCTTGGGCTGCGCACCGGGATTGCGTCCCACTGCCGCAGCAGCATGTCCTGCCGCGATACCCTGTCCTACACCAGGTCCGATACCGGCGATAACTGCCAGACCTGCGCCAATTGCGGAACAACCTAAGATAAAGTTCTCATTGAAATCCATTCTTTTTTCCTCCTGAATTAAATATGAAATAATTTAAAACAACATGCAACATTAACCTGCAAATCCCTCCCGTCCCTGCTAACGACGGGTTCCATCGCCAATCTCATTCGAAATGTATGTCATGGTCAGCATGCAGAACACATACGTCTGAATGGCCCCGGAGAACAGATCGAAATACACATGCAGCGCTGCGGGCCAGGCTGTGGCAAACCATCCGAGCAGCCCGTAAAGCAGTGCCATCATGGCCGTTCCCGACAGGACGTTTGCAAACAAACGCAATGACAGGGAAATCGGCACCGCAACGGCGCTGATCACATTGATCGGCAGCCATATCGGCAGCCAGGGCGGCAGCGGCGAACAGAGATCCGTCCATATCGTCATGGGTTTCTGATACTTCCACTTATTATAATGGATCATTGAAAATGTCAGGATGGCCAACGGCAGCGTGACACCATAATCCGCAGTGGGAGGACGCAAACCCAGCAGACCCGAGATATTGCTGACAAGGATAAAGATAAAAATGGTCCCGATATAATTATAAAACTTCGGAGCCGCCTGCCCCATGGAGCCGCTTACCATATTGTCCAGCATCTCGACGATCATCTCCACCACATTCTGGAAACTGCCCGGCACTTCCGATGCCTTCGCCATACACCTGTTCGCGGCAATGGCAAACGCAATCATCAGCAGCATAACAATCAGGATACACACATGCGAAGTAGTGATCCACACCGGATGCCCAAAGAAGGAATACTGGAACACTCCATGGATTGTAAAGTCAACATTCGACCCACCGGACAGCAAGATTCCATGTCCCATACTCTCACCTCTCTTTCTGATTTATTTTGTAATACTGATAATGTCCGGACAAAGGCTGACACTTCCTTACTGCCCGGCAGGGATCTCTCCCTCCTGTACAAGATCCTCCTCCACCAGCGGCTCCGCAGCCGGATCCGTTTCGTGGAACAGCCTGTTGCACAGTTTATGAGTAATCGGCTGAAGATACGCCGTTACTTTCAGGCTCATATATCCAAGGAAAAAAACGAGCGGGTTCATTGTCTCCGTCAGGGAGATAACAATCAAAACCGCCGCCACCATTACATACCGAAACAAATACCCCCTTGTGACAATGCCGGAAGCGTCATTGCCCGCGGAAAGCGCCCTGTCCAGAGTGCGGCTCATGTGAATGCTGCCCGCAAAGGCAAAAGCCACCCCGAACCACAGGCTGGGCGCATAATTCCACCTGTTCCCTATGGCCAGTGCCCCGATTATCTGGCACACAATGCCGAAAAAAAGCATTCCCAAATGCATTTCCAGAAGTGTCCTGTTTTCCTTCCGCAGTCTCTCAATTATTTTCATCGGAATCACTCTGCTCCTTATCCTGTCCGTCACCGCCGTACATACGCCTCGCCATGCGGTATACATTCTGTCCTCCCGCGACGGCACCTGCAACAAAAAAGAGTATCGTGAGAAAGGAAGTATCAAGCTTCCTGTCAAGCCAGACTCCTGCTGCGGACATTGCACAGATTGGCACTAACATGTTCAGCCCGAACTGTGTGACCATCACAAGTGACTGGTATACGATCCGATTGTCCCCTTTGTCTTTCTTCATGCCGCACCGCCTGCCCCAAGCTTCCCCGGATATCTGCCAAATGCTACCGCTACCACAGTGTATTATACCTATTTTTATCCAAAATGTCTAGGGCAATATGTATGTTTTGTCCGTAAACTTTCCCTAAATTTTCGCCAAATCGGGGAATTTTCCCGCGGCAGGAAGCCCCCGGCCCGGGTATCCCTGCCGCTGCTTTCTGCCGGATTCTGTAAAAAACAGGTAAAAAACAGCTTCAAATATCATTGACTAATACCCGCAACGGTTGTATTATTTTTAAAATACATACGAAAAACCGACGAAGAAAAGAATCACCTGATTCAAAGGAGCCCGCCATGAATATTTCAAAAATTTACCGCAAACGTATTATTCCCGCCGAATGCATTCTTCTGAAGGATGATATCATCCTGGCGCAGGACGGGGAAACTCTTATTACAAAATGGAATACCCTCAATCCCAAAACAGCCTTTTCCCACGGCTGTTCCTGCTTCTATCTGACAGAAGGCATCAAGGTGAGCAAAATCTACCGCAGCGACAATTCACTGCTGTACTGGTACTGTGACATCGTGGAATATTCTTATGATGAGGAAGACGGCGCGATGACATTCACTGACCTTCTTGCCGATGTCATCATCTATCCCGACGGGCATTTCAAGGTGGTTGACCTGGATGAGCTGGCGGAAGCCATGGAGAAAAATCTGATTACGGAAAAGCAGATGATCTCCTGCCTGCGCAGTCTGAATCATCTGCTCTCATTGGTCTACCGCGATAAATTTGACAGAATACAGAATAAGCTTGACAGTCTGGGGCTGTAACCTACAGAAAATCAGTAGAACACATGCCCGCCGATGTTAATTCCGCTCAGTCCTTCGACAGGTGTCCTGAAAAAGACACAGGTTCCCACATTCGTAACTCCCGCCATGGCTTCGTCTGCTGCCCTGTAGCAGCTCTCTGTGGCCTTGTCGGAGGCCAGCGCAATGTCAAGCCTGCCGCTGCCCACAGGCGAAAACTGTCCGCCCTGATAGATGACGCCCAACACGGTGTCGGGAAATTTGGAGCTCAGTACCCTGTTTATGACCACGCTGCCCACTGCTACCTGCCCGGCATAGGGTTCTCCTCCCGCTTCACAGTAGATCAGATTTGCCAGAAGGCGTCTGTCACCTTCCGCAAAACTTACCTCCGATATGTCACGCCAGGTACCGTTAGCCGCTGCCTGGGACAGGGCAATCTCCTCCGCAAGCTTTTTCTTCAGGTAATCCAGATCCTCTTCCTTTTTCCGTATCTGCGCTTCGTATTCCAGTGCTTTCTTCTCCGCACTGGATATCTGGTCGCCGTATTTCGCAATTGCGCTGGAGGTCTGGCTGACCATGCCTGAGACCTTGTCCTTCTCCTCCTCCGCCTGGGCCTGCAGCTCCACCAGCTGTGCCCTGTCCGCACGAAGCCTGTCCTCATGTGCCTGGATCAGTATCTTGTTCTCCTTGTATTCTTCGAGCAGCCTCTGGTCGTATGCCACAATCTTTTCGATGCGCTCAGCCATATTCAGCAGGTTCGATAAGCTCCCGGCAGTCAGAAGTGCTGTGAGGTACGTGTCATCCTGCTGTTCATACAGGCAGCGGGTCACCGCAACCATACTGTCATACTGTCCCTGCTCCTTTTCCTTTGCCTCGTCCAGCGCCTCCATGGTCTCTTCAATCTCCGCTTCCTTATCGCGAATCTGCCGCTCCAGTTCCTCCAGATTGGCCACCACCTGGGACAGCTGGGCGTTCAGATAATCCAGCTCCTTTTCCAGCGTGTCGCGTTTGCCCTCCAGATTGTCCAGATTGTCCTGGGTCTTATCCAGCTCATCCTCCAGGGTTTCCTTTTCTTTCTGGGTCCGGTTTAATTTTTCTCTTGTGGATGAAGTCGCATACACGACTTTCAGACCGGGTACAGGTTCCAGTACGCCGGTCCAGAGCAGAATGCACAGAAGAAAAAATATTATTTTTTTCCTGATTTTCAAAATAGCACACCGCCTTTCACAGCGTACGTACGGAAATGTCAGCAGTCAGTTTACATTGAAGTGCCCGCGTTACTTCGTTCCGAAAATACGGTCGCCTGCGTCTCCCAGTCCGGGTACGATGTAACCGTGGTCGTTCAGCCGCTCGTCCATGGCGCCCACATATACATCCACATCGGGATGGGCCGCGGTCATGGCCTTTATGCCCTCCGGGGCGGCAATGATGCACATAAAATGAATGCTCCGGCATCCCTTCTCCTTCAGCATCCGGATAGCCGCAACGGAAGATCCGCCCGTTGCCAGCATGGGATCTACCACAAATACCTCACGCTCCGCACAGTCCGCCGGAAGCTTGCAGTAGTATTCCACAGGCTTTAAGGTCTCCGGATCTCTGTAGAGGCCGATATGCCCTACCTTTGCAGCCGGGATCAGGTCCAGCATGCCGTCTACCATTCCAAGGCCGGCACGGAGAATCGGAACAATTGCCATTTTTTTGCCCCGAAGCTCCTTTACGGTAGTCTTGCAGATGGGCGTCTCGATCTCCACTTCTCCCAGTTTCAGGTCTCTGGTGGCTTCGTAGCAGATCAGCATGGCAATCTCGCTGATGGTCTGGCGGAAGTCCTTTGTGCCCGTCTCCTTTCGCCGGATAAGGCCGATTTTATGTTGAATTAACGGGTGATCCATGATTACTACATTTGCCATAGTCATTTTCTCCTAATTTGCACTGCACACCATTTTGATTTGCAGTAACCGACAACGAAAGACCGCCAGCCATCTATGCTCGCCGTAGACAGATTCGTAAATTCTGGCGGTCTTGAGTATAGTTCCGCCTCCGCCCGCCCTGTACCTAAGCATGGGCAGAGGCTGTTTCCAGTTCCGTATCTCCAGTTTCAGGCTTCGATCAGGTTTACCCGTCTCTGGTGGCGTTCTTCGCCGGAAAAGGGGGTGTTCAAAAATACATCTACGATTTCCAGTGCCAGATTCTCTCCGATGATCCCGCCGCCCATTGCGAGGACATTGGCATCGTTGTGGAGTCTGGTCAGTTTGGCTGACACGGAGTCTGCGCACAGGGCACAGCGGATGCCGGGAACTTTGTTTGCCGTCATGCTGATGCCGATTCCTGTGGTACAGATGACAATTCCTTTCTCGCATCTGCCTTCTGCCACTGCCTTCGCTACTGCCCTGCCGAATACGGGATAATCGCAGCTGTCCAGGCTGTGGCATCCCATATCCTCATAAGGTATCTGCTTTGCTTCCAGATGCCGGATTACGCTTTGCTTCAGCGCATAACCGCCATGGTCGCTTCCGATAGCTATCATACTCTCACTCCTCCTGTCTCCTGTTTCATGGCACATGCCGGCTGCCTCTCCCTTTCTGTCCTCTGCCGGAATCGGCGAACCCCTCATGTTATTTATAGTTACCTCAGTCACTTCCTTACAGCCTTACAATCCTGTGTCCTGCCGCTTTCAGCAGGCGGTTCATGATTGCCTGTCCCAGGCCATGGGCCGGAAAGCTCTCCGAATAGATGCTCGTCACATTATCATCGTCAAACTCTCTCAGGATGGAAAACAAATTTCTTGCTATCGTTTTCTCATCCTCCCGGCTTCCTATACATTTTACCACATCTGCATGGTATTGTTCAAGTACTTCCGCTGTGGCTATAACCCCCGTCTTTTCACCTGCCTGCCTGTCTGCCTCCGCATGCGTATTGATATAGCGGATCACCTGCTCCGGAGTTCCCTCCGCAATGACCAGCTTTCCCTTCGGTGCATAGTGGCGGTATTTCATACCGGGCGCTTTGGGCGCCTGTCTGCTTTCCGGGTCTATAATTGTGACATCAATGTCAACTCTTTCCAGCACCTCGTCCAGCATCTCCCGGGTAATATAGCCCGGGCGCAGAATCCGCGGCACATCGGATGTCAGATCCAGAATGGTGGACTCCAGGCCGATTCCCACCTCGCCGTCGTCTATGATCATATCGATCCTGCCGTCCATGTCCTCCGCGACATATTTTGCGGAAGTAGGGCTTGGCCTGCCTGAAAGGTTGGCGCTGGGGGCGGCAATATAACCACCGCTGTAAGCAATCAGCTTCTGTGCCACCGGGTGGGAGGGAAAGCGCACCGCAACCGTGTCCAGTCCGCCTGTGGTTTCGCGGGGTACCAGTTCGGATTTCTGCAATATCATGGTAAGCGGTCCCGGCCAGAATGCACGGGCGATTTTCACGGCAGCTTCCGGCAGTCCGTTTACAATTCCATAAATATCTTCAAAACGGCAGATATGGACAATCAGAGGATTATCCGAAGGCCTGCCCTTTGCGGCATATATTTTCCTGGATGATTCGGGATTCAGGGCGTCGCCTCCCAGACCATATACGGTTTCGGTGGGAAATGCCACCAGGCCGCCGCTTTGGATGATTTCGCCGGCCTGGCGGATCGCTGCTTCTTCCTCCTGGTCCGTCTTTCCGCTTTCCTTTTTTATATGAAGATAGATTGTATCCATATGGGAAATACCTCAAAATTATTTTCAATGCTATTATACCGAATCGTAAAGATGACGGCAAGCCCCAAAATTATCAGCCCTTGGTCTTTTGAAAGATCATTGCCTGAAATGTAGCCGTTTCATCCCCGTTTTTGCAGGAAAACTGCACGTGAGTTCCCTTTACCTGCAAAAATCCCTGCTGCTCCAAAGCGAGAATCAGCCCGGCATATGCGCTGTCATCATCGTAGCGCTCCACACTGACCAGGTATCCCCCTGTTTTTACCGGCGCCGCAAGCTCCTGCGCATATCTGCCGTGCCTTTTTTTCTGTTCCTCAACTGAGATTACCGAACTTTTTTGGCTTTCCCAAACGGTTCTCCCCGCCACATTTTCATGCACAGTACGGCATGAAAACAGAGTGTCGCATTTTCCCTGCCGGAAATTCTCCGAATGCACAAAGCGTACATTCTTCACCTGAAGCTTCCCTGAAAGCTCTTCCGCTACTGAGACGGCATTTCGAGATAAATCCAGACCTGTGACGGCGGCATCCTCATGATGCAGTGCAAGAAAACAGGTCAGAATCCCGTTTCCACAGCCAATGTCAAATATCCCTCTCCCCCAGAAAGAGTCATATTCAAGCAGATACTCCATAACCCTCCGAAAAAACACACGGTCATAAAAAGAAGCCGCCAGAAGGCTAATCTGTAAACTCTGATTCAGATAATCCACCAGCTCCTCCTGGCGTTGGAGGTATAACGTTTCGCCTGCTCCGTTAAACAGGCGTTCTTCTGAGCGTTCGAACAGTTCGGTCAGGTTTTCGATATGCTTTGCTCCTTCTTCCTGACCATAAAATTCAAGCAGTGCCGTATCCAACTCGGTAATTTTGCGGATGCCTGCAAGGGAAAGATATTCTTTTATTTCCACGTTCTGCATATGGTCCCTCCTCTGATTTGTACTTAGGAATTGTCGGAAAATAACTGATACAACTT
>DKVC01000004.1:12209-14845 GCA_002490995.1 Lachnospiraceae bacterium UBA7188
GTTATTTGTAGACACTTCCTTAATTACGCCTCTGTCTTTCCTGCCTGTTTCTGTCGCTTATATCATCTGTAAAAGTATATCATATCTACAGGAGGGCTTCAATCATTTATACTCACAATCAGAAACATCTGGTCCCTGCAATAAGCTGCAGGATCAGCCCGCTTCATGTTTCATGCGAATAAAGGCCTGCCTCTCCCGGCAGGCCCTCACCTGTTGTTGCCTCTCAGTTACTCAAACCCGGAACGCATTCCTCACAGCTTCATTGATATGCGCTTCACACATACCGCAGGCCATTCCCTCTATGCCAACCGTAATCTTTACCATAAAAACGACCTCCTCTTACTATTCTAATACTGGAAAATAGAATGCTTCCCTCCGGCCTTCTATTATATGGCTAGTGCAAGCTAACCATTAGTTCAAATAAATGCAGCCATTTTTATGTTAGTGGCTGCTAACTCAATTTCAAGTATACTCCCTCTAATTTGTTTTTGTCAATAGACTGGAAAATATTTATCCTGAATTATTCATGACAGCACAAACCTGTTCCGGAATCGTTTGATTTCTGCCTGAATTGTTCCCCCATAGGAATAGGTCTGAAAAAGGCCAGCACTCCCCTAAAAATGGGCAAACTCCACCTGGGGTAGCATTTTTCAGGTTTTTCGGGTGTCAAGGTGCGCGTATTGTTATTCCAGCTTACCACAAAATACCAGGCTGCTTTTTCAATCTCCTGGAAAATGCCGACAGGAGAACGGATGATTCGTTCTCCGCTTTCGCAGAACTGGTTCTGGAAAGCGGGCATAAAAACGGGCAGCAATAACGAATACTTGCGCCGGTAGGACGGGGGACAGACAGATTACTTGCACCGGCAGGACGGGGGCTGTCAGTCCGCCCCCTTAAGCCTGCCGGCACATTCTTCCGTCAGCGCTGAAAATCGACTGTTCGCTGATTTCCCGCTCCGTAAATACGGCCAGCAGATATAAAGGCGTCCCTGTCACAATCAGCATTATCGCCATAACCCATACCGAAGATAACATTGCCCAATTAAGGTATTTCTTCCTGGAGCCTGAATTAAGAGGAGTTGGAACCGGAACTGCTTTACTGAATGCCGCTTTGGACTTTTGCCGCGAAAAGAACTGTTCCCATGTTTTTTTGTGGACAGTGAGCGCACAGGAATCAGCGAGAATATTATATAAAAAGGCCGGTTTTATCATAACTGAAACCAGCAAGAACGAAAGTTGGGGAAGCCCGGTACTGGAAGAAAAATGGGAACTGGACTTATAATTGCCCAGCCAAACGGTGTTTCCCCGTGTGCCCTTATTTCAGATAGGAAGCGGCCGCAACTCCTTGATTTTTCAAAGGATTGCGGCGCTGTGCTCTGTCCGGGATTATGAAACCAACCGTTCACCGCATTTGTTCCATTCTTCCATAAGAAGTTCAAAGATCTCATTCAATCTCCCGACTATACTTTCATTTACAGGAATCGTTTTATCAAGGAACTGAATTCCTCTTTCCCCCATGAAATCCACACAAAACATCAGGCAATAGAATACAAACGCTTTGTACTCTGCCGCGTTCGGGTGAATTTCATCTAACAGATAATCTATATATTCGGTATCCAGATTCATGTTGAGCAATGCGACCTTCGTCATTGCAACAAAGGTAAGCATATCACCAAATCCCATCCAGTCAATATCTATGATCCCGGATACTTTCCCCTCATTGATCAATAAATTTTTCGTACTGATATCATCCAGATACGGTGTTGGCTGAACCTTATCCAAATATTCCTGTATTTCCTGCTGCAAATTTTTTATGGTATGTACTCTGTTAACATCAAAATAGCGTTTTCTTCCTATTCTCTCTTCTGCCCGATTCAGTATTTCCTCAACAACGCTGTTCCATCTCCATTCTGAATCTGTTGAAATATCAATCGTTGATACCTTTCGCTGTATCTCAACTACCTCTCTGGCAATTTGCTTTTTCTCGCTGCTATTTAAACTGTAATAGACATTTCCAATAGATAATTGCTTCCTTGTTATCCATGGGGCCTTTATCCTCTCAAATCCCTTTCCCTCCTGGCAATCTACAAATTATCTACGACTTTTATTTTATCAAGTATTCCTCTGTAATATATTTGGCTGTCCAAAGCTGTGCTTCTATATAATGCCTGCCAGTTAGGCAATAATCGTGTTGGTGTCCAACCACGTTGTATGGTCACTAAGGAAAAATATACACGAAAACCGCATCTCCCATACAAACTGGGATTTACTTATGTCGTGGATATTCGGGCATCAAATCAATCAATTTAATTGTCCGTCCTTCTTTATCCAATAGAATTTCAATATTTTCCACATCTCCGCCTAAATGCATCATAAATTCTCTGCAAATACCGCAAGACGGAATTATATTTCCATCTTTATATACTGAAACCACTTTTTTAATCTCACTTTCGCCATATGTAAGCATTGTTGATAAAGCATTTCTTTCAGCACACATTCCTATAGAGCCATCTGTGTCAATGCATATACCCTTGTAAATATTACCTTTTTTTGTGAGTACGGCAGATGCCACACTTCCTACCCACATTTTATTTGAAACATCATGGGGGTTCAAAACACTCATTGCTTCTTCATATA
>DKVC01000308.1 GCA_002490995.1 Lachnospiraceae bacterium UBA7188
GAAGATCAGGTTTTTCAGATAGAAGTTGGGTGTAGGAGAGAAACTGATAATATAGAAGGGGGAATGGCTGGTTATGGAAAAGTTTTTAACGGTGAAAGAGGTATCGGACGTATTGCGTTTGGGGAAAACGAATACCTATAAATTGTTTCAAAGGAAAGATTTCCCGAAGGTTACGATCGGGAAAAAGCTGTTGGTAAAAGAAAGTGAAATGGATGGATATTTAGAAAAATACGGAGGAGTTATTGTAGATATATAGAATAAATCATAGATTTTGAAACGTGGATCAGTCGCATTGTAGAAATATCAATAGATATAATGTAATCAACATAGTGGAAAGTTTTTGACCCTGAACCGTAAATGCGCTATAATATAGCTATAAAACGTAGGTGGAATACCTTTTTCTATACCTATCGCATGATAGCACAAATTAGGGTACAAACTAGGGTACATTTTACAAACAATTGGATAAAAGTCCGTATTTTTAGGGTTTTTAGGGTAAGCATCAAATAAGAACGTGTAGTGAAATATTTAGTTTTCTCCTATAAACTTGGGATTAGAGTTTTTAGTGTTCACTCTAAAAACTCTAAATCCAGGCAAAGGAGAATACCTATGGACATTTCCACTTTAACTCCGGATAAACAGGTGAAACTGCAATACTGGCTGGACGTGATCCGGCAATGCAGAGCCTCCGGCCTGACAAACCAGGCATGGTGCGAACAGCATGCTATCTCTTTAAAAAGCTATTATTACTGGATTGCAAAGATCCGGAAACTGGCGCTTGAGGAACTGCCCCGAAAGAGCCATGGAGGCAGGACGGGAATGGAGCAGACTGCGTTAATGCCGGATGCGGCTCCGGAATTTACGGAGGTATCCCTCCGCGGCAGACAGGTTTCCTGTGCCGCTCCTGCAGCAGTACTCCATACCGGTACTGTGACCGTTGAACTCTTTGAAGATACTCCCCGGGAGTTGCTGGAGGCTATCCTGAAAGCAGTGCGGTCATGTTAGGAGATCTCTCTCAGGTGGAAAAAATCTATCTGCGCACCGGGTATACGGATATGAGAAAACAGCTGGACGGTCTGGTAGATATCATCCAGTACAGCTTTCAGCTTGATCCTTACAGCAATTCCTTATTCCTTTTCTGCGGGAAACGTGCTGACCGGATCAAGGCAGTCCACTATGAAGGGGACGGCTTCTGCCTTTTCTATAAGCGCTACGAAAACGGCCGTCTGAAGTGGCCGCGCACAGGTGAAGAAGCCAGACAGATCTCCCATCAGCAGCTCCGCTGGCTGCTGGAGGGTCTGAATCCGGAACAGCCAAAAGCAGTCCGCAAATGGGCTCCTCCAAAGCCCGGAAAACCTGAAAATTCCTTATAAATGCTAGGAAATCCTGCTGTTTTATGGTACAATGAACCTATCAGAAAAAGGAAGGTTTTCAGCCCATGCCGGATACAGAGCAGGAGTACAAAAAGCAGATCAAAGAACTGGAACAGCAGGTCCGGCTCCTCAGGGAGCAGGTTGATTTCCTTACCCGTAAACTTTACGGAACAAAATCGGAGAAGACGTCTGCCCTTGAAATAGAGGGACAGATGTCTCTTTTTAATGAAATGGAATCCTGTGCTGATCCGGATGCCCATGAGCCGGATCTGGTGGCGGTCGAAAAACATCTGCGTAAAAGGAAATATGCCGGCCAGCGGGAAAAACTGATAAAAGACATTCCCCGCAGCAAAGTGCTCCACACGATCGATGAAAGCGAACAGGTCTGTGAAAGATGCGGAGGCGCCATGGTAAAAGTCGGTGAGGAGTTTGTCCGTACTGAGGTACAGTTCATTCCTGCCAGCCTCAAGGTGATCGACCATTACCGGGAAACCTATGAATGCAGGGCATGCCGCAGAAACGGAACACCTTATATGGAGAAATCCCCGGTGCCCTGCCCCCCGGTCATGCATTCCCTTGCGTCTGCTTCCACAATCGCATGGCTCATCCATCAGAAGTTTGAACTGAGCATCCCATTATACCGCCAGGAAAAGGAATGGGAGGCCATGGGCCTTTCCTTAAGCAGGGCAACGATGTCGAACTGGCTTTTAGCTGTCTATCGGGACTGGCTTTCCCATGTGGTCTGTCATCTGAGGCAGAAACTTCTGAAACAGAAGTTTCTGCACATCGATGAGACCCGTGTGCAGGTGCTGAAGGAGCCAGGGAGGAAGAACACTTCGGATTCTTACATGTGGGTATACTGCAGCATCAGAGACTGCGGGCATCCAGTCCGGTACTTTGAATATCAGCCGGGACGGGGCGGAAAATATCCGGAAGCATTTTTAAAAGGCTATACAGGATATATCCATACGGATGCTTATTCCGGGTACAATGGGGTGGAAGGGGTTACAAGATGCCTGTGCTTCACCCATCTGCGCCGCGCTTTTGTGGACGCGCTGCCAAAAGACATCCATGCCACGGAAGCGTCAAAACCCGCGGAAGCGGTCGTGCGTCTGAATAAGCTGTTTGAGATAGAACAGGAACTGGACGGCCTTCCCCCGGAGCAGAAGAAAAAAGAACGGATGAACCGCGAGAGACCACTTCTCGAGGCTTTCTGGTCATGGGCAGAGATAAATTCTGCCGGGGAACTGCCAAAGTCGAAGCTCCATACAGCTTTCCATTATGCGCTGAACAACCGGCAGGAATTTTTCAATTATCTGGAGGATGGAAACTGTTCCATCAGCAATTCCCTTGCGGAGAACTGCATCCGGCCCTTTGTGGTCGGCCGGAAGAACTGGCTGTTTGCGGGAAGTCCGAAGGGTGCTGCCGCAAGTGCAGGAATCTATACTTTGGTCGAGACAGCGAAAGCCAATGGACTGGATGCAATGAAATATATTAAATATATCCTGTCAGATATGCCGGGGAGTACATTTCTTGAAAATCCGGAATATCTGGATGACTATCTGCCATGGGATCCCATGGTACAGGAACGATGTCGATAAGATAACCACTGCTCTTTTAGTATAGAGGGCTGGGGGTTATTTTTCTATCCACTATCTTATTTGACGCTT
>DKVC01000139.1:0-231 GCA_002490995.1 Lachnospiraceae bacterium UBA7188
GGTTATTTGTAGACATTTCCTTAACACCACAGATGCGCCCGTCCGTTATACATTTGCGCTGGCAAATGTTTCTGGGTGTCAGTATAAATAGTAACATATTTTCATCAGGGTTTCAATATCAGGACTGTTTCCGTTTTTTTCTGTTTTTTTCTACGGGAATGGGTTACTTTTTACGGGGGAAAAACAAGTAAATTTAGATAAGGAAGATATCTTAAAAAATTCAGGAGATCT
>DKVC01000139.1:501-762 GCA_002490995.1 Lachnospiraceae bacterium UBA7188
TTAAAAAATTCAGGAGATCTGCGGTGCGGTAAATTCAGGCGGTCTGCAGTATAAAACAGAGAACCGGAGAATAAGTGCGCCTGCTGATGAGTGATAAAAATACTCTAATAAAGCCGCATCCGATGGCAGGCCATGGATGCGGCTTTCGGTAGTTATGCCAGTTTCTGAAGCTGCTCGCTGTGCTGCATGATGATTTGCTTCATGAGCTCATTGTCAGCCTGCAGCGCCTCGTACCCCTCTACAGAATCTTTATATCTGTTA
>DKVC01000139.1:1065-7434 GCA_002490995.1 Lachnospiraceae bacterium UBA7188
TCTACAGAATCTTTATATCTGTTATAGGTTGATGTATAGCAGGACTGGATCGTGTTCAGCTGCGGCATGATTACATTTTCCTGGAATAGCTTTATCTGATGTACTTCGGCTTGGAGGACTTCTATTTCGCCGTGCAGCTCGGCTTTCACAGCTTGAATTTCGTCGTGCAGCTCGGCTTTCACAGCTTGGATTTCGTCGTGCAGCTCGACTTTCACAGCTTGGATTTCGCCTTGCAGTTCGGCTTTCATAGAGTGCATTTCATTTTTTATCGGCTGTATTTCTGCTTTCAGCTTTACATCCAGTAAATGGGAGATTGCCAGCAGATCGTCATTCGTTAATGCCATATTGAGATACCCTCCTTTCAAAGACTGTCTCCATCGTACCATAAAACCATGGTCTTGTCATTGCTTTTTTTAAGATTTCTAAATTTTCGACAAATTTCGCGATACTGTACAGCGGGTATTCGATTCTCCGGTGTCCGGTAGATGTCGGCATGAAGCAGGCGGTATCCAATGTCCTTGATTCCCTGAAGGGTTATGGCTGCAGTTGGCTGACCGGCTACGCTGCCTGGCAATCGGGCTATATACATCGACGGTATGAAAATTGCCGGAAAAACTGATTGTACGATTGTTTATGGAATGCTACAATAAAAAAGGAAGCAATTTGGTAAATTCCGGCGATCTTGAGTATAGGATCGGTTTGAAGGACAAAACGGAAAGGAAAGGGGAATGAAGAATACCAACGAACAGGAATTTATACGGGAGTACAATCAGGTATACGGCGAAATTGTCAGTTTGGAAAGAAAGAAACGGGGGCTGACGCTGGAGCAGTTATCTTCCGGTATCATGAGCCGGACCACGCTGGAGAAGGTGGAAAAAGGCGCTGCACAGTGGACAAAGGTGGAGGGCGACACCCTGATGCTGCGGATGGGTATCCCACCGGAGTATTTCGAATCGCTGGCATCGGGGGATGAGCTGGAACGCTGGCGTCTGCGGGAGGATATCTGCCTGTTGATCCCCGGACGTCCGGAGGAAGCTGCCGCCGTAATCGGCAATTACAGAGAGAAGTACAAAAAACGGGGATCATTGGAAGAACAGTTTCTGTTGAAATCGGAGGTTATCCTGATGCTGGAACAGCAAAAGGCAACTGCCGGGGAGACTTCAGCGGCTATCCTGGACGTTGCCCTGCAGGCGGTAAGCTGTACAGTCAGGGATGGCTGGGGCAAGGGTTTGCATCCTTATGTCTTTCACCGGGGGAGCTGGAGGCGCTCCTGTTGGTAAGCGCCGCCCTGTTTGAAAGGGGAAGCAGGGCGGAAGCACTGCAGCTGTGGGAGGAAGTGTGGGATTATCCTGAGAAGCATAAATGGAAGGAGCGCACAATGGCAATGATACTGCCCCAGGCTGCTATCCTGGGAATCCGGATGGCATCTGTCCCGGATGGGCTGGGGGAACCTGCAGCTGCCCGGGGCATTACCCTGGACAGCATGGCTGCCAGGGGGCAGGAGGCGCTGGAGATGCTGCGCAGGAATGGCTGCCACTGCTATGCCCTGCCGCTGCTGGACTGCCTGTGCGAATTAGACGCTTCGCTTTTTGGCGAACCGGGATACCTGGAACAGGTTACTGCCTTCCGGCAAATGTTTCTGGATATGTATGCATGGGTCGGCTATCCCGGATACCGCATCTGGCAGGGGATATCCGTGGATAATGCCAGGGATGCCGGAATGACGCTGAAAATGCTGCGGACATTTTATGGCAAATCCCGGGAAAATGCTGTCTATGATGGCGACGAACTCGTAGTTACGCCCAGGCAGTTAGAGCGAATAGAAAAGGGACTTCACAAGCCATCCTGCTATAATTACGGCAAACTGGCGAGGCAATACGGCAAATCAGGAGGGTGGAATATGCCCCTGCTGGAAACGGATTCTCTGGAAGTTCTGGAACAGCGGCAGCTGATCAGCACCTTGATGGAATATGAAAAATGGGAAATGGCGGAATGGGAGATCCGGAAATTCCGCGGCATGGTAAACGCGGCATATCCAAAAGTAAAACAGGAACTGCTGTTCTTCGATGCTGTCCTGAAGCAGAAAAAGGGGGGAGACTTGCAGGAATGCCTGGAAATGCTGCTGGAGGCGCTGCACTGCACGTTGCCTGAATTTGAAGGAAGGGACATGAAATGGTGGGTATATCAGCGGGAAGAGATTATGATTGCCAGTAATATAGGCAGTTATTACCGTAAGCTGGGTAATTTTGATGAGGCGAAGAAGTGGTTTGAGGCGGTGTTGTTTTCCATTGATCAAAATAGTTTTAGGACAGGTATCTATCATTATGGTTTTGATATTGCATACGGATGTTATGACAATTATCTGGGAGATATCCGCTGTCTTGATCATATTGTAGAGATGGGAGAAGAGGTGATATTAAAATTACTGTTGGAATTCAGGATCAGTAGCATACAAGACTTGTTTTACAATATGGCATGGAACGCATATGAGATTGCGGCTGAAAAGCCGGAGGAATATGCATTCTTCCGGCAGATCTATGAGAAGACATTCCGAATAAGCGAATTAATAACGGAGTTTTTGTATGATTCTTCTATGAAGATATTTTTAGCAACCAAGGAATCAAAATATCTGCCATAATTGAGCAATCTATTCTGGAGCTTTTGTTACATTATCATCTCTATCCGATAACGGTCTGATGCCATCATCCCCCGTTTCCGGAATCTCTTCCTTCACAGAGGTTAATTTCGGAAGCGGAGGGATAGGATCAGGGGGTTGTGGTAAAACTTTTTTTATTGTAGTATGAATCCAGATAGAATACAACATGACAAATTAGCTGAAAAAATAAACTAATTTGTCGTATTGTTTATCTTGGAAATTAAAGGTAAGATAATATTGTAATATTGCGCGGCATAATTAGACGAATAGTTTGTGGAGGCAAGGAGACTATGAAGAGAAAAGGTTTAAGAAGGTTTTTGGCGAATTTTTGGCGTTGTGTGTATGCTTTTCAACGACAGCTTATGCACAGGAAATGACTCAGAAGGAAAGTGAATTCCCGCAGGAAAATGTGACAGTTCAGCTTTCTTCGAATGTGGCGGCCACTGAAGGAGAAATGAGTGATTTATATGAAGAGGTGCTGCGTACAGGAGCAAATTCGGAATATATCCCTAATAATATGGAAAGGCCTTATGACGGTGCTATAATATGAAGGAACCAAAAGTATGGTAACAGGAAATATAATGTGCTAATATAATGTGTAAAGGTACAAGGTAAGCCATTGCTGTCATTGTGCCTTTGGGCGTTAAATAACGCAGTATTTTTGAATGGAGGGAAGATATGAGGATTTCCGAAGTAAACCAGAGTCAAAATACATATAGGGCGGAGGCAGTGTCAAGCCCCAAAAGGGAGGATCAAAGTGCAGAAAAGCAAAATGTTTTCGAAAATCTTCCAGAGGCAGAAATTTCGATATCAAAAGAAGGGTTGGCGGCATGGAGAGAGGCTGAAAGAACAGGTTGTATTGGGGTCATGACAGGCAGGGACGATCCTGGAAAATTACCCAAAGCAAAATCAAATGAAGTGTATTTTGAGCATTTGATGGAACTTGGGGATGTAATGACAGAGATAAGTGAAAAATACAAGGGGGATGGGGTTGACTCTTTTATGAAAACTGTAGCTGAGGGATATGAGATAATGTATCATAAAATTGTTGATCAACATAAGAACGGGAACCGGAATGTTGTATACGAAATTTCAGGGGAGCGGTCTTTATCGTTAGAGGAAGATTTGGCAGGGCTTGACGAGGCATATGATTTTTGGGTAGGCTTTGTAGATGCATATATTCTTCTTCAGCAAAAACGAAAAGATTGGCGACCGGCCGGCGTGGTTTCTCTCAATGGAGAACAGGAACAAAAATATGAAAAGAAGTATATGAGTGATGAATATCATGCTTATCGCCATAATGCGATAGAAATAATGCGGCGTGGAAAAGAAGATTTTTTGGCATCGTTTAAGGCATTGAATGGTGAGAATGGGATTATGGCAGGTATAATGAATAACCTTATGAATCGAAGTGTGGGATTTTGGGAAAAAACAGCGGAGCTTTGGTCGAAGAAGAAAAGTGGTTGAATCTTAAGTCCGCCGATGTTCCGTCTGAGTGCCTGGACTACTATTATCTGGACAGGGACTACATGGTCAGTTTCAATTTTAATAAAAAGAAGCAGGCCGGGATCCCTCTTTACGCAGGAGCTTTCCCAGGGCACCATGCACAATACTTTGAGCTGCGGCGTCAGCCGGGGACAATATTTTACAGTAAAGCTTTTCTGTTATCTAGCATCGGGCATTATCATCTATCTGTTTTCTATCACTGAATTCGTCTGCTGTGTCAGTGCACGTTCCGGGTTTTGGCCGGGCCAGGATTTTAGCTTTTATCCATATCCTTCATACGGCCTTGCGCTTTTGGCGTATCATTTCGGCGCGGCCATACTTTTGTGTACATACATGGCATTCTTTACGTTGGTTGCCATATGTGTCAAAAAAGCTGCTGTCGTATATATTTTAGGGGCACTTACTTTTCTGGGGGAAGGTACTCTGATGGATGTCCTGCCCTCTTACAGGGGAGTCATGCTTACCATTATGGAAATGTATGATATGGCCGTCAAACAGCGGATTTTGACAGCGGAATTTGCCGGGCTGTTTGGGCAATGCCTGTTGATGTGCATTTTTTTCCTGATATTGGCATACCTGGTTTTCCTCAAAAGGGATATCGATTAGGGGGATAAGGACATGGGAAATCTGATCTGGGTTGAATTTCGGAAAATGAGGTGTTACTGGGTCACATGGGCTGTGGGGCTGTTTTTCCTTGGGCACAGTGTTTATATTGCGCTTCAGGATGCCTATGCGGCAGGCCTGGTGAGATACCCTGCACTGGAATATGTGACGTTCCTCTATGGGATAGCAAGGATGCTTTCCATTGTGACGCTCTTCCTGACCGCCTATGTGATTGCCGAGGATTTTTCCATGCGGACGGTGCAGAATGTGTTTGCCGCAGGCATTGCCAGGGGGAAGTATTATTTCGCGCGGCTGCTCTCGCAGATGATCTTTATTTTTACTTTGTACTCGGCAGGCTTTATAGCCTACATTGCCACCAGGATCCTGTCTACCGGAAAAATCAACAACCAGATGCCTGCGGGAGAATTCCTGGCGATTTTTGTGGTTATGGCATTACAGCCCCTGGCCTATGCGGCGTTTGCGACAATGGTGAGCGTTTTTGGCAAAAACCAGGCGGTTTCCGTAGTCGCTTCAGAATCCTGGCTGTTCTTTTCTATTGTCCTGCGTCTGTACAGCATAGAAGGGATTCCAGGCAAGACGGCCAATGCTTATGTAGGTCCCATTGCTTATGAGCCCCTGACGGTGTTAGAACGTTTCATGGACGATTATGTGATCCCCGGCAGAGTGCTTACCTTTGGCTTTTTTCAGTGTGGGCTATCCGCCCTTCTGATCATCATTGTATCGTCATTGATTGGATATGCGCATTTGCGGCGGTCTGATGTCCGCTGAATTCTCTCTGTCGGATAAAAACGGAAATACGTGATTCTAAATATCTTTGTAAAGGAGATAATTGTTTTACATAAAGGCATAATGTTGGCAGGCTGCCACCAGGTGGCCTGGTAAAATATGTTCCGGCTTGTCCGGGTGAGGTGAAAAATGAAAATATGTATCATTGCCATATGGATTGTTATAATTTTTGGAATTACGGGATGCGCAGATAATGTATCTCTTTCGCAAAACTATGAGGATACGGATGCAGGCTCTCTAACATTTTCTTCCGAAGAACTTCTGACAGACCCCGGGTCTGGTGAGAAAACCTCCGATAAAAGTGTTTCCGGGGAAATGGGATCGGAGCTGACAGAGGATATTCAGACACCCAATGCCCTGATACCGGCGGTTATGATTGACGGGACAGTTTATTATCTGTCACAGGGCAGCCCCATACCGGATCAGGAGATAGAACCCGATCAGACAGATACAGGTTATGTAGAGTCAGAGGTTTCCCTGGGGACTTTCCCGCAAAAAGATGGAGAATCTAACTATGCTCCGGCAGGTACTCCGTATGTGAAATACGGAAACGGATATGCCCTGAAGACAGATGAATATGGCTGGTCATACTTTTTGACCTGGAAAGAACGCCTGGAGGAACAGGGGCAGTGAGTCTACAATCGATTTCTGGAAATCCGACAGGGCAAAAATAGATAGCATTTATTTATGAGAATTCAATCCGTATCTAAAATCACAAAAATCTTTATTACTTAAAGATTTATGCGATTTAGATATGGATTTTTTTGCATACTATGCTATAATTTTGTTAATCATAG
>DKVC01000139.1:7721-47310 GCA_002490995.1 Lachnospiraceae bacterium UBA7188
AATTTTGTTAATCATAGAATTTATACTGCACATCGATGAAATTTGCAGTAAACTATAAAATTTACCATGGTTTTGTGAAGGAGACAGTATGACGATAACGGAAATAAATGTCAAAAACTTCAAGTCTTTGTATGATGTAAGTTTTCAACCGGGAAAAGTGAATGTGTTTATTGGGGCGAATGGATCGGGCAAGTCTACGATATTGGAGGCCATTGGTATATTGAGCGCTGCCATGACGGACAGAGTTAATAACAATGTCCTGCAACGAAAAGGGATTCGTTTAAGCACTTCATCCTTATATAAATCAAAGTTCAAAACGATGAAAAGGGAGGGGCTTACAGTTGACATGGGCATTCAATGGGTAGATGAAGAAAAATATGACTATACAGTCCATTTAACCACGCCTACAGATGATGATGCCTGGAAGTATCATTCTGAAAGTGTTAACCAGGAGGGAAATCTGTTGTGGGGAAGGAGCAATCGTTCCTTTGCCCTGCTGAATCATAATATTGGTTATTTTATGGTCACGGAAACTTTAAACGGCCATAGATGCAGAAAAATGGGGCAGTATATAGAAAAATATGGTATATATCAGCCGGATACCCCTACGCTTAGAGGAATCGTAGCGGACACTACACAGGTTTCGCCTATAGGTCTAAATGGGGGGCGAATGGCGGATGCGCTAAAGGAAATATTGAAAAGTACAGATGGAGACATGAAGCTTGGGACTCTTTATGTAGAAGATATTCTTGATATGATTGATTGGGCATCTGGCTTTGACATTACGGCTCCCAAAAAGGCAAATTTGAATCCGGGTGTTCCATCCACGCGTCAGGTAATTGAATTTAAAGACAGGTTTTTGAAGGCAAATGCGACATTTACCGGTTATGATGCCAGTGAAGGAGCTTTGTATGTGTTGTTTATGCTGTGCCTGGCGATGCATCCGGAGTCTCCGTCAATGTTTGCAATTGACAGCTTTGATCATGCCTTGAATCCCAGACTGGCAAAAAGGCTGACAGAAATTTTTTCTCAGTTGATGTTGGAGTCCCATAGGACTGTGTTTATGACAACACATAATCCGTTGGTATTGGATGGTCTGGATTTATGCAATGATGATATTCGGCTTTTTGCTGTCAGCAGAAATAAGGATGGATATGCAGTGCTTAACCGGATACAGGTTTCTAAAGAACTTTTGGAATCGGGCCAGCCCTTATCCAGATTGTGGATAAACGGGAGGTTAGGGGGTGTTCCGGAACTGATATGAGGAAAATGATTGGCATTGTAGGGGAAGGGCCGACGGATTATATGGTCATAAAAGAAGTGATTGACCACATAACAGGTGAAGCCAACGAATATAGAAGACTGCAGCCGGAGCCTGATATGGCGGGGCGATTTGGGAATGGATGGAAGGGAGTGTGGAAGTGGTGTGAAACAAATTCCGGCGTATTGGATAAAGTTTTGCACGAAGTTACGCCGCAGATTGATCTGCTTGTCATTCAAATGGATGCGGATGTTTCCAGGAAAGAAAGAGAAGTTCATTGTCTGTGTGGGTCAGTAGGGTGCGAGGCCAGAGAAGTAAGCCATCCGTTAAGATGCGCAAAAGTAACAGAGGGGCAATGCCCTGTTATTTTGCCTTGTAGTATGCATGTACAGGATGCAGGAGGGTATGAAGAACATTTGAGGGAATTGATAAGGCAGTGGTTGGGGATTTGTGCAAATAATGAGGATGTTTTGATTACGATTCCCTGTGACAGTACAGATGCATGGATAGTTGCGGCTTATCAGGATTGCGACGATGTAGAAAAAATAGAGAATCCATGGGAGAGTGTGATTGCCAGGTAAAAGGACTATCATGGTATCCGGATATCTGGAAGCAAGAAAAGGACTTCGGTATATAGCCAGCTGCTGTTCAGGCTTTGCGAACAATGGGAAAGAGTGACAGAACAGTGTTATAGTGCAAGATGTTTTGACGGTAAAATCAGGCAGATGTTAGGGGTAGAACGACCGGAGTTTTCTGATAAGGAATACAGGGATTAAGGCAAACGCCTTACTTCAGACTGGACGGCATAACCCCCGTTTCCCGCCTGAAAGCCCTGGAAAAGTAGCTCTGCGAATTAAACCCAAGCTTCTCCGCCACGCAGGACACGCTTTCCCCCTGCTGCAGCAGCTCGGCGGCGGTTTTGATTTTCAGCTTCATCAGGTACTTATGGATGCCGATTCCGGCGTATTTATCGAAAATCCGCTTGAGGCCGGACTCACTGATATTGCAGAACCGGGCGAGCTCGGGGACGGAGGGCTGCCTGTGGATATTGCTGTTCAGGTAACTGATGGCCTGGCGGAAAATGACTGCATCCGGGGCGGAGGAAACGGCGGAGACTGCACCCGTCTCGGCAAGGGAGAGCATAAGCTGGTGGAGATAGGCGGCCAGCATCTGGGAATAAGTGGGGCAGGTGAGGAAGGGCTCCAGGCAGGACTGGTACAGGTAATCCGAATCCGCTGACGGTTTCAGGTGTTCCCGGATGAACAGCAGCAACGAGTCCACAATCGACTTCTGGAAATCCGACAGGGTAAAAACCTTCTCTTCCAGAAAAGAGGTCAGAGGCCCTTCGGCGGCAAAAGAAAAAATCAGCATGTCGGCGCCGTCCCTGCCGTTTACGATGAATTTGTGGAGCTCCAGGGGTTTGTGGAATATGATGGAGCCCTGGGCGAGGTTGTAGACTCTCTCATTGCCGGAGACACATGCCCCGCCTTTTATCATATAGACGCATTCCCAGAAATTGTGGCTTTCACCGGGAAATGCGTAGCCATTGTCATAATGTACTTCGAACAGGGAGTACATATCGGTGATTCGGATTTGTTCTTTAATCGGATAAGCGATCCATATCATAATATATCCCCACGATCTATATATAATATTTGCCCACGTAAATGTATAACGATTATATCTCCTGATTCTGCAATGGAAATGTCTCGAGCTTCGGAAATATATGGAGTCCCGGAAATGTCTAATGTGCCGGAAAGTTTATAATATTGAGCTAAAAGTACATATTGTTGGACTGAAATTGTATAGATATATACTTTTCATGATGCTATCATACCATTAACAGGGAATGTTGTAAAGGAACAAAGAAAAATTGTTATGGCAAATGGACGGAGGTATACGGGACGGAATGAAGGATATTAAAATTGGATTTATCGGACTGGGCGGCAGAGGCTACAGCCTGATGAGATGGGTGGTATTGGAGCAGGGAGAACAGGTCACGGCGGTATGCGATGCCTATGAGGACAGGACGAAAGCAGGCGCTGATGCCGTGGAGGAAGCCGGACAGGAGAGGCCTGCGGAACATCTTGACTATCACGACGTAATAAAAGATGAAAACGTAAATACAATTATCATTGCCACCGCATGGGAGAGCCATGTGGAGATTGCCCTGGCCGCAATGTATGCCGGAAAGGCCGTTGCAATGGAAGTGGGCGGCGCTTACACCGTGAAGGACTGCTATGACCTGGTGGAGGCCTATGAGAAGACAGGGACGCCTTTTATGTTCCTGGAGAACTGCTGCTTCGGCAGGCGGGAGATGATGGTGCTGAATATGGTTCGGAAGGGTGTATTCGGCGAGGTGGTGCACTGTGCAGGCGGTTACCAGCATGACCTGCGGGACGAGATTTCCTTTGGGAAGGAAAACAGGCACTACAGGCTGAGGAATTACCTGAGCAGGAACTGTGAGAATTATCCCACCCATGACCTGGGCCCTATTGCGAAGGTGCTGGATATCAATCACGGGAACCGTATGCTGACGCTGACTTCCACGGCATCCAAGGCGGCCGGGCTGAGGGATTTTATCCGGGAGAACAAGCCGGATGACGAATTCCTGAAGGGACAGACTTTTGCCCAGGGGGATATCGTGACTACCGTCATCAAATGCGCTCGGGGAGAGACGATTTGCCTGACCCTGGATACCACCCTGCCCAGATATTACAGCCGGAATTTTACGGTGCGCGGGACGAAAGGCATGTATGAGGAGGCCACGGATTCCATATTCCTGGACAGGAAGGAGGACAGGGACCATGACTTCGACTGGCGGGAGAAATGCATCAATAACGCGGAGCAGTATACGGAGGCATATGATCATCCGGTGTGGAAGAAGTACATTGAAGAGGGTGTAAAAGGCGGACATGACGGAATGGACTGGCTGGAGTTCGAAATTTTCTTCAAATCTCTGAGGGAAGATGCTCCCATGCCGGTGGATGTGTATGACGCAGCCAGCTGGATGGTGATTACGGCGCTTTCGGAGATGTCCGTGGCAAGAGGCGGGGCTGTGGTGGATATCCCTGACTTTACGGGCGGGAAGTGGAATATGATGTGACACATGCGTCGTATATGGCATGGCAGCCCGGAACAGGCGTCATATATGACGTGGCCGCCTGGGGCAGGCAGTGTTTGGCAGAAGGGCTAAAGCAAATATGCCGTTTGGATTACCTGGAGCTGGGAATGCCTGAAACAAATGGGAGACCGACAGCGAATGAGGAATTCGGGTGTATAGGAAAAGGGAAAGCATCAGGACCGGCAGATTGAAAGGGAAAGGATCAGCGTATGATGAAAAATGAGATGACAGGAAACGAAATACTGCAGCATTTTGAAATTGAAACGAAGGCGGAAAGCTATGGCAACGGGCATATTAATGATACTTACCTGGCTGCCATGCCCAGGTATATCCTGCAGAGAATCAATACATCCATTTTTACCAATCCGGATGAACTGATGGAAAATATCGGGAATGTCACTGCATTCCTGCGGAAGAAGATTGCTTGGGCAGGTGGGGATGCTGAGAGAGGTACGCTGACGGTGGTTCCCACAAAGGAAGGCGGAAAGTATTATAAGGTTGATGACAATAATGTCTTCCGTGTCTACAAATTTATAGAAGGTACCAAAACCATAGAGAACAGTAAAACGGCGGAGGATTTGTATGAGGCGGGAGTCGGATTCGGAAATTTTCAGAAGCTGCTGGCGGACTTTCCGGTGGACAGGCTATATGAGACAATCCGGGATTTTCACCATACGCCGAAGCGGATAGAGGCGCTGAGGGAAGCTGTCCGGCAGGATAAGGCGGGGCGAGCGGAGAGTGTGAGAAAAGAAATCGAATTTGCCCTGGATAATGCAGGCTGGGCAGACAGCGTGGTAAAGGGCATGGAAGAGGGACGCATTCCTGTCCGTGTAACCCATAATGACACCAAAATCAACAATATCCTGTTCGACCGGGAAAGCGGCAAAGCTGTCTGCGTTATCGACCTGGATACGGTCATGCCGGGAAGCGCGTTGTATGATTTCGGGGATGCGCTGCGCATTGGCGGTTCTTCGGCGGCGGAGGATGAGACGGATCTGGATAAGGTGTGGTTTGAAGTAAGCGCATTTGAAGCGTTTGCCAGGGGGTATCTGGGCGAGATGAAGGATGCCCTGACGGAAACGGAGATTGCCCTGCTGCCGCTGTCCGTCAAGCTTATGACCTATGAGTGCGGAATCCGGTTTTTGACGGATTATTTGAACGGAGATACGTATTTCAAAATTCACCGCGAGCACCATAATCTGGACAGAGCGCGGAACCAGTTTAAGCTGGTGGCGGATATCTCTGCCAGGGAGAAGGCTCTGGCGGAGGCTGTGGAGAGAAGTATGAGTGCGGGAAGCGTTTAGGCGGAATTGCGGAGAAGGATGAGCAGGGTGTCCGCTAAGGCGAAGTTGAGTAGAGATATGGGCAGAGTGACTGGTTAAGCGGAATTGCAGAGAGCTATAGGCAGAATGTCCGCTAAAGCGAAGTTGAGCAGAGATATGAGTAAAGTGGCTGTTAAGGCATAGTTGCGGAGAATGAAATGCCGACACCGGAGGATGAAAGTCCTGAGGTGCCGGCATTTGTGGTTTATTTTTGGTTTTTACACAGGAATTTTCAGGATTGGCTTGAAATGTTTTCCGGAAAACGGTACAATGTTGCAGCGGGTATACTCAAGGTCAAAAAGTTTCTGGGCGTGAGTATTTCCTGCGGCGCGGCGGGGGCCGACGCAGGAAAAATAAAAAATCTGGGAGTACAGAAGGAAATAAGATGAAGAACGAATATCAGAAGACGATATATGCCTGTTTTATCGGCTACATTGTACAGGCGATTGTGAACAATTTTGTGCCGCTGCTGTTTTTGACATTTCAGGATACATATGGGATTCCACTGACGAAAATCACCATGCTTGTGACAATCAATTTCGGTCTGCAGCTGCTGGTAGATTTGGTATCTGTTGGCTTTGTGGACAGAATCGGCTATCGGGCATCCATGCTGATTGCCCATATTTTTGCGGCTTCGGGGCTGGCATTGCTGGCGGTGCTGCCGGATTTCTTCGGCGACCATTTTGCGGGGCTGCTGGCAGCAGTGGTTTTATATGCTATTGGCGGCGGGCTGCTGGAGGTCCTGGTGAGTCCTGTGGTGGAGGCATGTCCTTCGGAGCACAAGGAACAAACAATGAGCCTGCTGCACTCCTTCTACTGCTGGGGACATGTGGGTGTGGTGCTGATTTCTACTGTATTTTTCCAGGTGTTCGGCATTGCGAACTGGAAAGTGCTGGCAGTGGCATGGGCGCTGGTTCCCCTGTTCAATACGTTTCTGTTTGCGAGGGTGCCCATGGCAACCCTGATTGAAGAGGGAGAGAAGGGGCTTTCCATAAAAGAACTGGCAGGGATGAAAATTTTCTGGGTGTTCATGCTGATGATGATGTGCGCCGGAGCCAGCGAGCAGGCTGTGAGCCAGTGGGCTTCCACCTTTGCGGAGAAAGGGCTGGGTGTCAGCAAGGTGGTGGGTGACCTGGCGGGACCCCTTGCCTTTGCGGTTTTGATGGGCAGCGCCAGGGTATTTTACGGGAAATACGGAGAAAAGGTGGATCTGGACAAGTTCATGGCGGGAAGCAGTATCCTGTGCGTGTTTGCCTATCTGTGCATTTCTCTGGTACCCAGCCCTGTGTTCGGGCTGGTTGGCTGTGCGGTGTGCGGATTGTCGGTGGGGATTATGTGGCCGGGAACCTTCAGCAGGGCGGCGGCAGCTTTGCCCAAAGGCGGCACTGCCCTCTTTGCCCTGATGGCGCTGGCAGGGGATATGGGCTGTTCCGGAGGACCTACGGTGGTGGGCATGGTTTCCAGCCTTTTCGGGGAGGATTTGAAGAAAGGGATTCTGGCGGCGGTGCTGTTTCCGCTGCTCCTGCTGTTTGGGATTGGGGAGTGTAAAAGGTTGGCAAGAAAGCGCCCATGCAGCAGTTATACTCCCGGCGAAAAAAATTTGCCAACATAAACGGGGATGAATTTCGCCAGGTTACAGCTTTACTTTCTTTGGATAGTTCTGTATACTGAGTAGGGAGGCATCAGGCGCATCCTTTTGCGCCGGATTCAGATGCGGGAAACTGCACCTGCTTTCTGACATTGCGGGGCGCATGAGGCGAAAGGGGAAGAAATGCCGGATTTGGAACAAAAGAACCAGAATGACTTCATGGTGGAAAAAATCAAGGTAAAGCCGGTAAACAAGAAGAAGCTGATCAGGCGGACTCTGATTACGATTTCCATGGCGATTATCTTCGGCATGGTGGCATGTGTCACCTTTCTGGTGCTGGAACCGGTTATCAGCAACTGGCTGAACCCGGAGGAGGAGCCTCAGGTGGAGATGGTGGTATTTCCGGAGGACAGGGAGGAAATGTCGCCTCAGGACATGCTTGCGGAAAATCTGCCCACGGAAAGTCCAAGTCCCTCCCCTTCGCCTGCGCCGGAACCAGAGGAGGAACCGGCGGAAGTGCCGGAGGAAACCCCGGCGCCGGTGGTGCTTGGGGAGGAACAGGTTCAGAAGATTCTGGACCGGGTGGTTTTAGATCTGGATGGCTATAAGGAATTGTACAATGCTCTGGGCGGATATGCGGAGAGCCTGCGGCGTTACATGGTGACTGTGACGGCACTCACTTCCAATATCGACTGGCTGGACAGTGTGCAGGAGAGTAAAAATCAGTGTTCGGGTGTTATCATTAACGAGAACGGAATGGAACTGCTGATTCTGGCGGATTATTCCGCGATCGGCTCTGCGGAGCGGCTGGTGCTGACTTTTTATGATGATTCCCAGGCGGAGGCGCAGATAAAGCAGGTAAATGCGGCTACGAACCTGGCGGTGCTGTCTGTACCCCTTGAGAATTTATCAGAGGGTATAAAAGCGGAGGAGACCCTGCCCATTGTACAGTTCGGGTATTCCAGCGGAAGGAGCCTGGCCGGGACGCCAGTGGTGGTGATGGGCAGTCCCATGGGAACCGCGAATTCCGTGGGATATGGTATCATTACCGCCTCTACCACAGTCCTGTCCATGACGGACAGAAATTACAGGCTGATACTGACGGATATCACCGGGAGTCAGAATGCCAGCGGCGTGATTTTCGATTTGCAGGGACAGATGCTGGGCATTATCACCAACAATAAAACCGGTTCGGATATGCGCAACCTGATTACGGCGTACGGGATTACGGAACTGCAGAAGACAGTGGAAAAAACGTCCAATGCCGTTCCCATTGCCTACATGGGTATCAGAGGCGGGGATGTACCGAAAGAGGCCAATCTGGACTTCGGGGTTCCCTATGGGGCCTATGTGGAAGAAGTGGATATGGATTCCCCGGCCATGCAGGAAGGCATTCAGCGGGGAGACGTCATCACGGCCATGGATGACAAGTCGGTCTCAAACTTTAATATGTACAGCAATATCCTGATGCAGATGGAGCCGGGACAGGTTGTGACGGTGACTGTCATGCGCCAGGCGCAGGATGAATATAAAGAAATGGAATTCAGCATTGAGCTGGGAGGAGTAAACTAGATGAAATTTATCAAGGATCTGAAGGAAGGGGACAGAATTTTTGATATTTATCTCTGTAAGCACAGGCAGGGGGCGGTGACCAAGAACGGGAAGCCTTACGAAAACGTGATTTTACAGGACAAGACAGGCACTATCGACGCGAAGGTCTGGGAACCCAACAATCCGGGAATCGGGAATTACAATACTCTGGATTATATCGAGGTGCACGGGGATGTGAATAATTTCCAGGGAAATCTCCAGGTCAGTATCAAACGAATCCGGGTCTGCAGGGAGGGGGAGTATAATCCTGCGGATTATCTGCCTGTCAGCGGAAAAGACATTAATGTCATGTTTAAGGAGCTGAAGGAATTCATACAAAGTATCCATAACCCCTGGATGAAGCAGCTGCTGGAAGCCTTTTTCGTCAGGGATGAGGCGTTTGCAAAGGCATTCTGCTATTCTTCCGCGGCAAAAACCGTGCATCACGGGTTTGTGGGGGGATTGCTGGAGCATACTTTAAGTGTGACCAGATTATGTGATTATTATTGCAAAGTTTATCCCATACTAAAGAGAGATTTGCTGCTGACCGCCGCCATGTGCCATGACATCGGGAAAGTGAAGGAGATTTCTCCTTTTCCAGAGAATGATTATACGGATGACGGGCAGCTGCTGGGGCATATTGTCATGGGATCCCAGATGGTGGCGGAGAAGGCGGCGGAGATTGCCGAATTTCCTCATGTACAGCTGGCGCAGCTGCAGCATTGCATCCTGGCCCACCATGGGAAATATGAGTATGGTTCCCCGAAGATTCCGGCATTGATGGAGGCGCTGGCGCTGAACTATGCGGATGACACGGATGCCAAGCTGGAGACCTTTAAGGAAATCCTGGAAAATAACAGCGCCAACCAGGGATGGCTTGGGTTTAACAGGCTGTTTGAATCGAATCTGCGGGCAACGAAGGAGTGAGGGGATAGCCGGCAGGCCGGACATTTGTGTAAAAGTACATCAGGATAGCCGGATATGTCAAACAGGCTTTCGCAGGTTATTTGGAGGTATTTCCTTACAATATATACTCACGGTCAAAAACATTTTTGCCAGCCTGCATGTATAACGAGTGAGCGCTGGTGCAATGCAGGGCAAAAAGACGGCAAATGAATGCGCTCACGAGTATAAAAAAGAAGGCAGGGAGAAGAACATGAAAATAACAGACGGCATTTTCTATGTAGGCGTGAATGATCACGACGTTACTTTATTTGAGGGACAGTATCTGGTACCCAACGGAATGGCCTATAATTCCTATGTGATACTGGATGAGAAAATTGCAGTGATGGATACGGTGGATGAGGCTTTCGGGGAGCAGTGGATTGCCAACGTGGAAGAAGTGCTTCAGGGCCGTAAGCCGGATTACCTGGTGGTGCAGCATATGGAACCGGACCATTCCGCTAATATTCTGCTGTTCCTGGAAAAGTATCCGGAGACGGAGATTGTGGCGACTCCGCAGGCGTTTAAGATGATGAACCAGTTTTATTCCCTGGATTCGTCGGTGAAACAGGTGCCGGCGGCAAACGGAGGAGAACTGGCGCTGGGCGTGCATAAACTGAATTTTGTCTATGCGCCCATGGTGCACTGGCCGGAGGTTATGATGACATATGAATCCACGGATAAAGTGCTTTTCTCGGCGGACGGATTCGGGAAATTCGGTGCACTGGATGTGGAAGACGGCTGGGCGGATGAGGCGCGCCGCTATTATATCGGAATTGTCGGAAAGTACGGCGCCCAGGTACAGAATGTGCTGAAAAAAGCGGCGGCGCTGGACATTCAGGTGATTTGCCCGTTACATGGTCCTGTGCTGACGGAGAATCTGGGATATTATATCGGGCTGTATGACACATGGTCTTCATATGAGGCGGAGAGTGAAGGCGTGGTGGTTGCCTATGCGTCGGTTTATGGGAATACGAGGAAAGCGGCACTGTATCTGGCGGAGGAGCTGCGGAGGAAAGGCGCCCGGGTGGCAGTGTATGACCTGGGGAAGGACGATATGGCAGCGGCCCTGGCGGATGCGTTCCGGTATTCGAAGCTGGTACTTGCCTGCAATACTTATAACATGAGCATTAACCCTTTTATGAATGATTTCATTACCCGCCTGGTGGAGCACAGTTACCAGAAGCGCACGGTAGGGCTGATTGAGAATGGCTCCTGGGCGCCTGCAGCCGGGAAGGTGATGCGGGGAATGCTTGATAAATGCAGGGATGTCACATTTGCGGAAAATACAGTGACACTTCTGTCAGCTATGAAACCGGACAATGAAGAGCAGTTAAAGGCATTGGCAGAGGAACTGATGAAAGCCGGCTGAGGTATCTTGCTGAGGCTGCTGCGTCGAGAAGGTATGCTGAAATTTTAAAAGCTTACTTCAGGTGCATTGAAATATGGCTTTGTGAGTGATACAAGTGACATGCATGGGTTGGCAAATATTTAGGAATTATCAGAAAATAACTGATGCAACTTAGAACGTGAGTATAGAATATGAATTTTCAGAAAAATGATGTGGTTGTGGTAGAAATTGAAGATATCGGAAACGACGGGGAAGGCATTGGGAAAGCGGATGGCTTTACTTTGTTTGTGAAAGATGCCGTGGTGGGCGATACCGTGGAAGCCAGAATTGTAAAAGTCAGGAAAAATTATGCCTATGCGCGTCTGGAGAAGGTGATAAAGCCTTCTCCTTTTCGCGTGGAGGCAAAGTGCGCATATCACAGACAGTGCGGGGGATGCCAGCTTCAGACGCTTTCCTATGAGAAACAGCTTGAGTTTAAAGAGAAGAAGATTCGGGACAGCCTGATTCGCATTGGCGGGTTTGAGCCGGAATATGTGGATGCGCATATGGAACCCATTGTGGGGATGGAGGAACCCTTCCGGTATCGGAATAAGGCGCAGTACCCGGTGGGGACAGATAAAAACGACAAAGTTGTCACCGGTTTTTACGCCGGACGGACCCACAGTATTATTGCCAATACGGACTGCTGGCTTGGGGTGGAAGAGAATCAGGAGATACTGGATTGTATCCTGGAATATATGCGGGAGAACCGCATCAGTGCGTATGATGAGGCTTCCGGGACAGGGCTGGTGCGGCATATTTTGATCAGGAAAGGATTTTCCAGCGGGGAAATTATGGTTTGCCTGGTAGTTAATAAGAGAATGGCACATGTGCAGCATGCAGGAAAGAGAAGCGGGCCGGATTATTTGCCGAAACAGAAAGTCCTTGTAGAGAAACTGGCTCGGATTAAAGGTATGACAAGTGTGTCAGTCAGCATTAATACAGAGAAAACGAATGTCATTATGGGAAAAGAGATACATACGTTGTGGGGAAGAGATACGATTTCGGACACAATCCATGTCAGGGACATGACGCAGCCGGGATATCCTTTTACGGGGAAGGGGCTGACATTTTGCATCTCGCCCCTGTCCTTTTATCAGGTGAATCCCGGACAGACGGAAAAGCTGTACAGCCTGGCGCTGGAGTATGCCGGGCTGACGGGAAAGGAGACAGTCTGGGATTTGTACTGCGGGATAGGGACGATTTCATTGTTTTTGGCAGGCAGCGCCAGGAAGGTGTACGGCGTGGAGATAGTGCCTCAGGCTATCGCGGATGCCCGGGAAAACGCCAGGAGGAACGGGATAGAGAATGCGGAATTTTTCGTGGGGAAAGCAGAGGAGGTGCTGGGGGATTTCTACGAAGGGAATGATACGGAGGCAAAACCGGATGTGATTGTGGTGGACCCGCCGCGGAAGGGATGCGACGGGGCGTGCCTGGAGGCGATGCTGAGGGTGCGTCCGGAGCGGATTGTGTATGTGAGCTGCGACCCGGCTACCCTGGCTAGGGATTTGCGGGTGCTTTGTGACGGGGGGTATGCGGTGGAGCGGATTCGGGGGACGGATATGTTCGGGATGACTGTGCACACAGAGACGGTAGTCTTGATGTCACGGGTAAAAAGCTGACCGCCGAAAAAGTGCCGTATTTACGAGCTTTCCGGGCATTAAGCCGTCAGCGGCAATGAGCGAAAATGGCCGCAAAAATCCCTCCGTGGGAACATATCAAAGCAAATGTTCGGAGGGTTGAGCAGGCGGTTTAGATGTCGGCAGGATGAGTTAGTGGTTTAGATGTTTTTGTTATAGGTTTGAAGCTGTGATTTAGATGTCGGGCAGATTGGAGAATGCATGCAAGTTGAAACAAGAATGCTCAGAAACGATGAAGTCTCTCTATTAAAAGAGTTTCTTTATGAGGCTATATTCATACCAGAAGGTATGACACCTCCGCCAAGAGATATAGTCGAAAAACCTGAGCTGCGGATATATACAGATGATTTTGGAACACGGCGGGGAGACAACTGCCTTGTCGCAGTAAGTGATAATCAAATTGTCGGTGCGGTCTGGACGCGGATCATGAACGATTATGGACATGTGGATGATGATACACCGTCCTTCGCAATTTCGCTTTACAAGGATTATCGTGGTCAGGGCATCGGCACGAGGCTTATGGAAGAAATGCTTTCTCTTCTCAAGACGCAAGGTTTCAACAAAGCATCTCTGGCTGTACAAAAAGCAAACTATGCTGTGCGCTTGTATGAGAAGGTTGGCTTTCATACGGTAGAAGAGAACGACGAAGAGTACATAATGGTTTGTGAATTACAGGAGACGACAGCTTGAACGAATCGGAGTTATATAAAGAACTTGGAGTGTTGACAAAAGACAAGGATAAATGGGAAGAAAGCATCCCGTATGTTTCATCGCTCCTTGGCCATGAATCTGTAAAGATAAAAGCAAAGGCGCTATGGCTTATTGGTGAGATGGGCCTTGTATATCCGCTGTTAGTGCGGGATGCGGTTCCGGAAATAGCTTCTTTCTGTGATAGCTCAGATTCGCTTTTACGCGAACGGGCAGTTAATGCTCTTGGCAGGATCGGACGAGGCAACTATCAGGTTATCGAATCGTATTGGACCGGCCTGTTCCGTTTTGCCTCTGATGAAGAGCCAAAGGTAAGGCTGAGTTTTATCTGGGCATCAGAAAACATCGCCACGAACACTCCCGACATTTATGAGAATTACATGACGATGTTTGAAACGCTTCTGCACGACGCAGATGACAAGGTAAGGATGGAAGCTCCCGAAATCTTCCGCGTTCTTGGGAAGCGCAGACCGGAGTTTGTCAGACCTTATGTGGAGCAGTTGCAACGCATATCTGAAACCGACGAAAACCGTGTCGTAAGGATACACTGTCTGGGTGCAATCAAGGCAACGACATCAAAATAGTCATTAGACAGAGTGAGGCTTCCACACTGCCATTATCGGTAGTAAGGGAGCCTTGTTTTATGCCTCGATATCGATTGTGATGCCGGATTTGAATTCCACCGTGAAGTGATCGTCGAAGACGGTAATATTGGCAATCAGGCGGCTGACCAGCGTCTCATTAAACTCCGTGATGGTGGCAGGCTGGCTCTTGACGAAATCCTGCAGGTCCCGGATCTGCTTCATCTGTTCATCCTTGATGACGCTGTCCACCTCAGCCTGCCTGCGCTGATCCCGGAGCCGGAGAATCTCATCAGCGATGGCGTCGTAATCGTCCTTCTGGCAGAGCACCTGGTTGATGGCGTCGATGACCACCTGCTCCAGAAGTGTTTCATTCACCGTCCGGCTGTGGCAGGCGTGGCCGGTGGCCTCCAGCCGTGAGCAGCAACGCCAGACGATGGATTTGCAGCCTCGGTTGTTCCAGTGAACGCGCCTGAAAAACTCGCCGCATTCTCCGCAGATAACAATCTGTGAAAAACAGTGCTTGCAGGAGTAGCAGTGGCGTTTGCCGTTGTCGCTGGTGTGGACCACGCGCCTGCGGACCAGTTCCTCCTGTACCAGCAGGAAGATGTCCTTCGGAATGATCGCTTCGTGTTCGCCCTCCACGTAGTACTGCGGGACGGTGCCGAATCGCAGCACTTCTTTCAGAGAAAGCCTTCAGCTTTACTCCGAATGAGTATCTGTCCATCCATCGGAAGCTATTCACTGGTATCTATTCCCATGCCGGACGCATCCGGGATTATAACATTACCAAAAAGGAGTGGGTGCTTGACGGTGCTACGGTGCTCTACGGCAGCGCCACGGAGTTGAGAGCTACGCTGGATTACGATTTCTCTGAAGAGAAGAAGCTTTCCTATAAGAGTCTTTCAATGGATGAAATCATTCATCATCTTGCGGTGTTTATATCCAGACTGTGGCAAATTCATGTCTTCGGTGAGGGCAACACCAGAACGACTGCCGTGTTCTTCATCAAGTACTTGCGCACACTTGACTTTGATGTCACAAATGATATCTTCGCTGAAAATGCGTGGTATTTCCGCAATTCCCTTGTTCGGGCAAATTATAATGACCTGAAAAATGGTATCCATGAAACCACGGAGTTTCTGGAGCTGTTTCTCCGCAACCTTCTGCTGAATGAAAACCATCCGCTCCATAACCGGACATTGCATATCAGCGGAACATTTAAGGCTCCGGAAAAAGTGAACATTGAGAATGAAAAAGCGAACATTGAGAATGAAAAAGCGAACATTGAAAGTGAAAAAGTGAACATTCAAAATTTGTTCTCTGCTAAAACGGCTTCGCATGTTTGCAAACTGCTGGAGGAGTTTGGGTTTCAAACGATCTTTGGAAGGTCGGATGTTCAGGAAATTCTCGACCTAAAACCAACCAGAAGTACCGCGCTGTTAAAAGAGATGGCGGAGAAAGGCTTTGTTGAGTCGGTCATCGGACGCGGAAAAGGAAAGTACAGATTCGTCCAGCATAAGGGTTGAGGCGATGAAATCCCATGCACTCGCGGAGCAGATCAAGGTTGAGACGATGGAGCAGCCGAATTCCCGAAGAAGTCCCATTTCACGCGGGTTTCCTGAAATAGTGGATATGTTCCCGCAAACTTATGGACTTGAAGCGGACGAGGCAAATTTTGATATTTTCAGATGAAATCGGCTGGATTTGTTTACGCGAACGTCGGGAGGCTCTGACATCAAAATGGACGTATCGAGCCACACAGAGACGGCTGTCAAATTATCCCTTAAAAAAGATACACATAAAATTGAGGTAACGGTCAAAAATTTTGACCTTGAACAATGAGAGCAAAGAACATAGACATCCAGAAAGAAAGCAGGGGGATATCGGAATGAACGAATAGAATTGGGAAAGCTATTATTATGCAAATATCATCTGGAATTTTCCCGGTATCTATGTTAATATCAGTGTAGTATTTTGCAAAATGAAGATATACTGTGCAGCGAATGAGAATAGGATGAATGGGAAATATAGGATTGGAAAGTATGTGTTTGAAAACAGGGTGGATTATGAGAAAGCCCGCAGGGATCTGGAATTTCTATCGGTGCTGCAGAAACAATATCCGCTTAACCAGGATAATGCACTGACAATCAGGGGCATTCTAAAAAAGAGCGGGATATCCTTGCAGTCCCAAATAGGTCTGGATTATCTTGACAGGCTGGAAAAATTTTTGAAGGAAGCTGACAGGCGCAGGAAAAAGGAAAAGCGTCGTAGAAAGATGGGGCGGTTTTGGCAGATGAATCTGTCAGCCATTGCAGGGTTGCTGACAGTTATGCTTTGTGCTGTTGGCGTGTATACGTTCGTTAATTTTTACAGCAGTTACAGAAGCAACAGGAAGGTTCAGGAGCTGCAGAGCCTTATCGTCAGGGAAGATGTTTACATGGCAGATGCCGGGGCGGTAGAAGCCATAGAAAAAACAGGAGACTCCATAGAAAGAACAGAGGAACCCATGGAAACGGCAGGAGAAGCCATAAAAGAACCAGAGGTGGAAATTAGTGAAATCCCCTTAGAGGCCACAGCCCCTGTCCTATTGCCGGAGTACGGGGAACTGTATGCATTGAACAGCGACCTGGCCGGGTGGCTCACGATAGAGGGGACAGGCATTGATTACCCTGTCATGTGGACGAGGCAGGACAGCTCCTATTATCTGTCACACAATTTTGAGAAAGAGGAAGACAGGAACGGGTTATTGGTTCTGGACTACCGTTGTGATATTGGAGTCGGGCAGCAGAACTATTTGATACATGGGCATAATATGAGGTCCGGAACCATGTTCGGCGGTTTGAAGAAGTATGCGGAGCAGTCCTATTACCAGGAACATAAATATATCTCATTCGATACGGTATATGAGCGGGGATATTATGAGGTAACTGCCGTGTTTATTTCACAGGTTTTTGATTCGGACAGTGAGGCGTTCAAGTATTACAACTGTCTGGATATGTCGGATGAAGAGGATTACCGGTATTTCACACAAAATATCGACAAAATAAAGTTATATGATACGGATGCGACAACACAGTTCGGAGATACGTTCATAATGCTGTCCACCTGTGACTATTCGCGGGAGAATGGACGGCTGGTCGTTGTTGCGAGGCGTATGGAGGGGGCATTGTGAAAAGGAGCAGAAAGAAACAGCGGGTTGGAAGGCTTTTGGGAGTAAGCCTCATGGCGTTTGCGCTGGTATTGTCGGCAATACCGGCGGAAGGTGTTATTGCGGAAGAAGGGCTGCAGACAGTCAGTGAAGACAGCGATTTTTTGATTGAGAATGGGGTATTGACACGATATACTGGCAATGGCGGGGATGTCACGATACCGGATGGTGTGACAGAAATAGGCGAACGCGCATTTTTTGATTGTGCGAGTTTAACCAGTATTAGAATCCCTGACGGTGTGATAAAATTAGGTCAGTATGCATTTGGGCAATGCAGCAATTTAACCAGCATTATAATATCAGACAGCGTAACAGAAATAGGTGCATATGCGTTTTGGGGATGCAGAAATTTAACCAGTGTCAATATACCAGGCAGCGTAACACAAATAGTTGATTGTGCGTTTTGGGAATGCAGCAGTTTGACCACTGTTATAATGGCAGACGGCGTAACAGAAATATGCAGGATGGCATTTAGGGGATGCAGCAGTTTGACCAGTGTCATAATTCCAGACAGCGTGACATACATAGGCAATGCAGCATTTGGAGGATGCCGTTCATTAAAAGAAATTACATTTCCGGAAAGTGTAATGGAAATTGGCATAGGTGCTATATGCCAATGTGAAAATTTGGTAGATGTAATGATATTAAATAAAAGTGTTACGTTATATAATGAGGATGGATGTATATTGGGACTTACGAACAGTGGCGGCGAGGAGGGCTATTATCCAAATAATACAAAAGCGATAACATTTTATGGATATTCCAATTCGACGACACAGCAGTTTGCACAATTATTAGATGAACATAAAAGCGAAGCTGAATTAAATACAGTAAGATTCGTAGCATTGGATGGCAGCAGTGATGACGGAACAAAAGATAATGTGGCAGCAGTTATACAGGAAGGGAACAACCCGCCAACGTATAACGGATATGATTCTGCCCTGGTATCTGCCCTGGTCAACGGAGTGAAAGGCAGGCCGACTCTAAGGATAGGTGCAGGGAGCGGCACAATCAGTGAATACATAAGCAACAATAATCTGGTAGACAGCCAGCATGATTTTGAATGTATAGGATATAACCTGTCTCTTGTGGACGGGGCTGGAAATGCAGTCACAGAATTTACGGATTGTATTGTCACACTCCCGCTTCCCACGGGCTGGGCAGACAAAAACGGAACATTCTGGATTGGCTCAATAAAGCCGGACGGACAGTTTGATCGTACTGCTGCCCGTGTAGTCGATGTGGAGGGGCAGAAATGTATACAGTTTACTACTGACCATTTTGGGGAATATGGCATTGTCATGGAGACGGTGAAAAGCGGGGACCAGGATGACAACACGGATAGTGATTTTACGATTGAAAATGGCGTGTTGATAAGCTACCATGGCGGAGGCGGGGATGTCACGATACCAGATGGCGTGACAGAGATAGGACGTTATGCATTTGCAGAGGCTGTACAATTAACCAGTATTACAATACCGGACAGTGTGACAAAAATAGGCTATGGTGCATTTGTGTATAACATTGGCTTAACCAGTGTTACAATACCAGGTAGCGTGACTCAAATAGGCGATAGGGCATTTGAGGGCTGCACAAGTTTAACCAGTATTACGATACCAGAGAGCGTGACCCAAATAGGCGTATGTGCCATAGGGCAATGTGGAAATTTGGCTGATATAACGATATTAAACAGAAATGTCACGCTGCACAATGGGTATGAATGTATATTGGGAGAAGGTTCATCGTATCAGCCTACTAACACCAAAAAAATTACGTTTCGTGGATATTCCAACTCTACGACACAGCAGTTCGCGGCATTGTTGGATGAGCATAAGGGCGAGGCTGGATTAGAGACTGTTACATTTATAGCGTTGGACAGTGGCAGCAGTGATGACGAGACAAAGGATAATGTGGAAGCAAACATAGAGGAGGAGAATAACCCGCCAGGATACGACGGGTATGATCGGACCCTGATGGCTGCCAGAGTCAACGGCGTGAAAGGCACACCGACTCTAAGGATAGGAGCAGGAAGCGGAATCAGTGAGTACATAAGCAGCAATCATCTGGTAGACAGCCAGCATGGCTTTGAGTGCGCCGGATATAACCTGTCACTTGTGGACAGGGCTGGAAATGCAGTCACTGAATTTAGGGATTGCACTGTCACACTCCCGCTCCCCAGAGGCTGGGCAGACAGAGATGGGACTCTCTGGATTGGCACGATCAAACCGGACGGTCAGTTTGAGCGTATTTCCGGCAGTGTAGTTGATGTGGGTGAGCAGAAATGCATACGGTTTACGACGAACCATTTTGGGGAATATGGAATTGTTATGGAAACCGTGAAAGGCGGAAATCAGGGTAATAACCCAGGAAGCGGAGATGAAGGAAACAGCGGAAGCGGCGGAACCGGGGATGGAGGGAACGGCGGAAGCAGTGGATCTGGAGATGGAGGAAACAGCGGATCTGGAGATGAAGGGGACGGCGGAAGCGGTGGAACCGGAGATGGCGGAAACAGCGGAAGCAGCGGAACCGGAGATGGCGGAAACAGCGGAAGCGGTGGAACCGGAGATGGAGGAAACAGCGGAAGCGGTGGAACCGGAGATGGCGGAAACAGCGGAAGCGGTGGAACCGGAGATGGAGGGAACGGCGGAAGCAGTGGATCTGGAGATGGAGGAAACGGCGGAACTGGAGATGAAGGAAACAGCGGAAGCGGTGGAACCGGAGATGGCGGAAACAGCGATAATGGCAGCGGATCTGGAGACGCAGGCGACAACGGCAGCGGATCTGGAGGGAACGGTGGTGACAACGGCGGCAGTTCAGACGATGGAGGGAACGGCGACAACAACAGCAGCGGACCTGGAGCTGGAGAGAACGGCGACAATGGCGGCGGATCTGGAGATAGTGGAAACGGCGATAACAGCAGCGCATCTGGAGATGAAGGGAACGAAGGCGGAAACGACGCTTCAGGCAGCGACACAGGAAGCGGCGACAATGACAGCAGTTCAAACGATACCACAGGGAACAGTGATAATGCAAACTCTGGAGGTACTACAGGGGACGGTGATAATGCGAGTCCTGGCAATAGTGCGGCGGGCAATACTAACAGGACGGAGAATACGGCAGCAGTTCCCAAATCTTCACAGTCAGATATGTCTTATATGCCGAGGACGGGCATAGAAGATTTACTGTTCCTGAAGAATACGCTTGTGTATGGGACATTCCTTACTGGCGCAATCCTTTTTATCCTGTCATTCAAAAAGCGCCGTATATAAGATTTTTTCAGATATATTGCAGGAAGGGTTCCGGTTTTAACTTTTCTCAAAGTGTTTTCGGAACCCAGGTGTGTCAATATATCAGAACATTCAGGGCAATGGGAGAAATCCTGTTGCCTTTTTTGACTTTAGAAAATCGGAAGAGCAGAGAATTAGCAGGGAATTAATAAAAATTAAAGAAGCTGTATAGTGACAACAATATCACTTTGTAATATAATATAGCCATTTACAAATTTCTATTCCAACAAAATTGTAGCCTTACAGTAATATTGCAGTAAGGTATGCAATGTATACTTTTACAGATATACTTTCATAGAAAGCAGGGAAGTGCCTCTTTTGGAGCATTGCCGTACGGGGAGCAGCTTTATGATAAATATTGAGGATGTACCGGGACTTGAAACCGAACTGCAGATGGTAAATACGCATATAGAACGTCTGTGCCGGTCAAACAATGAGTCAATGCAGAAAATGCTGGATTGGGTGTTAAACGCAAGGGGAAAGCAAATACGGCCGATTTTGACACTTTTATGTGCGAGGCTGAAAGGGAAGATCGTTGATGCCACAGAGATTGCGGCAGTGATTGAAATATGTCATACCGCTTCCCTGATCCACGATGACATTATAGATGAAGCGGATACCCGCAGGGGACAGTTATCCGTGCAGAAAAAATTCGGAAAGGAGATGGCGGTCTATGCCGGCGACTTTATGATTTTTTCTACAATCAGGCGAACCGGCCTGAAGAACAGGGCGTGGTATGGCATGATGTTTGACAAACTGGAAACCATGTGTGATGGGGAGGTCAGCCAATTTGACAATCGCTATAATACGGAAATTACAGAGGAGAAGTATATTGAGAATATTCTGGGAAAGACTTCGGCAATGTTCTGTATCGCCTGCGGCTCAGGTGCCTGTGAAGGCAGGTGTGAGGACAATGAGGTATTGGCAGTGGAACAGTACGCGGAAAAATTTGGCCTGCTGTTTCAGCTGACAGACGATTTGCTGGATTTTGCGGACACAGACGACTTGGCAAAGAAGACCACCCATAACGACTTTTGGAGAGGATATTATACACTCCCGGTGATTCATTCCTTTTCTGACAGCAGGAATGGGGCCGAACTGAAACAAATTGCAACGGATATTAAGAACGGCCTGTACAGTGAACTGACAGACAGGCGAATAGCGGAGTTAATCAGTGCTTCTGACGGTTTCGGATATACTTTGATGATGATAGACAAGTATGTCGGAGAAGCGAAGCAAAGCCTGAGTATATTTAAGGATTCTGTCGCCAGGAAAAAGCTGCAGGAATTCGTTGATACGGTCCAGCAGAGGGCCCACAGGATTGTAGCGGATTTTGAAGCCAGGTAGGTAAAGCAGAATAGAATCCCAGAATTTCAGGCGGCAAAATCAGGCGTTATGTCAGAACGGTACCCGGAAAAGTGGAGAAATCGACAAAAGTGGAGAAACCGACAAAGGCGGAGAAACCGGTAAAAGCGGATTCTGGAAGGCTGCATGATAAGCGGTCTACAGATTCCGGGAGGATATCAGATGATTAAGATGGTATTCCGCATTTGCCTATACTGGGTTTACCCGGATATAGGCAAGTAAGGGAGAATATCAAGATAGTATGTCGCCTTCCAAAACCTACGGCAGCGGTGAAACGACTGTTCAGGCATTAAAGAATGTCAGTTTTTCGGTTCCAAAGGGCGAGTATGTGGCCATTGTGGGAGAATCGGGTTCCGGCAAAAGTACGCTTCTGAATATGATTGGCGCACTGGATAACCCCACATCGGGAAATGTACTGATTGACGGCAGGGATATTTTCGCGATGAAGGAGAACAGGCTGACCATTTTCCGCAGACGCAACATCGGCTTTATTTTCCAGGCTTTCAATCTGATCCCGGAGCTTACCGTGGAGCAGAATATCATCTTCCCGGTTCTTCTGGATTACCAGAAACCGGACAGAAAGTATCTGGAGGAGCTTCTGGAAGTGCTGAATCTGAAGGAGCGCCGCAGCCACCTGCCGAGCCAGTTATCCGGAGGCCAGCAGCAGAGGGTGGCAATCGGCCGCGTACTGCTCACACGCCCTTCGCTGATTCTCGCTGACGAGCCCACCGGGAACCTGGACACCCAGAATAGCAGCGAGGTCATTGCCCTGCTGAAAAATGCGTCAAAGAGGTACGCGCAGACCATTATTATGATTACACACAGCCAGAGCATTGCGCAGACAGCAGACAGGGTGCTGCAGGTGTCGGACGGTGTGCTGACTGATCTGGGGAGGTGTGCGGAATGAGAAGTTACCTCAGCTTAATCCCAATCTCTGCCAGGGTAAGGCGCCGCCAGAACCGCATGACGATTCTCTGCATTATCTTTGCCGTATTCCTGGTGACGGCTGTATTCAGTATGGCGGAGATGGTAATGCGTATGGAAGTGGAAAGGCTTAAGGAAAAGCATGAGCAGGAATTTACGATTCAGGCTATATTGGATACAAACATGGGCCAGAATCTTTTCCTGATTGCCGGTGTGCTGTTTGTATTGATACTGATTGCCGGAGTGCTGATGATTTCCGGCAGCATTAACAGTACAGTGGCGCAGCGGACAAAATTTTTCGGGATGATGCGCTGCATCGGCATGAGCCACCGTCAGCTTGCCCGTTTTGTGAAGCTGGAGGCTCTCAACTGGTGTAAGACTGCTGTTCCCGCCGGCGTTGTACTGGGGATAGGCAGTACATGGATACTGTGTGCGATTCTGAGGTTTGTCGTGAGAGAAGAATATACGACCATTCCCCTTTTTGGGATCAGCCTGATCGGCATTGTCAGCGGCATTGTAATGGGAGTGGCCACGGTGCTGCTTGCGGCCCGATCTCCTGCAAAACGTGCGGCCAGGGTCTCTCCGCTTTTGGCGGTTTCAGGAAATTCGGAGGAAGCAAAAAGGGTTTACCGGGGTGTCCGCACGGGGTTTTTATCCATTGACGCTGCCCTTGGAGTTCACCATGCAAAGGAAGACAGGAAAAATCTGTTCCTGATGGCCGGCTCCTTTGCCCTGAGTATCATTTTGTTCCTGACCTTTACTGTTTTGCTGGATCTTGCGTTTGTATCCTGTGTTTACGGATTTCTGGTCATTATTGCCCTGGTCAGCATATTAAATATCATGAACAGCATTTCCCTGAGTGTATCCGGGAGAATGAGGCAATACGGGGCGATGCGTGCCGTGGGAATGGAGGGCCGGCAGATTACAAAAATGATTTCCGCCGAGGCTGTCACCTATGCGCTGTCCGGCTGCGTGACTGGATGTATTTTGGGGCTGGCAATCGGGAGGGTGCTTTACAATATCCTGATTGAGGGCCGCTTTCCCTATGCCGCCTGGACATTTCCCGGTACACAGCTTCTGATTGTCATGGTGTATGTCCTGGCTGCCACATTCGCTGCGGTTCATGCGCCGTCCAGGAGGATGCGCAATATGGCAGTGACGGAGACGACTAATGAACTGTAAAATGTAAGCTGGTCAGTTTTGCCTGACAATCGAAAAGATATAGTGCATTTCAACGGCGCGCAGTATATATTGCTTCAAAAAAATAAAGGAATACGAAGGAGCGTGAGTTATGATACGAAAAGCAATTACTGTGGTGTTGTCTGTCCTGCTGCTGGTCAGCCTGGCCGGATGCAGCACGGATTTGGAAAGAGGTATAAGGAAAGAATGGGAAGACAATAAGGAGGGGATCCGACAGGAATTCAATGAAATACGGGATGGCCTCTTAGAGGAATTCGATAAATTTCGGGATAGTTTCTTAAACGAAATCAATGAATGGTCTGATTCCTGAGCATTATAATGTTTTGAGTGGTATTTAGTAATTGCTAAAAGTGCATTCCTGTGATATGCTGATTAAAGCAATACAGCTGTTCTAATCGCCTGCTGCAAGCGGATTATGAGGATTATATGGGGATGATTGGAAAATTCCTAAAATATACGGATGCCACTCCGATAGAGAGCGAGGTGTTGTCATGACCATGGAAGAAATCCTTGCAGGGGAATCCAAGAATGTAGAGTTCAAGGAGAAGCTGCCTGAAAAGAGTATAAAGTATATGAAATCTGTGGTTGCCTTTGCCAACGGAACCGGGGGTAAAATCATTTTCGGAATCGCCGATAAGACCAGAGAAATAGTCGGTTTCAGCAGGGAAGATGTGTTTAAAACCATGGATGCGATTGCTAATGCGGTGTCAGACAGCTGCGAACCGGCAATCATTCCGGATATCACTTTAAAGACCATTGATGAAAAAACAGTTATCGTGGTTGAAGTTTCCGGGGGCAGGCAGCGCCCATATTATGTCAAAGCTTTGGGCAGAGAAGGCGGTGTATATGTCCGTGTTGCCGGAACCACACGCCCTGCGGATGAGTACATGATAAAGGAGCTGATGTTCGAGGGCAGCAACCGTTACTTTGACCAGGCCTTGTGTACAGGGCTGAGTATTACAGACGGGGATATTGATGCCCTTTGCATAGCCCTGAAAGAGCAGGCAATCAAGAACGCCCATAATGAAGAGCAAAAGGCATTTGTCAAAGAGGTTGGCAGGCAGCAGCTGCGTTCCTGGGGCGTTCTGATCGAACGTGATGGAAAAGATTATCCCTCCAATGCTTATGCGATTCTGACGGGCTGTGGTGCGCTTCATGTTGCAACGCAGTGCGGCGTATTCAAAGGTGCAACCAAGGAGATCTTTGTAGACCGCCGAGAGTATGCCGGACCAATCTGGGAGCAGATAGACGAGGCCTTCCAGTTTGTTCTGCGGAATATTCATTTAGGAGCAACTATTGTGGGTATCCACCGTCAGGACACCTATGAAATCCCGCCGGATGCGATTCGTGAGTTGATCATCAATGCGGCGGTGCATCGCAGCTATCTTGACCACGGCAATATCCAGGTCGCAGTCTACGATGACCGGCTGGAGATTACTTCTCCAGGGAAACTTCCAATGGGACAGACTCTGGAACGTATGAAAGAAGGCTATTCACAGATTCGGAATGAAGCTCTTGCCTACGCTTTTTCCTATATGAACCTGATTGAACATTGGGGCAGCGGCATTCCGAGGATTATGGGCAAGGTAAAGGCAGCTGGATTGAGGGAACCGGAGTTTATTGGCGGCGAGGTTGATTTGCGTATCAATATCTATCGAGGCCAGACAGGCGCCAATGCCGCTGTGGATGAGGATAATAAGACTGCCGGAAAAGTGTCGGGAAACCGACGGGAAACCGACGACAAAGTGCCGGAAAACCACCGGAAAACCACCGGAAAACTGCCGGAAAACTGCCGGAAAACTGTCGGAAAACCGCCGGAAAACTGCCGGAAAACTGCTGATAAACTGCCGGGAAACTGCCGGGAAACCGCCGATAAACCGCCGGGAAACTGCCGGGAAACCGCCGGAAAAGTGCCGGCGAACTGCCGACAAAGTGCCGACAGACTGCCGACAAATGAACAGGAACAGCGGATTTACAAATACGTGCTGGAGAATGGCTCTATTACAACGGTAAAGGCGATGGAGCTTCTTGGTATAAAACAACGTAGAGCCAGAGAGATTCTGGTCAAGATGATTGAAGGCGCTTGGCTGAAAAAAGTAGGCGCATCACGAAGCACGATTTATGTAATCAACACGGAGGAGAGGTGTCGGGTTTAAAATCCGTTAGAGGAAGAAGTAAACTTTGGAAAGGTGATTCTGAACAGAGAGTGGGTTAATACACTGAAATCAAAAACTTTTTCGGAAAGGAATAGCCCTGAAATGAAAATAGCATTGATCAGTGACATTCACGGAAATTACAAGGCACTGGAAGCCTTCCTGGATTATATCGAACAGCATCCGGCAGACGCCATTATCAGCCTGGGGGATTATGTAACTGATGGCCCATATCCTGAGCGCACCATGGCACTTTTATACAGCATGCGCGAAAAATACACCTGCTATATGCTCCGCGGAAACCGGGAAGATTATCTTCTGAATAATGTAGGAAACAAAGAAGGCTGGAAACCGTCCTCCGCCAACGGTACTCTCTACTATACCTCTCAGCATATTACGGAAGCAGACAAGGCATTTTTCGCATCACTTCCCACAGAACGGGAGGTGTGCCTGGAAGGCTTTCCTCCCCTGTACATCTGTCATGGCACGCCCGGAAGGGTGCGGGGCAATGTCCACCAGGAGGAAGGGCTGAAGGAAAAGGTTCTGGCCGATCTGCCTTACCGCTATCTTCTGGGAGGGCACAGCCATTATCAGGAAATCGACATACAGCAGGGAAAAACCTATATCAATCCCGGCTCCCTGGGGTTTGCCATAGACGGTGTGGGCAGACGGGCGCAGTTTGCCATATTGACCGGAAATGTGGAAGGATGGGAGGCCGCATTTGAGGCAATTCCCTATGATGTGGACGGGTATCTAAGAGATTTTACGGAGAGCGGTGTGGATGAAATCGGCATGACACTGAACAAAGCCATCAAAAAAAGCCTGGTGACAGGCGTGAATTATTTCTTCTATTGTATTCTTGCCATGGAGGCGGAAGCGAAGGAGCAGGGGCTTGCCTCTATGACAGAACTGCCGGAAACGGCATGGGAGAAGCTTGCGGAGAGGTTTGGGCTGTGAGTTATTTCCGTACAATGCCTGAGAGATAGAGAAGGAGCCAACATGAAATTTCTACTGGCAGCGATAAATGCGAAATACATACATTCCAATCCGGCAATATACAGCCTGCGTGCTTATGCCGGAGAAGAACTGCAGCCATTCGTGGAGCTTGCGGAATATACCATCAACCAGTCCATGCAGGAAATTTTTGCTGACATCTATGTCAGAAAACCTGACATAATTGGTTTTTCCTGTTATATATGGAACTGGAGACTGGTTCAGGAACTGATCGGCGAGCTGCCCAAGCTTCTGCCGGATACGCCTGTCTGGCTGGGGGGACCGGAGGTAACCTATGACGCGGATCGGATTCTGCGGCAGTATCCCCGGGTGACGGGTGTTATGGTGGGAGAGGGAGAGGCGACCTTTCGGGAATTGCTGGCGTATTACGTGAGGATATCTGCCATGACACCGCAGAGCCTGCAGGAAATCCGCGGATTATGCCTGCCCACCGGCTACACATCTGCCAGGGAACCGATAGACCTGAGCACCATCCCCTTCCTGTACCATGACCTGAAGCCCTTCGAGAACAAAATCATTTATTACGAGTCCGGCCGGGGATGTCCGTTTCGCTGCAGCTACTGCCTGTCCTCGGTGGAGAAGCGCGTAAGGCTGCGTGACATTAATGTCGTAAAAAGGGAGCTGCAGTTTTTCCTGGACCACAGAGTAAAGCAGGTGAAGTTTGTGGACAGGACTTTTAACTGCAGCCATACCCACACAATGGCAGTCTGGCAGTACATCCAGGAACATGACAATCATGTTACAAACTTCCATTTTGAAATTTCCGCCGATATTTTAAGAGAGGAAGAGATTGCACTTCTGAAGGGCTTCCGTCCGGGACTGGCGCAGCTGGAAATCGGCGTTCAGTCCGTGAATCCCATGACGCTCAATGCCATCGGCAGGATGACGAATCTGGAAAAACTGGAGCATACTGTGGCGGCAATCCGCAGCAGCGGAAATGTCCATCAGCACTTGGATCTGATTGCCGGGCTTCCTTATGAAGACTACGAGAGCTTCAGAAATTCCTTTAACCGGGTATACCGCATGCGCCCGGAACAGCTTCAGCTGGGTTTCCTGAAGGTTCTGAAGGGTTCCGGCATGTGGGAACAGGCTGAGGAATACGGCATATGCTATATGGAACAGCCGCCCTACGAAGTGCTGTATACAAAATGGCTGTCCTATGAGGAGATACTGCGCCTGAAAAGGATAGAAGAAATGGTAGAAATCTACTATAACAGCGCACAGTTTACCCATACCATACTTTTTTTGGAGAGGGCCTTTCCGGATCCCTTTTCCATGTATGAGGCTCTGGCAGCTTTCTACGGGCAAAAGGGATATGCCGCCGCCAGCCCTTCCCGTGCAAACCGCAGTCATATTCTCCTGGAATTCGCCATAGAATGTGACAGGAAACGTAAGGCAATGTACCGGGAACTGCTTGTTTTTGACATGTATCTGCGGGAAAATCTGAAGAGCAGGCCGGAATTTGCCCCGGAGCTGGTTCCGTACAAAGAGGCTGTCCGTTCTTTCTATCAAACAGAGGAAAAAGAGCGCAGCCACCTGCCGGACTACCGGGAGTATGACTGGAAGCAGCTGATGAAAATGACGCATCTGGAGCCCTTTGCCTTTCCTGTCTGGGATACGGGGAGGATGGCAGAGCAATATGACAACTGGGATGAAGCTGAGAACCGACATAAAGGAAAAGGGTTCGCAGTGCTTTTTGATTACCGGAAAAGGAATCCACTGAATTATGAAGCGGCGATACAAATATTCGATATGACACCCAATGAATAATCCTTAAGGACATAAAGTCATTTCTTTGCAGTTTCTTATCTGCAAAATGAATTCTTCACAACTTATACTGCACGCCGGTTAAATTCGCACTACAACCCGACTGCAGACCGCCAGCCGGGTATTTTCCCAAAGGCACCCCTGCAAATCTTGGCGGTCTGCAGTATAAGTGAAGCCTGGGTGGACGTTTAACAGTCCGCAGAGAGGAATTTTATTGAGATTTTAAGAAAAATATTTGAATTAACATATCAATAAAGCCAGTATACAGTTGACTTTTTCCGCAAAATGGAATACAATGCTTAAGGTGGGCTGAGCGAAACAAAGCGAAAAGCCTGTTAACATATATTGTGAAGACTAAAAGTAAGAGAAAGGAAGTTCGTAACTATGGTAAGAAAGAAAACTGCGGAACCCGCAGTGAAAGCTACGGAAGTAACAGAGGTTGAAGCTATTGAAACTAAGACAGAAGACATAAAGGCAGAAGAAACAGTAGCAGAATCCAAGACGGCAGAGGAGCCGGCAAAGCCGAAGAAAGCCCCTGCAAAGCGCAAGACAACAAAGGCATCAAAGGAAGCCGGAGCAGAAAGCACCAAAGCTGAAGCGGTAAAAGAAGAACCTGTAAAAAAAGAGACTGTAAAGAAAGAGGCGGCAAAGGAAGAACCTGCGAAGGAAGAGGCGCCTCAAAAGAGCAGCTCTAAAGCAGCCACATCCAGGACGGCAAAGGAGTCTGCCCAGAAGACATCTCTGCACATTCAGTACGGCGGCAAGTCTATTGCAGAGGAAGATCTGATCAAGAGCGCTAAGGACATCTGGAAATATGACCTGAAGCGCAAGGCAAGCGAGCTGACCAGCATTGAACTCTATGTGAAGACAGAAGATAACACGGTTTACTATGTTATGAACGGGGATGTGAAGGGAAGCTTTTCCATTTAGAAATTGCCGGCAAATAACTGATGCAACAGTTTTAAACTCGTATCGGTTATTTGCAGACACTTTCTTAAAGCCTTACAAAGCCTTACGTTAAAAGCCGGTATCATGGCTGCTACACACGGCGGAAATGATTTATCAGTGCAGCAGCTCAGAAAAGTACAGACAGCGGTAAGCGAATCAGCTTATTAATATGAGAAAACGGCGTTGAAATCTGCGGCAGTCAGGCAGGATTCGAATGCTGTTTTTTTATTTTGTCCGTTTTTAGAATTTTTTTAGAATTATTTTTGCGGAAATTGGTTGACAATGTATAGGGTAAGTGATATTTTATGGTTATCAGATGTTAGCACTCCTTTTGAATGAGTGCTAATAACAAAAGGGAGGCAGCCTGGATGGAGCTGGATGAGAGAAAAAAGAAAATCCTGCAGGCGGTCATCCGCAATTATCTGGAAACAGGCGAGCCGGTTGGCAGCAGAACCATTTCCAAGTACACCGACCTGAATTTAAGTTCTGCAACCATCCGGAATGAGATGGCTGACCTGGAGGAAATGGGATACATTTTCCAGCCCCACACGTCCGCGGGCCGGATTCCTTCCGACAAAGGCTACCGCTTTTATGTGGATGCCATGATGGAGGAGAAGGAACGGGAGGTCGGGGAGATACGGGAAATGAAGGAGATGCTGGTGGAGCGCCAGAGCAAGATTGAGACGCTGCTGAAGCAGGTTGCCAGAGTACTGGCACAGAATACTCAGTACGCCACCATGATATCCGCTCCCAGATCAAAGCGAAGCAAGCTGAAATTTATCCAGCTTTCCCGCGTGGATGCACATCAGCTTCTGGCGGTGATAGTCCTGGAGGGAAATGTCCTCAAGAATAACATTCTGCCTGTGGAGGAGGAACTGGATGATGAGACGCTGTTGAAGCTGAATATCCTGCTGAACACGACTTTGAACGGTCTGGCCATCGATGAGATCAATCTGGCGATGATTGCCGTGATGAAGCAGCAGGCAGGAATTCACAGCCATATTGTCAGCGAGGTCATCGACGCGGTGGCGGAAGCCATCAGGGCAGAGGAGGACCTGGAGATTTACACCAGCGGAACCAATAATATCTTCCGGTATCCGGAGCTGGCGGACCAGCAGAAAGCCAGTGAGCTGATCAATACCTTCGAGGAGAAGAAGCTGCTGGGAGAGTTCCTGCAGGCCAGCCACACGGAGGTGGAGGAAACCGGTATTCAGGTATATATCGGTGCGGAGACGTCGGTGCAGAGCATGAGGGATTGCAGCGTGGTCACGGCAACCTATGAACTGGGAGGCGGTATGAAGGGAACAATCGGTATCGTAGGACCCAAGCGGATGGATTATGACAGGGTGGTGACGACGCTGAGAACCATACAGACACAGCTGGATGAGCTGTACAGGAGTGAAGAGAAGACATAGGACAGCTCATTGGAGATTTGGCGGCAGGCCTGTAATAAGAAAGAGGATGTGTGAAAGAAAGCGGCAGAAAGAGAAATGTGTTATTTGAAAGCTTCATTGCCATGCGTGTATGTCATGACGCAGGGACAGAAGCGGATGCCGCGCCATAGAATTCGAAATGGGAAGAAGGAGGTCAGAGACTGGGGATATGGAAGATCAGGAAGTAAAGACAGAGAAAGACCAGAACATGCCCGAAGCTGAAGGCGGCAAGGAAGAAAGCCTGGAAACAGCATCAGCGGAAGAGACCGCAGAGGAAACAGAAGCTTCAGCGGAAGAAACCTCGGAAAGCACTGAGGAGGAAACCGAGACGGCCCCTCCGGAGGGAGAGGACCCGAAGACCTGGGCAGAGAAAAGGGCGGCAAAGAAACAGGCAAAGCTGGACAAAAAGGCACAGGGCTACAAGGATCAGATCGAGCAGCTTGAAGATAAGGTGAAACGCCAGCTGGCCGAATTTGAGAATTTCCGCAACCGCACGGAGAAGGAAAAGCATGCCATGTTTGAGACGGGAGCCAAGAGTGTCATAGAGAAGATCCTTCCCGTGGTGGACAATTTTGAGAGAGGCCTGGCGACGGTGCCGGAGGATAAGAAGGAAGATCCCTTCGTGGACGGCATGGAGCGCATTTACAAGCAGTTCCTCACGGAGCTGGAAAATATAGGGGTGAAACCCATAGAAGCCATCGGAAAGGAATTTGACCCCAATCTGCACAATGCGGTCATGCAGGTGGAGAGCGAGGAATACGAATCCGGCGTGGTGGCTCAGGAGCTGCAGAAAGGGTATACTTACCGCGACAGCGTGGTAAGGCATTCCATGGTTGCCGTGGTGCAGTAACAAGTGTAAATCAAAAACAGTATCCGCATCCTCCAAAAACAGAGGATTGCGCGAAACTATAATAGGAGGACAATTAGAAATGAGCAAGATTATCGGTATTGACTTAGGTACGACAAACAGCTGTGTTGCAGTTATGGAAGGTGGCAAACCCACCGTTATAGCGAACGCAGAAGGTGCAAGGACCACACCTTCCGTAGTGGCATTCACGAAGACCGGCGAGAGGCTGGTAGGTGAGCCTGCAAAGCGTCAGGCAGTTACCAATGCAGAGAAGACTATTTCGTCCATCAAGAGAGATATGGGTACGGACAACGGACGTTCCATCGACGGCAAGAGATATTCACCTCAGCAGATTTCCGCAATGATCCTCCAGAAGCTGAAGGCAGATGCCGAGAGCTATCTGGGAGAGAAGGTTACGGAGGCAGTTATCACGGTTCCCGCATATTTTAATGATGCGCAGCGCCAGGCTACCAAGGATGCAGGCAAGATTGCCGGCATGGAGGTAAAGCGTATCATCAACGAGCCTACGGCTGCTGCTCTGGCTTACGGTCTTGACAATGAAAAAGAGCAGAAGATCATGGTATATGACCTGGGCGGCGGTACCTTTGATGTGTCCATCATCGAGATCGGCGACGGCGTAATCGAAGTTCTGGCAACCAACGGCGACACGCATCTGGGCGGCGATGACTTCGATAATAAAGTGATTCAGTGGATGTTATCCGAGTTTAAGAAGGCGGAAGGCGTTGACTTAAGCGGTGACAAGATGGCGATGCAGAGATTGAAGGAAGCTGCCGAGAAGGCAAAGAAAGAGCTTTCCAGCGCCATGACCACCAATATCAACCTGCCTTTCATCACCGCAACGGCAGAGGGCCCCAAGCATTTCGATATGAACTTAAGCCGTGCGCAGTTTGACGAGCTGACACATGACCTGGTAGAGAAGACTGCCATCCCCGTGCAGAACGCCATGAGAGATGCCGGACTGACCAATTCCGACCTGGGACAGGTGCTTCTGGTAGGCGGCTCCACCCGTATTCCTGCGGTTCAGGATAAGGTAAGGCAGCTCACCGGCAAAGAACCCAGCAAGTCCCTGAATCCGGATGAGTGTGTTGCTATCGGCGCTTCCGTGCAGGGCGGCAAGCTGGCAGGCGATGCCGGCGCAGGCGATATCCTGCTGCTGGATGTCACTCCGCTTTCCCTGTCCATTGAGACCATGGGCGGCGTTGCTACCAGGCTGATTGAGAGAAATACCACTATCCCCACCAAGCACAGCCAGATTTTCTCCACAGCAGCAGACAACCAGACGGCTGTGGACATCAACGTGGTACAGGGTGAGAGACAGTTCGCAAGGGACAACAAGTCTCTGGGACAGTTCCGTCTGGACGGAATCCCTCCCGCAAGGAGAGGCGTTCCTCAGATTGAGGTTACTTTCGATATCGATGCCAACGGTATCGTGAACGTATCCGCCAAGGATTTGGGAACCGGCAAGGAGCAGCATATCACCATTACAGCAGGCTCCAATATGTCCGATGACGAGATCGAAAGGGCTGTGAAGGAAGCGGCGGAGTTCGAGGCACAGGATAAGAAGCGCAAGGAAGCCGTAGAGGCAAGGAACGAGGCGGACTCCTTCGTATTCCAGACCGAGAAGGCTCTCAGCGAAGTAGGCGACAAGATCAGCGACAGCGAGAAGTCTGCGGTTCAGGCTGACCTGGATGCTGTGAAGGCTGTTCTGGACAGGACAAAAGACCAGGAGATGAGCGACAGCGACGTGGATGAGCTGAAGGCGGCGAAAGAGAAGCTGATGAACAGCGCCCAGAGCCTGTTTACCAAGATGTATGAGAATATGCAGCAGGCACAGGGTGGCCAGGCAGGCCCGGATATGAGCGGCGCAGCAGGCGCGGGAAGCAATGGCAATTCCGCTCCCGATGATGATGTAATTGACGGAGATTTCCGCGAGGTATAAGTGTGAAGGAAATCACTAAGCTCGAAAGTACCTCGCTAAGTGATTTCAATCTTCACACGGAAGAATGCCCAAAGTGCGGGCATTCTTCCGGTCTTGAAGCAAGTTTTTACAGTATGTGTTTGCAGTAAGTGTTTGTGCCATATTCAATGGTATTGGCGCAGGTGATGGCATATGGTAATTTCCGGGCGGATGTACGGGAGTTATCAAATATGGAGAAAGGAACACAGGGGAGGATATCCGCTGTGTCCTTTCGCTATGCATACTGCACACCGGTTAAATTTGCAGTGTATATGATTTGAATACAATACGAACCATCCATGGTGGTGAGCTGGAGCAGGATAATGGAGAAAGAGAGATATGACTATATAGATACATTGCGGCTGTGTTCTATACTTTTTATTGTTCTTTCCCATTTTGACGGAGAATGCTTTTATTATCTGACAGGAATTTCAATGATGCAGACCCACCTTGCAAAGAACGGAAGGCTGGGGCTGCTTATGTACGGGTGGACGGGAAAATATGCGTTGGCCCTTCTTTGCGTGATCAGCGGATTCCTTACGGCGATGAAATATGCCGGAAAAAAGGAATGCGATGTGGGGGAATTTATTATCAGCAGATATTTCCGCCTGATGCTTCCGGTGATGGCCAGTAATTTTCTGTTCGGCATTGTGCTGAAGCTGAAGGGAGAGCCCGTGAATGTGCGGGCGTATTTGAAAACAGCCCTGATTCCGGGATGGAGTGAAGCCAATCGAAATCTGTGGTGTATTGGGTCTTTTCTGGTGGGAAATATTTTGATCTGCCTGATCTGTTATCTCCAGAATCGCAGCTTCCGTCCCATGGTATTGTATCCTGGCCTGCTTTTGCTCCTGGTACTGCTGGGGGATGTCTGGCTTCTGGCTACGGTGGCAGGCGGGTTCTGCTATGAGGCTGCATGGAGGCTGAAGCAGAGCGGGCTGGCGGGAAACTGGTGGCTGCTGGTTATCCTGCCCATGGTGTGGCTGCTCCCCAGAGGAGAGGAGAGCACGGTGATCTATTACCGGGATATTGCGGCTGCAATGCTTATCATGACGGCGTTTTACTGTCTGCCGGTACTGCAGAGACTGTTTGCCTGCAGATTTTTGAAGCCGCTGAAGAAGTGTTGTTATTCATTGTTTGTGGTACATGGGATGACGCTGTTTTTACTTGGGCCGGCATGGAATCTTGTACAGAGACTGGGTATCAGCGGCGGAGGCGGGATTTTTATCAGTTTGTTTGCCGTTATATTTTGCATTGACCTTCTGGCGGCATATGTGGTATATTATTTATCTGAGGTCAAATTATACAGGACGATTGTGAAAGGTTTTTTGCCGGACAGATAAGCTGAGAGAGTTCGGGGGGACCGGGATATCTGTTGGGCAGGCCGGGAAGTAAGGAAGTGTCTACAAATAACTGCTTCCGACAGTTTTTAAGAGGCTGCTGTGGACGGCAACAATCAGAGTAAGATGCGCTGCCCCAGGGCGGCAGAATACAGGATAGGGTGAAGAGGTGTAACAATGGCAGAGCAGAAGCGAGATTATTATGAAGTCCTTGGCGTGGACAAAAGTGCAGATGATGCTGCAATCAAGAAAGCATATCGTGTTCTGGCGAAGAAGTATCATCCGGACATGAATCCCGGGGATGCGGAGGCGGAGAAGAAATTCAAAGAAGCTTCGGAAGCGTATGCTGTGCTGAGTGATCCGGATAAGCGGCGCCAGTATGACCAGTTCGGGCATGCGGCCTTTGAGGGAGGCGCAGGAGGTGCAGGAGGCTTTGATTTCAGCGGAACGGATTTCGGTGATATTTTCGGCGATATCTTCGGTGATCTTTTCGGCGGCGGGCGCAGCAGGTCCCGCAGCAACGGCCCCATGAAGGGCGCAAATCTTCGTACCAGCGTGCGCATTACTTTTGAGGAGGCTGTATTTGGCTGTAAGAAAGAGATTGAACTGAACGTAAAGGAGACCTGTAAGACCTGTAACGGTTCCGGGGCGAAGCCGGGAACCAGCCCGGAGACCTGCCCGAAGTGTGGCGGCAAGGGACAGGTGATGTTTACCCAGCAGTCTCTCTTTGGGACGGTCCGCAATGTGCAGACCTGCCCGGACTGCCAGGGCAGCGGCAAGATCATCAAGGAAAAATGTGCCGACTGCCGGGGAACGGGCTATATCGCAATGAAGAAACGGTATTCCGTTGATATTCCTGCCGGAATCGACAACGGACAGTCCACCCGTATGCCTGGACTGGGAGAGCCGGGAATCAACGGCGGTCCCAGAGGCGACGTGCTGATCGAGGTGATTGTGGGGCGTCATCCTATTTTTCAGAGGCAGGATTTCGATATTTACTCCACGGTGCCGGTTTCCTTTGCTGTGGCGGCGCTGGGCGGTGAGGTAATGATTGATACAGTGGACGGCAAGGTGATTTATGACGTGAAAGCCGGGACACAGACGGATACTCGTATCAGACTCCGCGGCAAGGGCGTACCGTCCTGGCGGAATAAGGATGTACGCGGGGATCATTATGTCACGCTGGTGGTGCAGGTTCCGGATAAGCTGAAGCCTGAGGCGAAGGAATTGCTGCGTCAGTTTGACGAAATCACCGGAGATTCCCTGAATGCGGCGAAAACGGCCACAGAACAGGAGCAGCACGGCGGTGACGGAAAAGATAACGCGGCAGAGGGCAAAAAGAAGAAACGCTGGAAATTATAAGGTTAATATTGAGATATTTCTGTCAGGGAAGCTTTGGCGGGAAAGAGGTCTGCAGGCCTGTATTTTCAGGAGGTTTGAAATGGATAAAAAATTCCGCATTCCCATAGCTTTCTGCATGGCGGCTGTGTGGATTTTTTTCATCAATCGTTGTGCGGGCATTTTCTTTGAAACCAATGATGACCGCTTGATTTCGGAGATTTTTTCCGGGGCGATGACCGGTACTCCGGAGGCCCATGCCTATTATGTGGATTATATTCTGGGGTTTCTGCTGTCCCTGCTTTACCGTATGACGACGGAGGTTCCCTGGTATGGGGGAATGCTTGTGCTGTTTCAGTTCCTGTGCTGGTTCTTTATTGCGGATGCGTTCCTTGTTTGCTGCAAAAGCAGGAGAGATTGCTTCCGGGCGTTTGTGTGCTGTATTCTCCTGTATGCTGCGGGGTTTTATGTGATTGCCGGGATACAGTTTACTTCTACGGCTGCGCTTCTGGCCATAACCGGGTACCTTTGTTTCCTGCTTTATCCTGAAGGAAAAGAGCGGTATACACTGTTCTTTCTGTTTGAGCTTCTTGCTTTTTGGCTGCGAAGCAACGCAATGCTGATGATGCAGCCAATGGGTTTCCTGACGCTTTCCGGATTCTATGCTCAAGACCGCCGGAATTTACCAATCTGTTTAAACCAGGACTATGACCGGCAGCCTTTCGCTGTATTGCGTCGCTGTAAATTGATTCGACGTGCAGTATATTTTACAGAACGGCAGCTGAACCGATTTCACGCGTTTTCCGGGAAGGAATGGGTGAAAAAATATGCCCCTCTGCTGCGGGCCGCGGTCCTTGTGTTCATTGTGCTGCTCATAGGCAAGGGCAGCCATTTTGTTTTCCACGGCGGCCCTGGGTGGAAGGAATATGAAAAGATCAATGAAGCGGTTACTGCCATCACGGATTATGCCGACATTCCGGAGTATGAGCAGGTCCGTTCCGTTCTTGAAAAATACAATGTGACGGAAAAGCAATATGCTGCTTTTGGCGTATATACAATGATCGAAGAAAACCTTTCCGGAGACTGTCTGCTGGAAATCGCGGAAGTGGCCAGTAACCGGGAAGCGAAGCCGGGTGCGGCGCAGATATGCAGGCGGTTTCTGGAGGGCTATACCGTTGGGGAAAATTCGGGGGGATTAAATCTGCTGCTGGTGGCCGGGTGGGCGGTTCTGCTGATTTTTCTTTTCATTGAGAGAAGCTTTTCCCTTCTGTTCCCGCTGGCGGGGCTTTTCCTGGGGCGCAGCGCTATATGGCTTTTTCTTCTCTACGGAGACAGGACGCCGCCCAGGGTGATGGTTCCACTGTATTTAGGGGAGATTGCGCTGCTGCTTTGCCTGCTGTTTCTGGTCGGAGGAAGCAGGGGGGCGCAGGGAAGTAAAGTCGGAGAAGCAGAATTACGGACAGAAAAATATGCTTTTTTGAAAAGAAACCTTCCTGTAGTGTTGCTGCTTTTGCTTCTGCCTTTTGGGGCAAAGGCTCTGAAGACACAGTACGGGAACTTTTCTGCGGCACATGCTGCGGAGGCCGTTTATTTCAGCGGTATGAGGGACATGGTATCCTATTGCAATGCGCATCCGGAAAAACACTTTTTTATAGATGCCAGTTCACTGATTTATTATAGGGGCAGTGCTTTTGAGACTGAAATATACGGACGTCGGAACGGCGTGATTACGGGCTGCTGGTATTCCGGCGCTCCCGGGCTCTGTGAGTATACGGAAGATTATTTTGCAGACTGCAGCGAGATATATCTGATCGCTTCCGCCGATATGGAAATGCAGTATGGCAGGGTGTTAGCGTATCTGGAGGAGAGGCTTGACACAGATGCGTATCTGGAAGACACATTTGTGGCTTCGAACGGCGGGGAATATCTGATTTATGGACTTCAAAAAAACTAAAAAAATCTGCAAGGTTTTTGCTGTGTCCGTCGTATTACAGGTAAAGGCGGCAAATATTTCTGGTCGCCAGTATATACTCGTGAGCGCATTCATTTGCCAACTTTGAATCCTATATTGCGCAGGCGCTCACTCGTTATACATTCAGATTGGCAAATGTTTGCGACCGAGAGTATAAAATACGGAGTACCGACGGAAGGGAGGGAAAGGGATTACCCGTAAATTACAGGAATCGCTTTGCAGAGCCTGTGATTTTCCGGTAATTCTTACATGAAAATGAAGAAACTGTTAATGACAGGAGCGTCATTCCTGCTTGTGGCAGGAATGGGGATAACAGCTGCGGCGGCAGGACCGAATCTGTTTGTTGCCGGAACCATGAAACCGGGGAGTGTGCGGCATCATCATATGAGCCATTTGCAGTGGCATGTGGGCGGGCGCAATTGTGTGACGGCAAATGCGGGCAGATTTGGCAGCCAGCCAGTAACATACGGTGCGCATCATGCGGAAACGGAAGGATGTGACTGGACGACAGATACCCAGGTCAGTGCGGCTGTTTATACAGACGGAGCGGGAAGCTGTCACATATCGGACGGGTACTGCACGAACTGGAATGACGCGGACGGAGACGGGGTATGTGATTTGTGCCGGAATCCTGTATACCATGACAATAGTGTGGCGGCAGGAGCCGGA